>NZ_QFDM01000001.1:0-337226 GCF_023702065.1 Methanoculleus oceani | reverse complement strand
GGTATCCACCACCACCGCAGGCTCCTCTCAAGGGTCGAGGACCCCTCCCTCACCCCCGACGAGGTCGATCCCGCATTCATCCGGTTCGTCTTCGAACACGGTCTCCGGGCCCGGGTGGTCAGCGGCAGGCACGACGACCGGGTCCGCCGTGCCCTCCGGGACGAGGCGGTCGTCGGGACTCTCGTCGATCCGAGATTTTAATTGCTGCGGGGGCGATATGATAGGTTAACATTCGAGGAAACAACGATGACAGCGAGAGATCGATGTACCTCCTGCAACGCCACGCTGGCCGAGGAAGGATCCACCTGGTTCCCGTGCCCGGTGTGTGCGCACGAGATTAACAGGTGCTACCGGTGCAGGGAGCAGAGCATAGCATATACATGTCCGAAGTGCGGGTTCCGGGGGCCATAACCGATGGGCAACGTAGCCATTATCGTGAAGATAATGCCCGAGTCCCCCGATGTCGACCGTGAAGCGCTGAAAGCCGCGGTCAAGGCGGCCGTCCCGGTCGACGATATCAGAGAAGAGCCGATCGGCTTCGGTCTTGTGGCGCTGAAAGCCGCCATCGTCGTCCCCGACAAAGCCGGGGCTCCCGATGAGATCGAAGCAGCGCTCCAGAATCTTGAAGGCGTCGCAAGCGCCGAGATCATCGAATCCACACTTGTATAAGTGGATTCCCGATACTCACTTTTCCCGCTTACCGGGCCGCTTCGAGCCGTTCCATCACTTCGGCAGTGATCTTTCGGATCTTTACGACCGATTCTTTGAACCCGGCGACTTCGTCCTCTTCGAGGCTGAGCGGCACCGGGAAGACGCCGTTCCGGTTGATCCGGGCGGGCACGCCTATGCAGACGTCGCCGATCCCGTGGATCTCGCTTTTGATGTAGCTTGAGACGGTGAGGATCCGGTTCTCGTCCCCGAGGATCGTCCTTACAAGGGTTGCAATCGCTTCTCCGGGACCGTAGACGGTGGAGCCCTTATCCCTGATGATCGCCTCGCCGCTCGTTCTGACGGTGTCGATCATCTCCTGCGCGGGCAGCCCCGAGAAGGTGGGCAGGTGGTTGATCCGGATGCCGCCGATCGTCGTCGCCGACCAGAGCGGAACCATGCTCTCGCCGTGCTCGCCGATGATGCGGGTATGCACCTCGCTGACGTGGACCCGGAAGTACCGCGCAATCAGCGACTTTAAGCGCATCGAGTCGAGGTGCGTCCCGAGGCCGAAGACCTGTCTCGGCTGGAGCCCCGAGTACTTCAGGGCGACGGCGGTCATGACGTCGACGGGGTTCGTCACCAGAAAGAGAATAGCGTCGGGCGAAGACCGGCCGATGGTCTCGGCGGTCTCGGCGATGATCTTTGCGTTTTCGAAGGCGAGATCGTTCCTGTCCTGTCCCGGTTGACGGGGCATGCCTGCCGTACAGATGAAGATATCCGAGTCTTTCGTATCTGCAAGGTTGGTGCTGTACGAGAGGCGGATGTCGGTGCCTCGCGCAGCAAACGAGTCGGATAGGTCACGGCAGCAGCCCGCGAGAAAATCTTCGCGCCCGGGCCTCCCGACGAGCAGCATATCGCTGACGTACGGGATCTCGGATATGGTATGGGCCGCAAATATGCCGACGTTCCCTGTAGCCCCAAGAATCGTTACTTTTGCCATGGAGATCGCCGTTGGGGACACGTCCTCGGTCGACCGTGCGCACAGGCATTCACCGCTGCATCCCTCCTCCACCCCGCACCCCCATGGGCGCCGAACGTCCACGGTAAGTCTGCTCCCTTCCGGGCCTGAACCGGTACCCGCGGCAAAAGGTCGCCGCCCCCTCCGGGGCTTTGATACCTCTCCGCCGACCTCATGGGACGAGGCTTCTCCGTCGGGACGCAGTGGATCCTGCAGGCCGCTGCGGCCTTCCTCAGACTTCGCCCCCCGCTGACGGCGGTTTCGGGTGACAGGTGACGCCGAGCCACCCGGGCTAGTCCCCGTATATACTGTAGTCTATGGGATAAAAATAGCTCCGCCCACCCGGGCCTGCCAGGCTCCGGTGATCCGGCCGACCTTCCCGGCATCCGCCTTCTCGAAGAGGTCGAGGGCAGCGAGGTCGATTTCGGGCGGGAGGACGGCCGGAAGCAGCCGCAGATCTCCCTGGTAAACCTCGATCTCCTGCGCGCCGGTGACGGTGGCGACGAGGACGGGGTCCCGCGCGACCGGTCGGCGCCGGAGGTCGTCGCAGGACCGGTGCATCGTCACCTCCCCGATCCCGAGGACCTCCCGGTTCACCCGGAGGTTGCAGGTGGTCCAGAAGGCTGCCGCGTACCAGGCGTCGTTCGCAATCACGCGGGGGATGCCCGCCCGGACGGCGGCAAGCGCGAGAGTTCCGGCACCGGAGCAGGCGTCGACGAAGGTCCGGGGCCGGTGCTGCCCGATCTCGCGCTCGAGAGAGAGGATCTTCTCGTTCTGGTCCCGGGGGAACTCGACGTGTAGGACCGACTGCTGCTTGTAGACGACGATCGGTCCCGCCCGGGTGGGGAAGATGTCGGCCCGGACGTCGCACCCGGCAAGCAGGGTGTATGCCTGCGGCGCCGCGTCGGTATCCGTGATCCCCGGCGTCCCGGCCCCGGTCCTGACGACCCCCCGGACCTCCGGGACCTCGGCGACCAGGCGGGCGGCCGCCCGCTCCCCGACCGACCGGGAGAGGAGGACGAGCGATCGGGGCGGGAGGTGAGGGGCCGAGCGCATGGCAAACCCGGGGTGAACGAGCGGTGTTGCGGCGGCGGCGAGGGGTTCGGTCCCGGCGAGGTCCCCCTCAGCGGCCATCACCCGGTAGATCTGGGCGAAGACCTCGTCGATGAACCGCTTCCCGCAGGAAGGGCAGGGCCCGGCCGTATCGATATCGGGCGGGGGGCTCCTCTTGTCGTAGACGAGCCCCATGCAGTCGGGGCAGGGGGCGAAAGCGTGCGGCAGCCGTGCAAGGAGCGTGGGAGCGTTCTCGATGCAGTCTCCCCCGCAGACCGGGCAGTTCATGCCAGTGCATTGGCCGTCGATACATAAATATGCGTGCGGCAGCGGCGCAGTGCTCAGAAGAGCAGCAAGGCAAGAATGAGCGCAGCGATGTACGCCGCCGGGTAGAACCAGACCATCACCCGGTCGATACGCTCGGCGATCTCTTTCTGCGCCTCCGTCGCCAGCCATCTCAGGTAGAGGTTGTAGGCGACGATTGCACCGGTGATGACGAAGGTGGCGACCAGAATGGCGTCAAGGAAGGTCAGGTAGCCGAGGTGCGGCAGGTCGCCGGCGATGGTGAAGTTGAACGCGATGAAGAGGAGCAGATTGGCGCTGGCTATTTCGGCCCGCTTGCCGTAGTCCTTGAGGAGGAACGTGATGTAGGTCAGGATGATGATGATCAGGATGGGCAGCAGGATGCGGAGGATGTAAAAGGTCAGGTGACGGGCAGCCGCAAAGTGGAAGGAGTAGCGGGAGTTTTCGGTCGTGATCTGAACCGTGCTGATGTTGGTGTCGCTCGAGGTGATGTACCACTCCTCCTCCCCGAGCTGGGTGCCTACGACGGTCTTCTCCGGCCATGGCTCATAGACATACAGCCCTTCAGGGTAGAGCGAGTCGATGCGGATGTAGAAGTCCTGGGTATCGAACGGGTAGGCCCGAAAGTTGAAGTCCGGCGCCTGAAGGGTTGTCCAGAAACGCTCGAAGTAGGTGGCGGTGCCGTCGGGCTGCACCAGGATGAGCTGGTTCTGCGTCCAGCGCTGCGCCTGCTGGTTGATAAGCGTGAACTCCGGCCACCGTGACCCCTCGGCCGTGACGAAATCGTCGATGCTCCGGTAGATCTTGACCCGGCAGCCGCATTCGTCCGGGCTGAATGCCAGGGCGGGGTCTGTCCACTCCATCCAGATGTTGGCCACCGCAGCGAAGTTCTCGCTGACCTGGTCCACGCCGGTGATCTGGTCCAGTTCGACGCCGACTTTAACCCTGATGGGCTCCTGCAGGACGGGGGGGCCTCCGGGCGGTTCGTTGCCCGCGAGCACGCCGGGGGCGTTCAGGCCGGTCAGCAGGCGGAAGTCTCCCGTCGTGTTGGCCCCGTTCAGCGGGCTTGAGAGCACCTCCAGCCGGTTGTTGCTGCTGGCGCCGCCGAAGGTGTACTGGAGCGTGGCGCTGGTCCCCCCCGTTGCAGGAGCCACCACTGCGAGAGGTTTGCCGCCGTAGTCCCGCAGGATCATCGCCGGGATCAGGTCCCCGGAGGTCGCTTCGATGAAGGCGTAGAACGTGTCGTTCGTCTCTACCGGGCTCAAGGTGTAGAAGGTCGATGATGTGTTGGCGGAGAGGTTCCCCGTCACCTCCTGGACGCCGACACGCATCTTCGAAGCCGAGGCATTCAAGATCGCGATGGTGGCCCCTGTCGGTTCGGCCTGGCCGGTCAGCACCTGCGGGGCGTCGATCCCGACCAGGAGGCGATAGTCTCCGAAGGTCTGCTGGGGTTTTGCCGGAGAGCCGATCACGATCAGGAGATAGTCGCCGTCGGCGGGAATGCGGTGCTGCAGGGCGGAGTCGTAGGTGCCGTTCGTATCGTCGTTCCAGGCGAGGAAGTACCGGCCGGCAATCTCCGGGATCACCCTGAGCGGGTCCTGCCCCGCTGCAAGCGAACTGTTCACCTCGCTTGCGAATTCGTTACGCACCCGGCTCGTGTTGAGCTCAGGGTTCGTTACGGCGAGGAACGGGTCAAGGTTTCCTGAAGCTCCCTCCGCATAGGCGTACAGGGTTTCTCCCGCCTGCAGGCCGGGGAGATCGTAAATGATAGCCTGACCTGGTTCTATTCTCCCGTCCAGCTCCTGGACACTGGCATTCTCCTGCATCTGAGCGGCTCCCGTGCCCACCAGTACCCCGAGCAGGAGAGCCAGGAAGAGTGCTCTCCCTGCTGCACGGGTTCGACCGTTCCGGCTTCTTGGTTCCCGCACCGGCCAACCGGTCCCGGCACGCATCAGGTCCGCTCCATCAACAGTCCAATCACCTCTCAGACGGCGTTTATTGGATATTTTTTTGGGTTCGATCGCAGGTTTCGGCGAATTGCATTATTATTGCCGATATATTACATTTTGGGGGCGTGCGGCCTATCGCTCCGTGGAGAGTTTTCCAGGACCCCCAGCATCCCCGGACGGCTCCATCAGTATTGCCATCCACCGTGTCTCTTCCGAACTCGACAGCACCGCCTTTACAAGCAGAGTCAGCGGAGCTGCCAGAAACAGTCCCGGGACGCCGAGCACCAGCGTCCAGGCGAGGACCGAGAGGATGATAACCAGCGGGGAGATTCGGAGCGCCCGCTCGGCAGGGTACGGCAGGAGGAAGCGGCGGGCGAGAAAGTCGATGATAGAGATGCCGACCGCAACGGCAAGTGCCCCCGGGAGGCCGTGCTGGAGCCCGGCAAGCCCGATAGGGGGCACCGATGCGATAGGCAGCCCGAAGTAGGGGATGTAGCCGAGCACGACAATCAGGACCGCCCAGAGCACCGGGGCGTCGATCCCGAGGAGCAGCAGGAGAATCGCGACAGCGATACCGGTCGCAAGCCCGCTTTTGGTGCGGAAGGACGCATATGCAACCAGGTCGCTCGCGGAACGGTTGAGTTCCGCCATGGTGTCGGATCCCAGGCTTCGCACGAGTTTCCCCCGGAAAGAGGCTACCTCCAGGAGCATGAGGACGGTTACGATCAGGATGACCAGGAAATCGATGGCCAGGATAGAGAGTTCGGCGAGAATCTCCCAGAGCGGCGGGATAAGCATGGAGCCGTTCGGTGATTCGGGCGGTTGTACCGATACCGGAATTCCCAGGTCTGCAAACCACGACTGCAGCCCCACAAGCTGCGCTCGCAGAAGGTCCTGGTAGGCGGGGAGCGCGCTGTCGAGCTCGACAAGCGACAGGCTCAGGAGTGCGACGAGCAGCAGGACAACACCGGCAATCGCCCCGACCATCGCCAGCACCCCTGCCACCCGGGGCAGCCCGCGCTCTTCCAGGCGATGCACCGTCGGCGTGACAATGACCGCCAGGATGAACCCGACGAGCACCGGGCTCACAATCGCGGCGCCGAGGTGCATGCCGGTGACGATGACGGCAGTGATGATGACAACCCGGGTGAGGGATGCGAGGCGGGACGGAGCGGGCACGGTCCCCTCCCTCTTGCAGATACGATCGTCGTTAGAGGGGTTGTCCATTTCATCATCTCCGGGTCTTGCTGTTTATTTACGTATTCGTCCTCTTTGCCGCGAATAGCCTTACTAAGGATTATTTCCTGAAGATGCCGCAGGAGTAGTATATGTGCAGCACCAGCACGATCAGGAACGGGCCCCAGAGAAGGAAGTGGATCTGCTGGGAGAGCGCCTTATCGAGAAGCCCGAACGTCAGGGGCCGCACCAGCCATGGTTCCGTGATCCCGAAGCCGCTGATCAGGAAGAGGAGCGTCAATGCGAGGAGGGTCCAGGAGACCAGTTTCCGATACGTGAACCGCACCATCCTTGCCCCTTCCTATCCCCGATCGAAGAAGGATCGGTCTATGCTCCCGTTGTTCGAATACCCCCGGCTCTCCCAGTAGCCGCGGTAGTTCTCATCGTCGGATACTTCGATCCGGGTCACCCACTTCACCCACTTATAGCCCCAGCGGTCTTCGGCCACCAGCTGGAAGGGGAATCCCCGCTCCGCCGGGAGGGTGACGTTGTTCATGGCATAGGCCAGCAGGATGTCCCGGTCCTCGATGTAGGCAAGGGGAAGTGATGAGGAGTAGCCGTCCTCCGCGTAGAAGATGACCGTATCTGCCCCCGGCTCCACTCCCGCCTCCTGCAGGAGATCCTCTACTTTCATCCCCTCCCAGAGGATGGTGACGTCCCAGCCTTCCACGCAGTAGAGGGTAACAACCTTGCGGTAGTGAGGGAACCGCTCCATGAGCGCATCGTAGGAGTATCCCTTTCTGCTCTCCACCAGTCCGTCGATGGTGAGAGTGTAGGTGCTCGCATTCACATACTGCGGGCCACGGATCGAGTTCTCACGAAAATCCGTAATCGAGGAGAGCTGCTCACCCCGGTACTCCCGCACCTCCGCAGGTGCAAGCTCCGTCACTCCCGATCCGCCCCCCGCCAGGTCGAGGGCGTTGAGGGCGGTGATGGCGCCGATCAGCAATATGACTATGATCAGGCCCGTGCGACGTCCAATGCGCATGAAGGTTCCTCCACCTGGTTCCTATGGGCGCTGAAGTGTGGCACCCGGTCCACATAAACGCACTGCAGCTCCCCGGAAAGGAGTTCCGCAGGCCGATTGCGCAGCGGCAGGCTGTTCTCGGTGACGTGTCCCCTCCTTCCGGCCGGCGCTTCCGGCGTTCTCCCCTTGATCGCTCCCCCTGGCAGCCCTCAGGTTCTTCGCCCGGAGGTGCTCGAGAAGGAAGACGGCGGCGGCACCCTCTCCGGCATCGCAGGAAGGGTCCGGGCCGGCGACTACCCGGAACTTCATTCCGGGACCGGGAGGACCACGAGCCCTTCCCGGAGCCAGCCCCAGGCGTCCCGGAGACGGTTCTCCGGGAAGTAGCGAACGTCGACCCCGGAGAACCCGACAAAGAGCCCCGGCAGGTGGTTCATCCATTCCCGCCACCGCTCTCCGCCGACGACGGCGATCCGGTCGACCCTCTCCATTCCCGGCCACTGCTTGAAGGCTTCCCAGGCCTCGCCGGGTCTCCAGCTGCGGAAGCCTTCGATCTTTAAGAGGATCCGGACGTTCTGGTGATCTTTCATCGCTCGTTCGAGTTCCGGGATCAGGACGGTGGCATAATCGCTCTCGCTCAACTTCCCGTCGAACCGGAACCCGAGAACACTCCCTGAACTTTCCTTCATCCGGTCAAGCATGGGTGCTCCTATGGCCCTCCAAAGAAAAAAAGGTATGGCTGGTCGGCGGTGATGCGCCGGTGGGTACACGTATATACTCCTGTGCGGTGATAGATGGCGATGCCCCGTTCCGGCAGGGGATTGCGAGAATGGAATTGGAACTCTCAATAGGATTCATCCTTGCCCTCAACGTCGTATTCGCCGTCACCATCGTCTTTTTCGAGCGGAGAAACCCGACGGCCACGACGGCCTGGCTGATGGTCCTCTTCCTCCTGCCTCCCGTCGGTTTTGTGCTCTACCTGCTCTTCGGGCAGAATTATACCCGGCAGAAGATGTTCGTCATCAAGGAGCAGGAGGACCGTTCTTATCTCCAGGGGATCTTCGAGAAGCAGCACCGGGCGCTCGCCGGCAACCACCACCGGTTTACCACCCCGGAGGCGGAGGAGTTCCGCGACACGATCTTCCTCCTCCTCCAGAACAACCGGGCGTGCCTGACTGAGGGGAACCGGGTCGTTATCTACACCCGGGGCGAGGATAAGTTCGACGCACTCTTTGCCGCGATCCGGGGCGCACACCGCCACATCCACCTGGAGTACTTCGTCGTCAACGACGACGACCTAGGGCGGGCGGTCATCCACGCCCTCGCAGAGAAGGCGCGGGAGGGCGTCGAAGTCCGGCTCCTCTTCGACGCCATGGGATCCCGGCCCGGAGGCGGGTCGCGAGCGGCGTTCTCCGAACTGGCGGACGCCGGAGGGAAGATCGGGGTCTTCTTCCCCTCGTTTTACCGGGTCAACTACCGCAACCACCGAAAGATCGCCGTCATCGACGGGGTCGTGGGGTTCATCGGCGGGTTCAACATCGGAAACGATTACCTGGGGGAGGGGCCGCTCGGCCGCTGGCGCGACACCGCCGTCCGGATCACGGGGGATGCCGTCCGGATGCTCCAGCTCCGGTTCTTCCTCGACTGGCATTACGTGACCGGCGAGAACGCGGACCTCGAGACCCGCTACTTCTCCGGCGGGGGCTCGCCCGGCACGACGCCGATCCAGATCGTCTCCGGCGGCCCGGATACCCGGTGGAACCCGATAAAGGAGGGTTACCTCAAACTGATCAACTCCGCCCGGGAGTCGGTCTGCATCCAGACACCCTACTTCATACCGGACGAGAGCGTCACCGACGCCCTGCGGCTCGCGGCACTCTCCGGTGTCGACGTCCGGATCATGATCCCCTGCAAGCCCGACCACCCGTTCGTCTACTGGGCGACCCTCTCGTTCATCGGCGACCTGCTCGATGCCGGGGTGCGGGCCTATACCTACGACGACGGGTTTCTCCACGCAAAGACGATCGTCGTCGACAGAAAGGCGGGCTCGGTCGGGAGTGCGAACTGGGACGTCCGGAGTTTCCGGCTGAACTTCGAGGCGAACGCCTTCTTCTACGATGCGGCCGTCGGGGCCGATCTTATGCGGGCGTTCGAGGAGGATCTTGCCGTCTCCACCGAGATCACGCCGGAGGACTACCGGGCACGGTCCCTCGGTGTCCGGGTGAAGGAGTCGGTCTCCCGTCTCTTCTCGCCGCTCGGGTGAGGGCCCTCACCGGTTCAGCCGGCCCTGGACGAACTTCCTGATCCGGGGGAGGCTCTGTTCCCAGCGGGCCTGGAGGATGGGGACGGTATAGGGGAGGTGGTGCGGGAGGACCGCGGTCCCCATCACCGCCTTCTCGACGAGCGGTCGTTCGCGGCCGATGATGACGGTTTTTCTCGCCCGGACGGCATCCAGGAACTCTTCCACGGTATCGGCCTCGGCACAGGTGACGACCCCGCCGAGTTCGTGGAGGAGGTGGCCGTCGGTTCCGCCGGTCCGCCCGAGACCATGGGCGACGGCGAGCCCGGCCGCCTTCAGGTTATGTGACCGGGCCATCCCCCCGCAGATCACCTCGAGCGCGTCGAGGCGGGAGAAGATTTCTTCGCCGATGCACGCGCCGGCGACACACCGCTCGACCCCGCGGTTCAGGAAAGCGTAGCCGCAGGGGTGCGCCTCGGCGGCGATGCAGGCGTACCCCTCCCGGCGATCGAGGATCTCGGGGGTATCGAGACGTATTGCGGTGAACGGGCCGTTTCTCCGGTTCTTCTCGACGTGACGCCGGTAGAAGTCCAGAAGGTCGGAGGCCGAGTAGAAGTAGAGGAGGATGTGCGGGCCGTCGTTGGCGCTGACCTCGATCCCGGGGATGAGGGGAATCCGGATCCCCTGCCGCTCTGCATCGGCCACGCCGCCGACCTGATTGTGGTCGGTGATCGCAAGCCCGACTCTCCGGCGGGCCGCGAGTTTCAGCGCGTCCCGCACACGGGTGGCCGAGTCGGAGTGCCGGGTGTGGAAGTGGAGGTCCGCCGGGAGCAGATCGAGCCGCCGGATCTCTTCCGGCAGGGGTTTTTCGAATATGATATCCTTATAATAGTGCATGGGATCGCTGTCTGTCTGATCACCGGTAGGTTGCCCGGGGTGAAAAAAGATTGCCTGTTCTTCAGGGAGGCGGCTTTTGCGCCCTGGTTGTGTCACTCCACCTCGACAGCGGCCTCTTTTGCGGCTATCGGCTTCCGCAGCCAGTCGAGTGCGGCGTCCAGGTGGCCTTCGGTGAAATACCGCACGTCGATGCCGAAAAAGCCCACAAAGAGTCCGGGCAGGTGGTTCATCCACTCTTCCCACTTCTCCCCGCCGACGATCGCGATCCGGTCGACCTTCTCCATCCCCGGCCAGTCCTTGAGGGTCTCCCAGTGCCCATGCGGCTTCCAGCCGTGGAAGTTCACGATATGAAAGAGTATCCGGAGGATCGGGTGGCCCTTCTCCACCGCCTCGAGCGCCGGGATCAGCGTCCCGTCGTAGTCTTTGGCCGTCATCTCGCCGTCGAACCGGAACCCGACGACGTCTCCTGCACCCGTCTTCATCTGTTCAAGCATGGCGCCCCCTCTCCGGGGTGAATCAGAAAAAGGTTCCGGCCGTCACCCGTCCCCGGGTCGGTTCTCCTGCGTCACCATGCCTCGACCCGGATATCGATGTCCGCGAGTTTTTCGTAGATCCGGCGCTTCCGCACCTCGCGCCGGTAGTCATAGACGAAGTATTCGTAGGTGTCCCAGACCGTCACCCAGTTTAAGATGGTGACGAGGCCGGTGAGCAGGATCGCGGTGGGGCCGTCGAGGCGCCCGGCAATGACTCCGATGAACAGCACGGCGATCGCCGCGTTGAGGATGGCCAGGGCGAGACTGATCCTGCCCTCCCTGCGGGAGACCCTTCTGTCGTCGTCGAGGTCGGCTATCCGGAACGAGAAGTGCCGCCGGATCGTTTCCGGGAGGAGCGCGGCCTTCTCCGGCGAGAGCGACTCCCCCGGGAGACCTACGGTGATGCCGGCGATCTCTTTGAGGTTGCACCCGTCGAGATAACTGGCGATGTATTCTTCGGCAAACTCCGTGAGTTCCCGGGCGGGGAGGGGGGACGGGTCGTCCGGGTCGAGGAGTTGATCGCTCGATTTGAACCGGAACCCGATCTCCACCGCCCCGTCCCGCTCCGTCCTGGTAACCCTGACTTCCCGCATCTTCCACCCCGGTACCGCGAAGAGCCCCACAACGAAAGGGTATGCCGGGAATACGCTCCTGCACCGGGGCGTACCTCAACGAGGACCGGTCCGCAAAGGTCCAAAAAGTGAGGCGCTTGCCGCCCTCCTGCTCACGGGGAGGGTGGCGGCACCTCTGCTTTTGCCGCCGTCCCGGCCCCGAAGGCGTCCTGGAGGTTCGCCTCCTCCGCCTCCGAGAGCGACGTCCGGATGACGTGGCCCCCGAACTCCCTGATGGCGTCGACCACCCTGTCCGGCGTAATCTTCTTGACGAGCAGGAAGACCGCGGAGTTGCCTGGCCCGACACTCTCCGCGACCTCCTTGATGAAGTTGTCGTCGATGCCGTAATCGGAGAAACGCCCGGCGAGCGCGCCGGTGATCGCCCCGATGGCAAGCCCGAAGATCGGGGCAAAGAAGATCAGGCCGATCAGAAGCCCCCAGAAGGCGCCCGAGAGCGCCCCCATGCCGGCCAGGTTGGTAGCCTGCTTGATCTCGGTCTTTCCGTCCCGGTGGTGGACGACAACCACCAGGTCCTCCAGTTCGATGACGTGCTCCTTCGTCAGCTGGATGAGCCGATCTCTGACCCGGAACGCGGTTTCCTCGCCGTCATAGGCGATGGCAATCAGATCACTCATAGATCCTCCACTGCTGGGATGCAGTCGAAAATATAATTGAGGATATATATTCCCTGCGGTCGGTCCGGATCTTACTCCCGCCGGCCTCCGTTGCCCATCATCTCCCCTATCCACCGGGTCTCCTCCCAGCTCTCGAGGAAGAGCTTGACCGCGATCGTCAGCGGTATGGCAAGGAAGACCCCGACCGCCCCGAGGACGAGCCCCCAGAGGATGACGGAGAAGAGGACGACGAACGGCGAGAGGTTGAGTTCCCGCCCGGCCATCCGGGGGAGGACGAGGTTCTCGGCGGCGGCGTCGATGAGGGCGACGGCGGCGATGACGGCCACCGCTCCCGCCGGCCCGTATTCGATGAAGGCGAGGAGGGTGGGCGGGATCGCGGCTGCGACGAGGCCGATGTAGGGGACGTAGCTCAGGACGAAGGCGACAAAGCCCCAGAGCACCGCAAAGTCGACCCCGAGGAGGGTGAGGAAGAGCCCGGTCCCGACGCCGGTGATCAGGTTCACCTTCGTTCTGACCACCACGTAATCGATGAGGATCCGGCCCGACTGCGAGAAGTGCCGGTATAGGGAGTTCTCTGGCCCCAGGCGCCGCGCGAGAGCAGCCGTGAGCCGGGGCGCCTCAAGGAGAAGGAACCCGATCCCGACGAAGACGATGAAGATGTCGAAGGTGATGCTCCCGACCTGCCGGGCGAGCCCGGCCACCTGCTGGATCACGTACCCCTGGTCGATGTAGTCCCATACCGTGAAGGTCCCGGGGTCGATGCCGTAATCGGCGAGTCCGGCAGCCTGCCCCTCGAGGCTCGCCTGGTACTGCGGCAGGGAGCGGATAAACCCGGTGAAAGCCACGCCGAGGAAGGCGAGCACCCCGACGAGGAGCCCGATGAGGGCCACGACCACCGTTCCGGCGGCGAGGACCGGGGGCACTCCCCGCCGGGTCAGCCACGTCATGACGGGCGCGGTGATCATGGCGAAGAAGACGGCGACCAGGAACGGGCCGAGGAGCGGGGCGGCCGCCCGGATCCCCGCGAGAACGATGACGACCGCCGCCCCGACGATCGCGATCCGGGCGGGGGGGGAGAGGCTCTCGGCGGTCATATTCACAGAAAAGGTATGGGCGTTCCGAAGAGAAAAGAGTTTTCCGGGCGGTGCGTCACTCCTTCTCCCGGACCAGGGGCTCCGCCGCCCGGATCGCCTCCATGAGTGACTCCCCGACGATCGGCGTCGCGAAGAATATGTTCCTGTGTCCGATGGCCGCCGCCGCCCCGGTCCCTTCCAGGCCCGATAGAAGTCGGGGGTCGACCTCGGCGAGGATGAGCCGGTTCCCCCCGGCCTCGACCTGGCGGGCATAGCGTTCCAGCATCCGGAAGAGCCCGGTGCCGGCTTCGACTCTCCCCCGGAGGGCGAGAACCACGACGGCGCCTTCTGCCCCTTCCGGGGACGGAAGCGAACGCTCGATCGCCCGGAGGGTGGCGAAGTAGACGTTGCCGGAGACCGAGAGGATGGTAAGGCGACCGCCCGGGAGCCGGTTGGGCGCCGGTTCTTCCCGGAACATCCCCCCTCCCGCCGGGACGAGGCGGACCACGGTTGCCTCCCGGGTGGAGGTGACCAGGTAGATGGCAAGCGAGAGGAGGACGCCGACGTAGATGCTGTACTGGAGCGGCAGGACCTGGGTGGAGACGAAGGTGGCGACCATCGCCCAGCGCCCGGAGCGGGAGTACCTGCAGATGCAGGCGATCTCGTGGGGCCGGTTCATGAGTTCGATCCCGATGAGGATCAGGATGCCGGCAAGGGCCGGGAGCGGGATCAGTTCGGCAAGCGGTCCCGCGATGGCGACGACCAGCCCGACAAGGGCGCCCGAGATGAGATTGGCCATCCGGGTCTCTGCCCCCGCGGCGACGTTGAGCGCCGTCGCCGAGAGCGACCCGCCCGCCGGTGCGCACTGGAGGAAACTGCAGAGGATGTTCGTGATTCCCTGTCCCGAGAAGTCCCGGTTCACGTCGGCGATGGTGCCGTCGGGCTCCGGGGTCGTCTCCGTGATCCCGACGGTCATCACGAGCCCGATGATGGCGAGGGCGAGCGCCGGGACGAGGAGTCCGGGCGCGAGGGCGAGGTCGGGGATGACGGGTAACGGGAGGCCGTCGGGGATCGCGGCGACATCGCCGACGAGCGCGATCTCCGGGAATACGGCCCCAACGAGGAGGGCCGCGATGACGATCGGGAGGACGAGGGCGACGGAACTGAGGTGCGGCACCCGCCGGAAGACGAGGACGAGGGCGATGGTCAGGAGCCCGACCGCGATCGCCTGCGGCTGGATCTCGCCCGCATGAAGGATGAGGTCGGGCACGGCGAGGATCCGGATCGCTTCCCTCGGGAGTTCGTAGCCGGTGAGGTTCCCGAGCTGCCCGAGGACGATGAGGAGCGCTGCTCCCGTGACAAACCCGGTGAGGACGGCGTTCGATACGAACCGGGTCAGGCTGCCCGCCTTGACAAGCCCGAACCCGAGCTGAAAGAGCCCGATAAGGAGCGTCAGGACAAAGAGGGTGGCCGGGACGTCGGCCTCCGGGACCGGGGCGAGGACCGAGTAGATCGAGACCGCGAGGACGTTTGAGAGCATCACCTTGAGGTAGGAAGAGCCGGTGAGGAGCGCCCCGATCGCCGTCGAGAACGTGACGGTGTAGAGGCCGTAGATCGGGTTTATCCCGGCGACGAGGGCGAACCCCATCGCCTGCGGGATGCCGACGAGGGCGGTGGTCGCGCCGGCGACGAGGTCGGCAGGAAGGCTCCTCCTCCAGTTCGTCTCACCGGCGGGCATGCTCGGTGAGGGTGCGGGGTGCGGGATATAGGTTGCCCCCGGTCGATCTTTCGATGCGGTGCCGGGCAACTCTTCGGAGATTCCGAAGGGTTCGGGGGTTGAGTGTCCCCTGGCGTTATGGTCTGGCCGGTTATGGCGTCGCCCTGAGCAGGCGGCGTCATACCGCTGGACCATCGGGACCGGTGCCGTCGACGCCCTGACGGAAGGAGGAAGGCCGGGCATGACGGCCGGCAACGGTTCCGCTGCTCCAGACGGACAACTTTTTCCCCTCCGGGCCGCCCCGGAGCCCGACCGCCGGTGGGAACCCGGTCATCACCGTAACGGGGAACCTGCCCTCCTGCGATGCTGGATAAATATGCCCTCTATTCTACAATCCGGCCAGCAACGATACCTTTATCTGCCGTATACGAGACCATGGCCCGCGCACGGGATAGGGGCACCAACCGGTCGAGCGATATCCGTCTCGCGCTCCAGCTTCCGCGACCAGCGTCCTGCGTGGTGCAAGCCCTCCCGGCTACGCACCATCGAGAAAGGGATTATGATGATCTTAAAACGAACATCAATCCGGATGGCTGTTGCCGTGGCCCTCCTGGCTGCGCTGGTCGTTGCGCCAGCGGCGGCATTTGACAGCCCCGGCACAGCCGGCGATACCGTCTTCATTCAGGTCCCTGCAGCAGGATCTGGCGCTGAAACAGCAGGGGTGATAGGGACCATGACCGCCGGGATGCCCGGCATCGCTGTCAGCAAGAGCAGTGTTATCCGTGGAAGCGACTTCGTTGTGACCGTCACCGGCGAGCCGCGCAAGGAGTATCATCTCTCTGTCAGAGAGGTTGACGGCCTTGGTCCCGGAGAGCACCCGGAGATCGCACCCGGCCAGGTTGGTGTGACGAACAACACCGGCTCCGCAGTGACTGTTACGACCAACGCCGCCGGTACCCGGTCCGTCCAGTTCGACACCAATCAGAGCACCGGCGAACGGCGGTTCACGATCCGCGTCGAGGATCCGGTAAACCCGGATGTTTTCGATGAGGCCGAAGTGCTCGTCGAGAGGGGTGCCGTGACCGTCGTTGCATCCGGCACCGGCTTCTACTATATAGGCGACGAGATCGTCTTCTCCGGGACCAATACCGATAACGACGTCACCTACCTCTTCCTGACCGGCCCGAACCTCCCTCCTAACGGCATCGGGTTCGAAGATCTCAGGAAAGGGATTCTCAGTGCAGGCGTTCAAACCGGCAACGAGAGCACCTTCACCCGGGTGGACGTCGATACCGACGATACCTGGACTTATCGGTGGAATACTTCTCTCCTCTACACCAGGATACTGGATGCCGGCGGTTACACCGTTTATGCTCTCTCGGAGCCCCGCGCCAGGAATGCTCTCAACGGTGCTCCCTATAGCACAACTTCCATACAACTCCGGGCTCCTTCCGTTGAGGCAACCGCGAACGCCGTCGTCGCGAAGGGTGACGATCTGGTGATCACCGGGACTGCGACCGGCGATCCGGCCAATGTCCGCGTATGGATATTCGGCGAGAACTATTACAGGTTCCAGCAGCCTGCTCCTGTCGGCTCCGATGGCACGTTTGAGTACATTATCCCGTTTGAAGATACGATGGTCATGCAGACCGGGCGTTACGACGTCGTCGTCCAGCACCCCTATGACGATGCATTCGACGTCCGGGTTTCAGGGACCACGCTTATGGGCAACGACATAACACCCGTCAATCTTACTGCTCTGCAGCCACACGAAGCGGCCGACGCACTGATCGCCGCCCTTGACTCTCAGTTCATTGACACGTATACGAATTTCACCTTCATTGTCGAGGAGCCCCGGGTCCTCATCGACCCGATCGGCGAGCAGGCCACGGGAAGCACGTTCACAGTTGCCGGCACCACGAACCTCGCGGCCGGCAATCTGCTGTCCGTCGAGGTGATCCCGGTTGCCGGTCCGGTCGATAACAGTACGGACGCCGGTACTGTAGCCGTCGTGAAGGGTGACGGTCTGAACAGGTGGTCTTTCGAGGTCGATGCGACCGGCTTTCGGCCGGGTCAGTACACCGTCACGGTTGAGTCGATCAGGACGGCTGCGATCCAGACTGCGACCTTCACCGTGATCGGGAGTCGAGAGTCTCCGCTCTCCGGCGACAACCTCACCCTCGCCCCGGGCTGGAACTTCATCTCGATCCCCCGGCCGCTTGCGGCAGGGAACGACACCGCAGCAATCTTTTCTACCGTCGATACCGACGGCCACTCAGTCCTCCGCTACGACACCGCCGGCGGGGCGTGGATAGCCCTCACACCGAGCGACCGCCTCGTCCCCCTCGAAGGGATCTGGATCTACTCGGCCGGGCCCGCGACGGTCGCCCTCAACTTCTCGACCGCCCTCCCGGTCTCGCCCCCGGAGCGCAGTCTCGCGGCCGGCTGGAACGCCGTCGGTTTCCCCGGCACCTCCCCGATGACGGCACGGGACGCCCTCTACTCGGTCGACGGGCAGTGGACGATCCTGATCGGGTTTAACGACGGGGCGCAGGCCTTCGAAGCGGGGGTCGTCAACGGCGGGAGCGGCCAGAACGCCGATACGAGAGTGGTCTACCCCGGCCGGGGCTACTGGCTCTACATGACCGGGCCGGGCACCCTCGGCGTCATGGGAGTGTGATGCGAATGAGACGGTTTTGCTCTTCCTCCTCGCCCTCGCGGGAGCGGCATCAGCCATCTCATCCTCCTGCGGAGTTCTCGGGTATGGTCACGATCGACAAAAGCCCGGCGCCGGCCGGGCCCGTCATCACCGCCCGGATCGATGATCGTGACTGCGAAACGCCCCCTCACCGCCATCGAGGTCTTTGGCGGTGACGTCCTCTTTGACGAACGCCTGATCACCAGCGGGGGACGCCGGTGCCGGGAAGACGATCACCCTTTCGGTAGTGCTGCTGCCGGGACCGCGGCCTGCACCCCCGGCCCCTCCGCAAGCCTTGCTCTCGCGGTGACGAAGAGCACGACGCCCGGCGGCTCATCCGGCGGTGCCCCTCCGGCCCCGTGGCTCACCGCTCTTTTGACTCTGGCCGGGGCAGCGCTCCTCCCCCGGAGCCGGCGCTGAGTGTCTTCTGCCCCGGGGCATCTCTCCCGCATCCTGTCACGGCAGTACTATGCGCAAATGAAAGAAGAGTAGTATGGTCCTCTGCCGCTATAAAAAGACGTTTTTGAAGGATCTGGCTAAAGTTCACCCGAACTATCGAGAGAGGATCGAGGTTCTGGCGTTTGAGAAGATCCCCGTGAAGAGATCTACGGCGTCTTCCCATGACGAATCTCTGGTTTACTACCGGTGATCGCCCGGACTCACCCTCGGGCAGACCTCTCTTCGCTATTACAATTCATCCACAAGGCGGTTTGCCGCCTAAAACCATTTAATATATTTATGCGCATATGTGTAATACTGGAGGTGATACACCATGCCAGGATTTGATGGAACCGGACCGGCCGGCCGTGGCCCGATGACGGGCGGCCGCCGGGGACGGTGCGTTCCGCCCCGGTCTGCGGCGGCGGAAGGCGAGTCCGCGACGCCGGTGCTTCGCGGCATCGGCCGGAGCGGTATCCCGTGGGGATGCGGTCGCGGCTCTGGCCGCGGCGGCCGGGCACGCGGCCGGTGGTAACGGTCGGTGCCGGGCCGAAGCGAAGGCACTATCTGCATGTGGGACGGAGTTCTTCTCCAGAGATGATACCGTGAACGAGAACGAGCCCGGCGAGGGGCGGTGCCGCCGCGGGCGCGGCCGGCCCCGGGTCCGCCGGATGATCGGGAACCGGGAAGCGTTCCGCTGTTTCGGCCCCCTCTGCGGGGCGCCCGACGAGGTCGTCCTCCTCCTCCCCGAGGAGGTGGAGGCCCTGCGGCTCGTCGACCTCCGGGGGCTCGAACAGGAAGAGGCTGCCGTTGCCCTCGGCGTCTCCCGAAAGACACTCTGGCGCGACCTCCACGAGGCGCGGGCGAAGGTCGCCGACGCCCTGGTCCACGGGAAGACGATCCGGATTGCCGGGTGCGGCCGCCGGCTGGAGGAGGGGTGTCCGGAGGATGAGGACGTCGCCTTCGATCCGTCGCCCCGGTAACTGGATCTACAGGTATCAGATCCGAACTTTTTTTTGAGGCGTGAGTCGATCCGGAGGGCTTCGAACCCGGGGCCGCAGTATCACGGGATGGAGACGATTCAAAACCCGATAAGACCGTGTACGACTAGTTCATTCCCATATCGCGCAGTTGGTTGGTACTGTCATCGAACGACTGGTGGATTGTGAAATATTGCACCCGTCCGGCTTTGATGCATTCCCTGACGGCACGCTCCCGTTTACTCAGGTTGGCGGCTTTACCTGTTTTTATCTCGACGAACACCACCTTCTGCACTTCCTCGCCGTCGGACAATCCGTCGAAGACGATGAGATCGACCGGAGTCCCCAAAAACCGTGCATCCTTTGGATTGTAGGGGAAGTCGGGGAAATACGGGATGAGGCACTCCGTGACCTTCCCCCGGGTCACCGATTGGCTGCGCTTTACTGCATCGGTGCGGATGTTTCCCTCTTCGTCCAGTCTCCACTTTTCGAAAAGAATTTTTGCTTTTTCGTCCGAAAGCCGCCTGAGTTCCTGTTCCTTCCAGTTTTCAATATCTTCTCGTTCCCTCCGGCGCCAGGATTCAAATATCTCTCGTGCTTTTTGTTCGACCTGACCTTGAATCCTGGAATACTTGTAAAATAGTGCTAAAACCGCAAGAAACAGTAAAAGGATGACGGCCCATTCGATCATAGTCCCAGGAAACTCTCACGTCCCGGTAGATAGGCCTTTCTAACGGATTTCCCTGCAATGCATCGGATAAACGCTCGTTTGTGTAGCCGGCCCTTTATGTACCGGAGATCCTCACGGAGTGCTCGTAAAACATGGGCCCGGAGGGATTCGAACCCACGACCGCCCGGTTATGAGCCGGGCGCTCTGACCGGACTAAGCTACGGGCCCGAGAATCGTGATGCAGCCGGCCTGAATTCGGAAAGGCGCATTCAGTTCGGATCTCCGGGATTTTGCCGGAATCTCACTGCATATAAATATTGTTCTGTGATCATAAAAACATTGTGCGCGTTCTGCAGGGCACCCGCATACCCGACAGGCGTAACGTCCAGAAGTCCGCCGTGCAGACCTGCCGACGGATCTCTGGCACCTGTAGTATGAGAGACTGCCTGCAGAATGCTCCGGAAAACTCCCTACCGCATCTTCTGGTGCTGCTCTTTCCACTGCATCCAGTTGTTGTAAGCGTTCATATCCTTCTGCTTGAGTGTCTCCTGGATACTGTTGTCGATCTCAGTGGTCGTCATCCCGCTGTGCGTGCTCTCCTGGATCTGCCGGGTGATCTCGTCCGCCAGTTGCTGGTCTGCTCCGGCGTTCTGCACCGACCTCCTGATCTTGTCAGGATTGAACTGCTCCTCCTGGTTGTTGGTCTTCCGGACCATGGTCTCCTGCCAGGGCCGGGACTCCATCTGCTGTTCCGCCATTATCATCACCACATCAATACCTGTTCTGCCTTCCTCGAGGTTTGGGTGTCCGTTGTATTTCGGCTCTTTTTCCCCCGGATAACGGTTTCCGGGCGCTCCACCCAACCCCGCTTCGGTTGCAAGCTGCAGCCTGCCGGGCAACAGTGGGATATCGGATACTTATAAGTTGCGGCTGTCGGCCATCGTGCTCTTCCCACCGAACCGATGGATTAACGGCGCCTTCCCGGGCGGCGAAAAACCGAACGACTCTTCTACGTGGGGCGTGCTGGCGGCGCCGATGCGGAGGAGAGATCGTCCGGTGAAGGGTGCGTGAATCAATAGAGGTCGGCGGTGTGAGCAGGCAGTTCTCGCCACTCCCTTTATCCGTGCAGATCCGGCCCTTACCCCTCCCTCGCCGCCTCATCGGCGTCGCGGATGACCGAGAGGACCTCCCGCTTCTTCTCATCGAGGAGACTCCTCGTCTCCGCCTCCACGTTCAACCGCACCACCGGCTCGGTATGGGAGCGACGGATGTTGAACCACCAGTCGGGATAGGCCGCCGTCAGCCCGTCGAGTCTGTCAAGCTCCGCGTCGTGGTAGCGCGCCGCAAGCACCGCGAGCACTGCCGCCGGTTCGCTCACCCGGAGGTTGATCTCCCCTGTCGAGGGGTAGCGATCGAGGGGCTTGACGAGTTCGGAGAGCGGCCGGCCGCTCGCGGCGATGAGGTTCGCGATCTGGACCATCGTCAGGAGCCCGTTGTCCGCAAAGCCCATCTCCCGGTAGTAGTAGTGCCCGGAGAGCTCACCGGCGAAGAGGGCGTCTTCCTCCCGCATCAGGGCCTTGATGAAGGCGTGGCCGACCCTCGAGCGGACGCCCCGCCCTCCTGCCCGCTCGATCGCCTCGCGAACAGCCCGGCTGGACCGAAGGTCGTAGAGGATCGTCGCCCCCGGGTTCTCCTCGAGCAGGAACTCCGCGATGAGCGCGGTCACCAGGTCCTCCCGGACCCGTTCGCCCCGCTCGTCGACGAACCCGCACCGGTCGCCGTCGCCGTCGAACGCGACCCCCATGTCAGCGCCCTCCGCGACGACCCGGTCCTGGAGCTCCCGGGTGGTCTCCGGGTCGAGCGGGTTTGCGTGGTGGTGGGGGAACCGCCCGTCGGGCTCGAGGTAGAGGGGCACCAGACGCCACGCCGGGACCCTTGAGAAGAGCCGGGGCACCTCCGGTCCGATCATCCCGTTCCCGGCATCCACGACGATCGTGAGCGGTTTCGGCGCCCGGACGAACCCGGTCACCTTCCCGATGTAGGCATCCAGCATCTCGACCCGCCGGCAGGACCCGCCGGCACGGGCTGCCGGCTGCTCCTCGACCCTCGTCTCGAGAAGCGGCAGATCCCGGTCGCCGGAGAGAGGGATGGCGTTCTCCCGGGCGAGTTTGAACCCGTTCATCTCCCCGGGGAGGTGGGAGGCCGTCACCATCGCGCCGCCGTCGAACCCCCCGGCGATGATCGCGTAGTTGAGGAGCGGGGTGCTCGCCATCCCGATATCGGCGACCTCCGCCCCGGCCTCGACCGCCCCCTCTATAAACGCCCGGGCAAGCGATGCGGACGAGAGCCGCATGTCGCGCCCGACGACGACCTGCTCCGCCGCAAGGAGCCGGACGAAGGCGTTCCCGATCCTCTCTGCCGTCCCCTCGTCGAGCTCGTCCGGGTAGCGCCCCCGGATGTCGTAGGCCTTGAAGATGCCGACCATCACGTCACCTCCCGGAGCGGCGACATCTCCCGCAGGCGCCCGATAATCCCCGGGAGGACCTCGAGGACGTAATCGACGTCGTCGTCGGTGTTCCGGGGCCCCAGGGTGAGCCGGAGCGAGCCGTGAGCCTCCTCGTGGGGGAGGCCGCAGGCGGTCAGGACGTGCGAGGGCTCGAGCGACGCCGAGGTGCAGGCGCTCCCGGTCGAGGCGGCGACCCCGAGGGCGTCGAGCATGAGGAGGATCGACTCCCCCTCGACGTAGCGGAACGCGACGTTGACGTTATTCGGGAGCCGCTCGACCGGGTGGCCGTTTAACCGGGTATCGGGGATCGCCTCCAGGCTCCCCCGGATCAGCCGGTCCCGCATCGCGGCAAGCCGGGCGGCGTTCCGGGGCATCCCGGCGACCGCAAGTTCGATCGCCCGCCCGAGCCCCACGATCCCGGGAACGTTCTCGGTCCCGGCCCGCCGGCCCCGCTCCTGCGCCCCGCCGTCCATGAACGTCCCGATCCTGGTCTTCTTTCTGACATAGAGCGCTCCCGTCGCCTTCGGGCCGCCGAACTTGTGGGCGGAGATGGCGAGGAGGTCGGCCCCCATCTCTTCGACATCCACCGGGAAGGCCCCGATCGCCTGAACAGCGTCGGTATGGAACGGGACGCCGTGGTCGTGGGCGACTCCCGCAATCGCCCGGACCGGCTGAATTGTCCCGATCTCGTTGTTCGCGGCCATCACCGAGACGAGGACTGTCCGATCGGTGATCGCCTCCTCGACGGTTCCCGGATCCACCCGGCCGAACTCGTCGACCGGGAGATAGGTCACCCGGTAGCCCTGCTTCTCGAGCGCCCGGCAGGTATGGAGGACGGCGTGGTGCTCGATTGCGGAGGTGACGATATGGTCGCCCTTCTTCCGGCTCGCCGCCGCCACCCCCTTGACCGCCCAGTTGTCGGCCTCCGTCCCGCCCGAGGTGAAGAAGATCTCCTCGGGACTCGCGCCGATCGCCGCCGCCACCCGTCCCCGCGCTTCTTCCACCGCCCCCTTCGCCTCCCGGGCGAGGGTATAAAGCGAGGAGGGGTTCCCGAACCGCTCCGAGAAGTAGGGGAGCATCGCCTCGACGACCTCGGGCCGCGTCGGTGTCGTCGCCGCATGGTCCATGTAGACCGAACGTCTCCGCTCCATCCCGGTCACTTCGCCGCCATTGGCTGGAACCCTTTGAGCGTCTCCGCCATCTCCCGGAGCCGCCGGTCCACCAGGTAGTTTACGGTCCCCTCCTCGTAGGTCCCGTCCTCCCGCCGGGTGCCCGCCGGGACGCCTGTCAGGACCTCGATCCCCTCGTCGATCGTCCGCACCGGGTAGATCCGGAACTTCCCGGCCTTCGCGGCCTCGACAACCTCCTCCTTGAGCATCAGGTTCTGGACGTTGCTTGCGGGGATCAGCGCTCCCTGGTTCCCGTTGAGCCCTTTGGCCTTGCAGACCTCGAAGAACCCCTCCAGTTTCTCGTTCACGCCGCCGATCGCCTGGACCTCGCCCTTCTGGTTCACCGAGCCCGTGACGGCGAGGTACTGTTTTAAGGGGAGACCCGAGAGCGCCGAGAGGAGGGCGTAGAGCTCGGTGCTCGACGCGGAGTCGCCCTCGATCCCCTCGTAACTCTGTTCGAAGACGAGCCGGGCCGAGAGGCCGAGGGGCTTGTCCCTCGCGTAGTTGTTGTTGAGGTAGCCGCTGATGATCAGGACGCCTTTCGTGTGGATCGGCCCGCCGAGCGCCGCCTCCCGCTCGATGTCCATGATCCCCTCGCGGCCGACCCCGATGCTCGCGGTCACCTTCGACGGCCGGCCGAAGGCGAAGTCCCCGAGGCCGATGACTGAGAGGCCGTTCACCTGGCCGATCTTCTCCCCCTCGGTCTCGATGAGGAAGATCCCCCGCCGGATGTACTCCTCGATCTTCTGCTGGATCAGGTTCGAGCGGTAGACCTTCTCATCGATCGCCTTCATGACGTGCTGCCGCTGGATCTGCTCCGCGCCGTCGCTCGCGGCGTAGAAGTTCGCCTCCCGGATGAGGTCCGCGACGGCGGCGAACAGGGTCGAGAGTTTCTCCCTGTCTGCGGCGAGTCTTGACCCATACTCGATCACCCGGGCGATCGCCTCACGGTCCAGGTGCCGGAGGTTCTCCTCCCGGACAAGGTTGCACATGAAGTCGGCGTACTTCCCGGCGTTCTCGTCGTTTCGTTCCATCACGATGTCGAAGTCTGCCTTGACCTTGAAGAGCTCCTTGAAGTCGGGGTCCATCCGGTAGAGGAGCTGGTAGATCATCGGGGTCCCGATGAGGGCCACCTTGATATCGAGTGGGATGGGCTCGGGCTTGATCGTCTTTGCCGTGATGAACCCCATCCGCTCTCCCGGCTCCTCGATGACGGCTTCCCCCGTCTTTAAGGCCGTCTTGAGCCCGTCCCAGGAGAGGGGGGTGCGCAGGAGGTCTTCGACGTCGAGGATGAGGTAGCCGCCGTTGGCCTTATGCAGCGAGCCCGGCCGGATCATCGTGAAGTCGGTCGTGAAGATGCCGAACTGGACCTCCTTCTCGATCTTCCCGAGGAGGTTCTGGAAGGTGGGGTTCTGCTCGACGATCACCGGTGTGCCCTCCGTGCCGGCGTTGTCCACGACGACGTTCACCTCGTACTTCCGGAACGGGAGTTCCCGGATGAAGGCCTGGAACTGGGGCGGGGCGCCCGGCTGCTCGGGGACCCCGAGGAAGGCCTGGAGGTTCTCGAGGATGTCGTTCTGGACGGCGTCGATGTAGGCCGGAACCTCCGGGACGTCGGCGTAGTTCTCCTTGAGTTCGGCGACGAGGTTGCCGATCGCGTAGAGGGCGATGTCGTGGTTCACGTCCTTGACCGCCTCGGCCCCCTGCCGCTCGATATCCTGCACCTGCCGGAGCGTGCTCCGGAGGTCGGCGTTGAGGGCGTCCCGGCGCCGCTGGACCTCCGCCCGCACCTCGTCAGGGAGGGTGATGAACTCCTCCTCGGGGACCGGTCTCCCGTTGATGACCGGGATAGTCAGGAGACCGATGGGGCTCATCTGGATGATGAACCCCGCCTCCTGGGCGCGCTGATTGATCCGGGCGATGAGGTCGGTCCTGTTCCCCTGGAGCGACTGGAGGGTTTCATCCCGCCGTTTGGCGTACTCTTCGCTCTCGAACGCCCGGGGAAGCGCCTGCCGGGCCTCCTCGATGAACCGCTTCATATCCTCCCTGAACCGGGGCCCCCTCCCCCCCGGGAGGGCGATGGCGTTGGGCTCGTACTGGTCCTGGAAGTTGTGGACGTAGACCCAGTCGCTTGCCCGGGGCTTGGCCCTGGCGAGTTCGTCGAGGAAACTCCGGACAGCGGTCATCCGCCCGGTGCCCTGGGCGCCCGCGGTGTAGACGTTGAACCCCTTCTCCCGGATCTCGAGGCCGAACTTCAGCGCCCTGAGCGCCCGTTCCTGGCCGATGATCTCCTCCATCGGCCTCATCTCCCCGGTGCTGGCACATTCTACCTTTTCCGGCTCGTAGACGTTCCGGTATTCTTCGATATCCAAAGGCTGAACCATCAGTCTCACCAAGTTTCTGCAACTACACCGCAGGGTGTCGCTCGCCTTAAAAAAGATTCCCCGGTCCGGCACTCCTCCCGGATGGTACGATAGGTGGTTTTACTTACTTTCGCGCTTATGTGTAGTATGTTCGTATGCGGCTCATCTCCTGCACGGGGCCGCAGGACCGGGTGAAATCATGAGAATTGCGATTGCACAGGACGGCAACCGGGTATCCGAACACTTCGGGCATTGTGAAGGGTATGCGATATTTGACGTGGAGGAGTCGATCATCTACCGGAGGGACGACCTTCCGAGCCCCGGTCACGAACCCGGGCGGCTTCCGGTCTTCCTCGCGGAGCACGGAGTAAACCTGATCATCGCCGGCGGAATGGGACCGCGGGCCATCGAGCTCTTCCACGGAAACGATATCGAGGTTCTTCTCGGCATCGGTGGAAACGTTGATTACGTCGCGCAGGACTATATTGCCGGCCGTCTCTCGCCGGGGAAGAGTTCCTGCCACCACGAAGACGGCGGCGAGTGCGACGGGGCACACTGAGCATGGCGGCGGTGGTTGACCCGGAGGTATGCACCGGGTGCGAGACGTGCGTGTCGGCCTGTCCTGCGGCCGCGGTCACCATGGACGACGGCAGGGCGAAGGTCGACCCCGGACTCTGCGTGGACTGCGGAACCTGTGTGGACGAGTGTCCGGCGGGCGCCATCTCGCTTGAATGACACGATAGCACCATCCACAGTATTATGCTCGTATGTATAACCCTCAGAGGAGTGTATTAACATGATAATCGGTATCACAGCACGTGCAGAAGGCACGTCCGCCCCGGTCGAGCAGCGGTTCGGCCGGGCGCCTTACTTCGTCTTCGTCGATACGGAGACGGGAAAATCCGAATCGATTAAGAATCCCCTCGTTGACGCTGCGGGCGGGGTCGGGCCCCGGGCGGTCCAGATGCTCGCGGAGCACGGCGCGACGGTGGTCATCACCGGCCAGGTCGGCGGGAACGCCGCGAAAGCGCTCGAAGCGGGCGGGATCAAGGCTTATGCCTACCGCGGAAGCGGCAGCGTGGCCGATGCCCTCGCGGAGCATACCGCCGGGAACCTGCAGCCGCTCCCTCTCGCCTGAAGCGGTATACAGCATGAAGATCGCGATTGCAAGCGGCAAAGGCGGCACCGGGAAGAGCACGGTGGCGGCGAACCTCGCCTTCACGCTCGCCCGCTCCCGCGAGGTGGCACTCGTCGACTGCGATGTCGAGGAGCCGAACCTCCATCTCTTCTTCCCGGGTTCTGCCGTGGACATACCGGTGACGACGCCGGTCCCGGAGGTCGATCTCGCCCGCTGCACCTTTTGCGGTGAGTGCGGGAAGTTCTGCCGCTTCGGGGCCCTCTCGGTCATCAAAGACCGGGTTATCCTCTTCCCGGAACTCTGCCATTCCTGCGGGGGCTGCAGCCTCGTCTGCCCGCAGGGGGCTGTCGGGGAGGTCCCGCGTACCGTCGGCCGGGTGGCATGCTCCTGCCCGCTCCCCGCCCTCACGCTGATCAGCGGCGTCTTAAACGAAGGGGAGGTGCAGGCCCCGGCGGTCATCCGGGCGGCAAAACTGCTCGCACAAGGGCACCCGCTCACCCTCTACGACGCCTCCCCCGGGATCGCCTGCCCGGTGATCGAGACCCTCGAGGGGAGCGATGCCTGCGTTCTGGTCACGGAGTCGACGCCGTTCGGGCTTCACGACCTCCGCCTCGCGGCCGAGGTGGCGGAGAGGGTCGGCATTCCCGCCGGCGTCGTGATCAACCGGAGCGACGGGCAGGACGAGGCGACCCTCGACTTCTGCCGGGAGCGCGGGCTCCCCGTCCTCATGACCATCCCGTTCTCGCGGGAGATCGCCGCCGTCCAGAACCGGGGCGGGCTCATCTGCCGCGATCTTCCCGGGTGGGAGGATCGGTTCGCCGCCCTCTTTGACGGGATCGTGAAGATCGCGGGGGTGAGCCGGTGATCCGGCTCGCGGTCGTCAGCGGCAAGGGCGGCACGGGAAAGACGATGGTGGCGGCGGCGCTTGCGGATATCAGCGGAGTGCCGCAGGTCCTCGCCGACTGCGACGTGGACGCCGCGAACCTGGAACTCCTCTTCGAGCCCCGGCGGCTCACCACGGAAGAGTTCAGGGGGCTCGAGGCGGCCCGGATCGACCCTGAACGATGCCGCAACTGCGGGATATGCGCGGATCACTGCCGCTTCGGGGCGATCGTGCGTAACGACGCCTGGGAGGCGGAGGCCCTGCACTGCGAGGGCTGCGGTGTCTGCACCTACGTCTGTCCTATGGGGGCAATACGGATGGAACTCCGCGTCTGCGGCGAGATCTACACCTCGGCGACGGACCGGGGGAACCTTGCCCATGCCCGGCTCTTCCCGGGCTCCGGGAACTCAGGATTGCTCGTCACCGAGGTGAAGAAGCGGGCCATGAACCTTGCGGGCGGCGCCGACCTGCTGCTCGCGGACGGCCCGCCGGGGATCGGGTGCCCGCTGATCGCGACGATCGGCGGTATGGACGCGGTCCTCATCGTCACGGAGCCGGGAGTCTCCGCGCTCCACGATCTCGCAAGGCTGGTGACGGTCTGCCGGCGATTCGGCGTCCGGATCTTCGTCGCGATCAACCGGTTCGACCTCGCGGAGGATATCTGCGCAAGGATCGAGGACTACTGCAGGAAGGAGGAGATCCCGGTGGCAGGAAAGATCCCGTTCGACCCACAGGTGATCGAAGCGGTGCGAGGCGGCCGCCCCGTGACCCGGAGCGAGTCCCCGGCGACGGATGCTCTCCGGGCGCTCCGGGACAGCCTCTTCTCCGAACTCGGGCTCCGGTGAGCCCGCTCTCCCGGGGTGTCACGGTACCCCGGGACGCTCCGCTCCGGAGGAATCGGGTGTTGCCGGAGATCCGGCAAGAGTGTCTCGTGACTCTCCGGTCTCAACCGAAGATTCACTCTAACGATTCTTGGAAAAAGAAGAATGTATTGGTTTAGAACCGGGGTTTTCTGTGCTTCGGGAGGCAGTCCTGGCAATAGACGGGTCTGCCTTCGGTCGGCTTGAAGGGGACTTCGCACTCTTTCCCACAGTCTGAACAAACGGTCTTCGTCATTTCACGGGGCCCGCCGAAGTTCCTCGGTCCACCGAAATTTCTGTTTCCTCTGTTATAATCCATTGGATTGCTCATGCAGATAGAACACTGCCTGTAGAGTTGTGATTGGATAGTATATAATGTACTTCACCGGCCTTCTCATCGGTGGTGCAGCATCCTCGTACAGAGGGCGGGAAAGCAGGATTACCGGGTGCCTTATGCCCGTCTCGAAGGCACTCTCCCGGGCGGCTTTCGCCCCTGCCCGGTGGACCGGGGCTAAAACGCGACGGTCGGCACACACGCGCGTGTGGTCTTCGGGGCGTTGCCCCGGTCTTCCGGAACCGGTTTTCCGGAACCGGTCTTCCGGAACCGGTATTTCGTTGGCCGGGAAGCGACACGGAAAGCCCATGTCCAGCTCGTGTCATAGGACCCCCAAGGTTTATGGATCTGCAGGCGATTCTGGACTGGTGAATGATGATGAACATCTCCCGGTTGAAGTACAGGGTCGAAGTTCTCAGCGACCAGGACGGCATCAAGCGCTACGGCCCGTTCAACGAGCAAAAGGCACGGGAGTTCTTCGAGGTCGAGGAGAGCCTCGGCGGGACCGCCCGGATCGCACGGCTGGAGGAGGGGATCCGGGAGACGTGGAAGGTCATCACCGAGTGCGGGGATTGGGGCGACCGCGAGAGAGGACCTCCCGAAGCGATGAAGGCGGAGGCACAACCGCGCTGAGCCCTGCAGGAGCGGTCTCCGGCCCTCATCGCGGCGGCCGCAACGACCTTCTCCGCCCCCACCCGGTCCGTTATCTCGCCGAACCTCCCGCCCGGCCGTGACCTCTCCGCAAAGCGGCCGGGCAGCCTTCCGAAGACTCGCCCGCCGTCCACGGATGTGGACACAAGACGCATATACTCAAACCCCGATAGCAGGGCGTGGACCTCATCCTGCAGGCGTACGATGTGCTCCTCTGGGTTGCCCTCATCAAAGGCATCCAGCTCGCTCTCTGGCCCCGTCTCCGCCCGGCGCTCGGCGACTACGCCTACCCGGCGGCCTACCCGGCCTCCCTCCTCCTCTTCGCCCTCGCGACCTGGTACTGCGGCCTCCTCGGCGTCCCGGTCGCCCTTGCCCTCCTCGTCTTCGTCGGCCTCGGCGCCTACGGTCTCTCGCGGGGCGAGTACCGGCCACGGGAGATCCGGGACCTCCTCGCCTGGGACGCGGTCTTCGCCGTCGGCTTCCTCTTCGCGCTTGCGGTCCGGTTCGTAAACCCGCCCATCGGCTACTTCAGCGAGCAGTACATGAACCACGCCTTCCTCGCGAGCGTGATCCGGGAGCCCGTGGTGCCGCCGCTCGACCCCTGGTTTGCAGGCGGCCACCTCACCGTCTACTACTACCTCGGCCACTGGCTGATGGGCTGCCTCGCGATCGTCACCGGCATTCCGTCGGAAGTGGCCTTCAACCTGATTCCGGGAACTGTCTACGGGACGGCGTTCGCGGCGCTCTATGCCCTCGGGCATCTCCTTCTTTCGCGGTGGCGGTGGCTCCCCCTCGCGGTCCTCCTCCTCGTCCCCCCGTCGGTTCCCTGGTTCCTCGCCACGGGCCGGGACCTTTACGGTGCGCTCCAGGATACCAACTGGATCGTCGCCGGCGCACGGTTCGAGTTCCCGGCCTTCTCCCTCCTCCTCGGGAACGTTCACGCCTTCGAGATGGCCGTGTTCAACCAGGCCTTCCTCCTCCTCCTCCTCGGGTTTGCATGGTGCCGCTGGGGCGGGCTCGATCTCCGGGGACGGGGAACCCTTTCCCTCCTCCTGGCCTTGAGCATCGGTTCGATGCCGCTCTTATGCTCCTGGGACGCCCTCGTCTACGGTCCCGTCGTCGCCGTCTTCCTCCTCGTGCTCTCTCTCCGGGAACGGGATCTCCCCACCCTCGCCGCCGCCGTCGCGGTCCCGGCGGCAGCCCTCCTCATCTACCTCCCTTACTACCTGCACCTCGAGCCCGCGGGCGTGGGGGGGATCGGCTGGGGGTTCTCCCCCACCGACCCGTTCGCCTTCCTCGTGGTCTGGGGCGGCTTCCTTGGAATCATCTACGCCGCCGTCGCCCGGGATATCCGGCGGTTCCCGGTCCTGCTTGCTCTTGCCCTCCCGTTCCTCGCCGTCGGCTACGTCGTCCTCGGGATCGCGCTGGTGCCGCTCGCCTGCCTTCTCCTCAGGAGGCGTCACGCGTTTCCGGCCCTCCTCTGCATCGCCGGTCTTTCGGTGCTCGTCTTCTGCGAGGTCTTCTACTTCCAGGAGATGCTCGGGGGGGACTACAGCCGGTTCAACACCATCTTCAAGTTCTACTTCGACGCCTGGATCCTTCTCGGCACGGGCTCCCTCCTCCTCGCCGGGGCGTGGCTTGCAGGGCGGCGACCGGTCCTCCCGGCGGACCGGTGGCTTGCGGTTGTCGCCGCCATCGCCCTCATCGCCGCTCCGTTCGCCCTCGACGTCGATATCGGCCGGGGCCTTCTCGGGATCGATTATCCCCCGGCTGGCTACCGCACCCTGGACGGGTTCGCCTACCTCGACGCCACGCGGCCAGGAGAGGCTGCGGCGGTCGACTACCTCCGGACGCTTCCGGGCGGTCACTGTATCGTGGAGGCGGAGAACGGGGACTACGGCTACTACTCACGGGTTTCGTCGTTTTCCGGCATCCCGACGGTCCTCGGGCAGATCGGCCACGAACTGACCTGGCGGGGGAACGGGGCGTGGTATACCGATCGCCCGGCGGAGATCCGGGCGATCTACGAGAACCCGGAGGAGACCCTCGTACTCATGGAGAAGTACAACGCGACCCTCCTCTACGTCGGGGAGCCAGAACACGAGCGTTACGACGTCCGGCTGCCGGAAAGCGGGCTTCGTCTCGTCTACGATGAAGGCGGGGTCCGGATCTACGAACGGATCGGGTAACCTTTATGGCTCTCGCTCACGGGGTGTGGCTCATGCTACGAGCAGCCGCAGTCATGGCATCCGTCCTTGTGATCTTCGCCCTGGCGGGCTTTGCCGGGGCGCAGGAGTCGCCGGACGCCGGAAACCTGACGAACGCCGGGTCGGCGTACGCGGCGGACTACCGGAACAGCACCTCCGTGACGAGGCTTGCCGGAGAGAACGAGACGCTCGACGTGAGCCTCGAGCCCGTGGCAGAAGGTTTCGTCGCACCGCTGATGCTCACGGACGCCGGCGACGGCACGGGCAGGCTCTTTGTCGTCGACCAGATCGGGACGGTCTCGGTCATCGACGGGAACGGCACCCTCCTTGAGGAGCCGTTTCTGGACGTCCGGGATCGCATGGTCGATCTCAACCCGCCGTTCGACGAACGCGGGCTCCTCTCGATAGCCTCCCACCCCGGCTTTCCGGAGAACGGACGGGTCTTTGCGTTCTACAGCGCACCCCTGCGCGAGGGGGCGCCGGAAGGCTGGGATTGCACGAACCGCCTCTCCGAGTTCCGGGTCGACCCCGCGGACCCGGACCGGGTGGACATGACCTCCGAGAAGGTCCTCCTGGAGATCGACAAACCGCAGTCTACCCATAACGGCGGGAGCATCGCGTTCGGTCCCCGTGACGGCTACCTCTACGTCTCTCTCGGCGACGGGGGCGCAGCAGGCGACAGCGGGACCGGCCACACCCCGGAGACCGGGAACGCCCAGGACCTGACGACGATCTACGGAAAGGTGCTCCGGATCGACGTGGACGACATCTCTGCCGGGAACGTCCCGGAGCCGCCGGAGAACGCCACCTGGTCGACAGGGGCGGGTTCCCTCTACGGGGTCCCGGAGGACAATCCTTTCCTCGCGAACGCGAGCATCCCGCCCGAGATCTACGCCTACGGGTTCCGGAACCCGGCCTTCATCTCGTTCGACGCCGAAGGCAACCTTTATGCTGCCGACGCGGGCCAGGACCTCTTTGAAGAGGTCTCGCTTGTTGTGAAAGGAGGCAACTACGGCTGGCGCCTCAGGGAGGGGACCCACTGTTTCGACCTCCTGCATTTCCGGGACCCCCCCGGGACCTGCGAGGCCGTCGGTCCCCTCGGGGAGCCCCTGATCGGCCCCATCATCGAGGGCGGCCGTGACCTGGGTCCGGTTATCATCGGCGGCCGGGTTTACGGCGGCACGGAGCTCCCGGAGCTCTCGGGGCGCTACGTCTTCGGCTACTGGAACGGCAACTTCGTCGCCGCGACACCCCCGCCGGGATGGAACGCGTCGGGCTTCCCCGCCTCCGCCGAGAACCTCATGCCCGGTGACATCGCGATGTGGCGGCTGCAGGGACTCAACGTCACCGCAATGTCCGCAGGGTCCGGGAATGACTTTCTCCTCGGGTTCGGCGAGGATGAACGTTCGGAACTCTACGCGCTCACGACCGGTGTCGCCGGACCGGATGCGTCCACCGCGACCGGCAGGGCCTGGAAGATCGTCCCGGCGAACGTGACCGCCCCGCTGCGGACGTAGGTTCCGAGGTTCACCGTCATGATGCGTCGGGTCGCCCGCGGCTCCGGTACCGGGCAGGGCAACCTTTATGCCCCCGGCCTACCCGGTGGGGTTCATGGCACGAATAACCGTAGTCATGGCGCCCGTTACGGGGGTGCGGACGTGACCCCGGAGGTGGCCCGCGCCGCGGAGAGGGTGACGGTCGCGATCGCGGCCGAGAACTTCGCCTTCAGCATGAAGACGATCACGGTCCCGGCGGGTGCGGGGGTGACGGTGAACTTCGACAACCGGGATGACGGCACCCCGCACAACGTCGCGGTCTACACGGACTCCTCGGCGGCCACGGCGATCTTCGTCGGCGAGATCGTCACCGGCCCGGACCAGGCGACCTACACCTTCACGGCACCCGAGACCCCGGGGACCTACTTCTTCCGGTGCGACGTCCATCCCTCGATGAACGGCGACTTCATCGTGGAGTAGAGAAGGGGACGGCCGGGCGATTCCCTGACCGTCGGCCCGGCCTGGACACATCCCCTATAATGAGACCGGCAGCTCTGGGTGGCCTGATATAGAGTAACGATCGAACACTATTCCATACGGGCGCTCTCCCGGTATCGGGAAGAGCGCCGCAGTCGGAGGTCAGTCATGCCGGAACACACCCTGACTCCGGTCGGACTCGCCGACCGGAGGACCGTCGTCGATATCTTCAACTACTACGTCGAGAACACCTTTGCCGCCTACCCGGAGGAGAAGGTGCCCTATGCCTTCTTCGACGTGATCCTCGGGATCGCCCGGGATTACCCGGTCGTCGCGGTACGGGACGGAGACGGCGGGGTCGCCGGGTTCGGGATGCTCCGCCCGCACAACCCGATGCCGGCGTTCGCCCGGACCGCCGAGGTAACCTGCTTCCTGCGGCCCGAACTGACCGGGCGCGGGATCGGGTCGGAGGTGCTCGGCTACCTGGAGGCCGAGGGAAGGAAGCGCGGGATCGCCTGCATCCTTGCGAGCATCTCGTCGCTGAACGAGGGGAGCATCCGGTTCCACCGGCGGCACGGATTTATCGAGTGCGGGCGCTTTGGGAACGTCGGGTCCAAACGCGGGGTCCTTTTCGACACCGTCTGGATGCAGAAGGAGATTTGAGGCCGACCTCAGAGGAAGGCGCCTGCGATGATCGCCGCGGCGTAGACGATCACCGTTGCATGCATGAGCGGGAGCGCCCGCATCGCCGCTTCCGGGCTCTTCCCCCGGAGGATGAGGTAGTTTGCCATACCGAGGAGGGCGAGTCCCGCGGCAAAGCCCGCGAGCGTGACAGGCCCGAGCGTGAGGCCGAAGACGAGCGCCATGACGGCGTGGACGACCGAGAAGCCGAGGACCCAGACGGCCGCGCCCTTCATGCCGTAGAGGAGCGGAGTCGGGTCCTCCGGAGCCGACCCGGTCAGACCGAAGGTCAGACGCGGGACCGTCACCATCCCCCGGGCACGGTCGTTCACGACGTCGGCGATGTCGTTCGCCCCGAGGTGGGCGAGCGTCCAGGGGTAGAAGAAGAGGAAGAAGAGGAGGGCGGTTGCGTCCGGGCTCCCGTACACAAGGTAGCCGGCGACGGGGAAGAGGGCGAAGTCCGTACGCCCGATCACCTGGGCGACCGGCAGGGTCTGGTCCCGCTTCTTTGTCTGGTAGAAGTACTCGACCAGGTACGAGTAGCCCATGATGCCGAGGACGTAGAGGTTGTGGGGCGAAGGCAGGGTTGCGGCGAGCGCGGCCGCAAGCCCGGCGAGGAGGAGGAAGACGGCGAAGGCCGCCCGGGGGGAGAGTTTTCCCGCCGGTATCGGCCGCTTGCCGAACGGCCGCCAGTAGCGGGTGAGCGAGCCATTGACGTCCCGCCGGTCGTACTCCCGGTCGACGTAGTCGTTCAAGACGAATCCGGCTTCGAACCCGAAGAGCCCGATGAGCGCCGCCCGGCCGACAAGTTCCCACGAGAATCCGCCGTAGTTCTCAAACGCGAGCGCGAGTCCCGAGCAGAAGAGCAGGGGCCAGACGAAGAAGAAATGGGCGCGGGTGAGGTCTGCGAGCGCGACAAGGGTCTCTCTCATGGTCGTACTCCGGGTTATGTGCTCCGACTCAAAAAAGGTTGCAGCAGGGTTACGTCTGCAGCCGGACCGCTTCCTGCCGGTGACGACCATGCAGACCCCCCGTTGCTCGATCTGCGGACATGTCCGCGACGAAAAGACCGGAGATGCGGATGTTCCGCCGGGAACTGCGTTTGAGGACCCCTCCGACGACTGGCGCTGCCCGGTCTGCCTCGCGGAGAAGAGCAGGTTCACCCCGTTCGTGTCTCCTCTCGCGAGACCCGGGCTCTGACCCCTCCAGGGCCCGGGGCAGAAGCACAACCGGAAAGAACCGCATAAAAAGACCGAGAGCGTAAAGTACCCTGTTGCAGCCCCGGCGCTCGGGAATCGGGGCGGGCAGCGGGAGTTCTTAATGGTGGATACCTTACTGCCGGGGGTTGCTCTGGCAATCTATGCTCTGGTGAACGCCGTCTCGTTCATCACCTATTACCGCGACAAAAAGTCCGCAAAGAAGAATGCACGCAGAACACCGGAGAAGACGCTCCTCGTACTCGCCCTTTTCGGGCCGTTCGGGGCGTTTGCCGCGATGCGTGCCTTCCGGCACAAGACCCAGAAGACAGCGTTCAAGCTCGTTCCTGTCTTTCTCTGCCTGCACCTCGTAGTCGCTGCCGCGTTCGTTCTGGGTCTCGTGTGATCCCTCATCAATAGATGAGGGTTTACATGAGGACAAAGTTATAATCAATCCGTTATCCTACCTATCGTATGGCGTACGAGTACGGGCCGCTCTCCCACCCGCTCGAGGAGACCCTCGCGGTGCTGCAGGAAGGGCTCATGCGCGAGTACCATCTGGAGTACCTCCCCGCTCACCGGCGATCGGCCCGGCGATCGCGGCGGCTCCGGCGGATACGTGGGTGGTGCAGGGCGACCGGCCGCCTGGCGGAGCAGGCCGCTCTTGTGGCAGAGCGCACCCTTCCCCGCATCGAGCAGGAGACCGGGCATGCCTTCCGGGGTCCGGACGGGCTTGCCCGGGTTCTGATGGCCCCCTCTACAAAACGGCTTTTTTCGGAGATATTCGCCGGGTTTCCTGAAGACGCGCTCCCGATCCATGCAGGCGACCTGGCAATGCTCGGGAGCTTCGCCGACGACTCCCACGCCCTTGCTCTCATCGGCGACGTCACCCTGCGGCTGAAGGTCCTCCCCGGCGAAGACGTCGGGGCAGCAGGTCTCACCGCTCTCTGCGACCGATGGGGTCTCCACGAGAGCCGGATCGGTTCCGGGTTCCGCCGCTCTCCGGACGGCGAGAGACTCGAGCAGGAGAAGGAGACCCTTGCCCGGGCGGTTCTCGGCCTCATCTACGTCGAGGGAGGCGTCGATGCGTTGCGGGCCGTGGTGCCGCTCCTTGCGTCCGGCCGGGATGGGTAGGGATCGGAAAAAGGCTATATACCCGCCCCCCCTATGCCGCGGCTGGAGATTCTTCCCATGGACACCCGTGCCATCGCTGAGTTCATCAGACTTGGCCGGTTCCACTTCCTCCTCTCGGGGTTCATCCCGTTCACCGCCGGGGCGCTCCTCGCGTCCCTCCTCGGGGCACGGTTCACCCCGGTGCAGTTCCTCGTCGGCTACGCGGCCATGGCGGCGGCGCACCTCTCCGTCCACTACAGCAACGACTACTTCGATGCCGACGCCGACCGGTTCGTCGAGACGACGCCGATATCCGGGGGGAGCGGCGTCCTCGCCGCCAACCCGGACCTGAAACCCGCCGCTTTCCGGGCGGCCGTCGTCCTGATGGCGGTCTCGGTCCTGATCGGGTATCTCTTCGTGACCGTCTACGCCTACCCGGTCGTCTTCCTCGTCTTCGGCATCGCGGGCAACCTGCTCGGCTGGTTCTACACGGCGCCGCCGCTCGCGCTCGCCTACCATAAACTCGGCGAGGTCGCGAACATGGTCACCTTCGGTCTCCTGATGCCGGGCGCGGGCTACTTCGTCGCGGCAGGAACGCTCGATGCCGCCTTCTTCGCCTTCGCCCTCCCGCTCTGCCTCTACGGGCTCGTCTTCATCACGAGCGTCGAGATCCCGGATATGGAGGGCGACATCGCCGGGGGGAAGCGGACCCTCGTCGCCCGGAAAGGCCGCATCTTCGGGTTTTCGCTCATCGCCCTCGCTGCGACCCTCGCGACCGCGGTGCTCACCCTCTATGCCCTCACCGGAGTCTTCGCTCCCGTGGACTTCCGGCCGGTGGCGCTCGTATCCCTCATCCCGCTCGTGATCGCTCTGTGGGGGTTTTCGCACCGGTGCGCCGGGCGGGCGGGCGCTCTTCCCTATGCCGTCGCGAACATCGTGGGCTACTTCGCCTTTCAGGGGCTTGTCGTGATCTATTTCGCCCTCGTGGCCACTCAGGCCTGACCCAACCCCACCTCCACCGTCCGTTCGAAAGGGACCTCGAAGGTCGTAATGCCGAAGTCGAGGACCCCCGAGCCGCTCACCCGGAGCGTGACCGCCCCGTCCGCGAGGCCCCGGAGGAACGCCTGCACGAGCCGCAGGTTATCGACGGTCACCGGGATGGTGACGGCGGTCTCGCCATTGGGCCGGATTGCAATCCCCTCCTGCTCCCCGTGTGCGAGGAAGACCCATTCTCTGTCGTCGAAGAAGTAGACGTCGAACGAGACCCGGGCCAGGGTGGCGCCGACGGGGTTGGGGTTATCGACGACCAGCCGGAGCGAGAGGTCGATGCTCCCCGGGGTGATGTTCTCGACCGCGACCCCGCTGAGGGTGATGGTCGGTTCCCGGAGCGCGGGAACCACACAGCCGGCGCTGCAGAGCAGGACGGCGATAAGGAGGGTGACGGCGGTGCGCCGCATCCCCCCTGCCGGGATAGAGGTCTGCCACGACATTCCGATCTCTCCCCCTATGAACCGTCCCCATACGAGAGCACCGGCGGGGCGGGCTCGTACCGCCTGACGACGACGTTGTCGGCGTAGAAGTGGTGCGGATCGCCGGAGTACCACGCGGAAGACCCGATCAGCGCGAAGTCGTCAAAGATCACGTCCTCCGGGACCGGCGATCCGTCGGCAAACCGCATGGGTGCACTCCCCAGGTACTCGCCGTCCAGCCAGGCGTGCTCGGTGGCGTTGTGCGTGTCCAGGACGACCCTGACGTGGTACCAGGTATCGGGTTCTGCCCGGGCGTCGGCGGAGAAGTTGTGGTGGTCGCCGTCGTAGTGCTGCACGGAGCCGTTCCTGAGGTGGAGGGCATACAGGTGGTCGGTCCCGTTCCAGGCCTGGATGTAGCCCGAACCGCACCACTTCCCGAACTCGCTGACCCGGAAGTCGCCCTCGATGACGATCGATCCGTGTGAGATGTTCGCGAGGCACATCCGGTTGTTGGCGAGGTGGCGCAGGTCCGGCTCGGAGACGTTGATATCCCCGGCGTATGCACCGTCGCGGACGACGTCGGACTGAATCCCGGCGTTCGAACCGCAGAACGACCACCGCGAGAGATCTCCCCTCTCGTAGTCCTCGAAGAAGAGGAAGACGGCGTCGGGGTCGCCGGCGTCCCGGGCCTCCGGGTTGCCGTAGACCATCGTGACCGCCGTCGCGTTCGCCGGGAGGGCGAGCCAGACGCGGGCGTGGGACCCCTCTGTGACGTTTTCGATCCAGTAGGGGATGGCGGCCCCGTCCGTAAAGCGGATGTCGGCGAAGTCCGGCTGCATCCCCGGGAGATGGGTGGCGTTGAAGAGGACCGCAAGGCCGTCGACGCCGGAGGGGTTCTCGACCGGGACCGCCTGCCGGTGGGCGAAGGTCTCGACGGTCGCCGTGGTGGTTACGACGGATGAGAAGGTCGCTATCGAGAGCGTCACGTTGTAGGAGCCCGGGTCCGGATAGGCATGCACCACCGATCGCTCTTGAGCGCCGGGGATGTTCTGTGCCGTCCCGTCGCCGAAGGACCAGGTCCGGGAGACCACGTCGACGATCCCGGATGTATCCGTGAAGTTGACGGCGGCGGGGACCCCGGCGTACGTGACGTTTGCAGTAATCGCCGGGACGGCACCGGCAGGCGCGATGAGGAGCAACGCGATGACCCCTCCGACGAGGACGACCCAGCCGTGATTCATAATACCGCTTCCATATATCCCGCCCCTATATGCATGTAGCGGCCCCCGCACCCCAACGCTGATGTTCCCCGGGGAAGCACGGTACACCGGTTAATGCCGTGAACGACGTTATCGTGATCATCGGGGGAGGCCCCGCCGGGCTCTTCTGCGGCCTGCAGGCGGCGGGGGATGGGCGGGACGTCATCGTCTTCGAGAAGAAACCCGCGCCGGGACGAAAACTCCTGGTTGCCGGGTCGGGACAGTGCAACATCACCCACGACGGAGAGATCGCCGATTTTTCCTCGCACTACGGCGACCACGGGGCGTTCCTCCGGCCCGCGCTGATGAACTTCACGAACCGGGATCTCGTCGCCTTCTTTGCCGATCGCGGTCTTCGTATGAAAGCCGAACCGGAGGGTAAGGTCTTCCCGGAGACCCGGAAGTCCGCCGCCGTCCTCGCCGTCCTCCTCGCGGAGTGCGCCGCCCGCGGGGTGGAGATCCGGTGCGATGACCCCGTCCGTGACGTCGAGCGCGATAACGACGTCTTCATCGTCCGGACGGCGAAGGCGACCGTCCGGGCCGGGGTCCTCGTCCTCGCCACCGGCGGGGCCTCCTACCCCGCGACCGGCTCGACCGGGGACGGCTACGCGTTCGCCCGGTCCCTCGGGCAGCCGACGACAGAGGTCGCCCCGGCGCTTGCCCCGGTCTACGTCGAGGACTACCCGTTCGCCGACCTTGCCGGGATATCGTTTCAGAACCTCACCTTCACCGTCTACCGGGACGGGAAGCTGGTCGGCCGCCACACCGGCGATCTCCTGCTGACGCACACCGGGCTCTCGGGCCCGGGGATACTCGACGCTTCCCGCTCCATCCGCCCGGGCGACGTCCTCCGGGTCGCGTTCCTTCCGGAGGCGGAGGCGGTGCGAAAGCGCCTCACCGACGCGGTCGCGGCGGGCGGGGCCCGGCAGGTGAAGACCGTCCTCGGCGACCTCGACCTCCCGGAACGGTTCGCCCGGCGGCTGCTCGACCTCGCCGGGGTTCCGGCGGGAGAGACCTGCGCCCGGCTCACGAAGAAGGCCCGGAACGCCCTCGCCGCATCTCTCGCGGAGTTCCCGTTCAGGGTGGAGAGGCTCGGCGGATTCAACGAAGCGATGGTGACGAGGGGCGGAGTAGCCCTCGAAGGAATCGACAAAAAAACGATGGCGTCAAAGACCGTCGAAAACCTCTACTGCATCGGCGAGGTGCTCGATATCGACGGCGACACCGGGGGCTACAACCTCCAGGCCGCGTTCTCCACCGCAGCCCTCGCGGCACGGCACATCGCCGGCCTTCACGAACCCCGGTGACCCCGCCGATCTCCGGAACCCTTCTTTTCGCCGGCTCAAGGCCCCGACCGTCCCTCTCGTCGCCGGGAGATCCATCTCCCGGAGTGCCCGTTCCCGGTACCCCTGAAAATCTTATATCCTCTGCATACGTGCCCGCCATCAAAATAGAAGCCCTAATATACCAACATGTGCATTAAAATATATTGAGACAATAACGTGGTTTGGAGCATTATTAACGCGATTCTTCTCCTCTCAATCCTTATCCCGCAGGGGCACCTGGTCTACGACGGCGGAGGAGCCAACCCCGGGATCAGCGCCGCCGGGGTGACTTCGGTAGACGAGATCGCCCTCCTTTCCGCATCTCCCGAAGCCCTCCGGGACTCTTCCCCCGACGCGCTCATCGACCGGGTGGGCCGGAGAACGTTTGCCTGCGTCGACGGCTCCCCCCGCCTCTTCCCGGTGGGCCTCAACGCGACCCTTGCCTACGGGGTAGGCGACTGCACCGACCTCGCGCTCCTTCGTGCGGAGGTCCTTCGCCGGAACGGGATCCCCGCCCGCCCGGTCCACGGCCTCATGGTCTGGAATGCAGAGACGTTCCGCACCGACGCCCTCCACGTGGAGGTCTTCGGGAAGGGCGTTGCCGTCCACGACTGGGTCGAACTCGGCGACGGTCGGACGATGGGCGCCTACGAAGGGGTTCCCGGGATCCGGTGCGTCAAGACCGGGAACGGGGTCTGCTTCCAGCCGGTCTTCGAGGCCCTGGGGTACCTCGAACGGGGCCCAGCCCCCGTGTAGGAATGTTCAATACCGAACGCGTCAAACGAGCGGTATGAGCTTACTCACGGGACTTCTCGCGCTGATCCTGGTGGTCGTCATCGCGTTCGTCCTCTACAAGGCCGTCAAGAGTGTAACGGGCCTCATCATCAACGCCATCGTGGGCGTGATCCTGCTCTGGCTTATTAACCTCCTCGACCTGATGCAACTCGTCGGCCGGCCCGACATCCCGATCAACGTGATCACCGTCCTGATCTGTGCGATTGGCGGGATCTTCGGCGTCCTGATCACGGTGGTGCTCCACCTCCTCGGGATACCGCTGACACTCTGAGCACTACGCGGCCGGAGCGGCAGCCTGCGCAATCGTCCGGGCAAACTCCTCGATCGCCGGGCCGAGCCGCCCGGCATCGACCTCGCTCTCGAGCGTGGATGCCGACGAGACGAACCGCATCCCTTTTGCTTCGAGGCTCTTCCTCACGATCGCAGCCGCCTTCTCCGCCCCGGAACCGCCCATCTCTACGAGCACCGAGAAGGGTTTTCCCGCGGCGTTCGTGACCCCCGAGAGGTACTCGACGACGTAGGGCGGGATCTTCTGCGACCAGACCGGGGTTGCGACGACCAGGAAGTCGACGTCGGCGAGGTTCGTCTGCACCGGGCGTATCGCCGCCCGCATCCCGAGCATCGCCATCATGGCTTTCCTGAACATCCCCACCTCGGAGACCGGTTCGATCCTCTCAAGTCTGCCACCGACCCGCTCCGCAAGCGCCGCCGCCACCTTCTCCGTATGCCCCTGCCAGGAGTAGTACACGATGAGGATCATCACCATCACACCGGATGAGTGGTACTACCCTCCTTCCATATAGAGACCACAGGAACCATCATATCCTTCGCGCCCACATTCTCAGGGCATGCAGGAGTACGGCCCCGACATCGTCGGCGAGGTCCGGTTCGCCCGCCAGGACGGCGGCTACTACGTACAGCTCTACGACCGTGAAGGGGCCCCCGTCGGGAAGACCGGGCTCTGGAGGACGGAAGCGAAGGCGAAGGAGGCGGCCCGACGGCTCGCCGCGAAGATGAGCGGGGAGTGAGCCTCACGGTGCGTCCGGGTGCGCCTCCGCGTAGCGGACGAGGCCGGCGATGCACCGGTTGTGCGGCGTCTCGATGCCGTGGCGCTCCCCGAGGCACGCGATATACCCGTTGAGGAGGTCGATCTCCGTCCGGCGGCCGCGCCGGAGGTCGTAGTACATGGAGGGGTAGACCGCGGCGAAGTCGGGCACCTGCACCGAAAAGAGGTGGGCGAGGTAGTCGTCGGCGGTCGCCCAGGGGAGCCGCACCCCTTCTGCGCCGGCGACGGCGAAGGTTTCGCGGATGAGGGCGGCTACGGTCTCCCGGACCTCCCCGTCGGCGGCGACCTCGACCGGGGCCCGGAGGAGGGCGCAGATCGGGTTCACCGCGATGTTGAGGAGGGCTTTCGCCCACTTCCCTGAGCGGATATCGTTGTCGGCCTCGACCGGGATGCCGGCCGACCGGATGACGCCGATCAGAAGGTCGAGGGCGGCGCCACCGTCGCCGGACCAGACCCCGAGGCGCATCGGGGCGCTCTCGCTCAGGACCCGGACATGCCCGGGCCCGAGGACCGAGAAGTTCGTCGTCACGGTCCCGCCGATGACGGTGTCGGTGTACCCAGCAATGATCTCTTCGTTCCCGATGCCGTTCTGGAGGCTTGCTACCGGCCGGCCCCGGATCACCGCGGCGTACTCCTCGCAGATCGCCCGGGTATCGGTGCCCTTCGCGGTGACGATGATGAAGTCGACCCCGGGTGGGACCTCCTGCGACCCGGAGACGCAGGTAATCCCATCGACGGTGCCGTTCCCCCAGATCCCCTCCATCACGAGGCCCCGCTCCCGGATCGCGCCGGCATGCGCCGGGCGGCAGGCCGCATAGACCGTCGCGACGCTCTCCAGTTTCCCGGCGAGCGAGAGGCCGACCGCCCCCGCGCCGAGGATCGGGACGACCGGACGTTGTAGCGATTCCATCTGTTCGTAGTCCCGGTTGGGCGCGGGAGAAGATAATGATGCGGCATCATGACTCGTGCCGCAGACCCGGGGTCCGCCCCCGTCATCGATCGGCCGGTTCCGGGTCGTCTCGATGACCGGGTGATCGCCACCGTCGGGGAGCCCGTTGGCGAACGCTTTTCGTCCCGGGTGCCGAGAACCGTACCTGATGAAGCATGTCACGAAGGCCGACGGCACCCGGCAGCCGTTCGACCCGGGGAAGGTGCAGCGGACGCTCCGGAACATGGGTCTCGGTGCGGAGGATGCCGGCCGGATCGCCGGCGAGATCGAGGAATCAGTCCCGGACGACGTGAGAACCGCTGCGGTCCTCCGGATGATCCGCACCCGGGCCCGGGCCGTCCGCCCCGCCGTCGCGCACCGGACCAACCTCCGGAGAGCACTCGCTCTCCTTCGCCCGAAACCGGAGTTCGAGGAGTTCGTGCGGGTTCTCCTCCGGGAGCACGGCTACCGGGTGGAGGCGGGATGCATCCTCGCCGGACTGTGCGGGGAGCACGAAGTGGACGCTATCGCGCAGAAAGACGGGGCCACCGTCTTTGTCGAGGTGAAGCACCACGCGAGCCACCACCGGATGACCGGCCTTGACGAAGGGCGGATCGCCCGGGCGATCGTCGAGGACCTCCAGGAGGGGTTCCGGTCCGGGAGGTGTACCGTCTCGATCGACGGCGCCCTGATCGTCTGCAACACCAAGCTCTCCGAGCACGCGAAACGCTACGCGACGTGCCGGGGGATCGGGCATATCGGGTGGGACTACCCGGTGGACCGGAACCTCCGGACGATGATCGAGAAGACGCAGTCCTATCCCGTCACCATCGTTGCCGGGGTGGGCGCGTCGGTCTCGGCCCGGCTGGCCGCAGCCGGGTTCGTCACGGCGAAGCAGGTCGCCTACGGCGATGCCGCGGCCATCGCCCACGACGCGGGCATCCCCCTCAAGGAGGTGCTGCTGATCGCCGGCCGGGCGCGTGAAATCCTGGAACCATAGTTACGGTGCACTCCTCCCCGCACGCCCGGTAAGCCAGGTCATCACGAGGCTTACCACGGCAAGAGCGAGATAAATGCGGAAGAGCGTCTGCATGCTCCCGAGAAGCAGGGGAACGGTTTCGCCGGTGATCGCCATGCCCTTAAAGAAGAGGGCGAAGGCGACGATGGTGACGGCCATGCTGGCGGTCATACCGAGGAGGCGCATCGTCTCGACAAGTCCCGATGCCACCCCGTACATCGCCCGTTCGGCCGCCCCGATGACGATGTTGTAGACCGGCGGCTGGAAGAACGCGATTCCCACTACAATGAGCGCCAGTGCAAAAACCGGGACGGCTACGGGCATTGCCGGGTCGATGAAGGAGAGGGTGGCGAGGCCTGCGATCGTCATCGCAACGCCGGCCGTCGCGACCAGGTGCGGACTCCCCCGGTCCGAGAGCCGGCCGGCGTACCCGACCAGGGATGCCGTGACCAGGCTTGCGACGAGGAAGAGACTCCCGGCCAGCCGGGCATCGAACCCCTGGACATACTGAAAGTACAGGCTGAAGAGATAGACGTATGCGGATGCTGCCGCGCTGTAGGCCAGGACCGCGGCGTTCGCGAGAGCAAGCGGCCGGTTACGGAGGAGAAGGTGGATATCGAGGACCGGATCTTCTGTCCGGGCTTCGTGGACGATGAAGGCGCCGAGCGCTGCGAGGCCGGCGACGAGGGCGGCGGCACCCTGCACCGCCGGCAGGAGGGAGAGCCCGACCATGAGCAGGAGGATCGTCGTCGTGGAAAGAGCGATACCGGGGAGATCCGGGCGCGTCCCGCGTGATAAAGCGCACTCCCCCCGCAGGTATCGCCGGATGATCCCGACGGCGAGCAGGGCGACGGGCAGCGGCACCAGGAACAGCACCCTCCAGGTGCCGTAATAGGCAAGGAGGCCGCCCGCAAGGAACCCCAGCGCGAACCCGCCGAAGCTGGCGGCGATGTTGACCCCGAGAGCGGTCCCCCGCTCGCTATCCGGCAGGATGAGTCCCAGCAGGGCAAACGATGTCGCAAAGATCATCGCGGCCCCGACGCCGGTGAGGAACCTGGCACCGATGAGGACGGGTGCCGTCGGGGCGAGGGCGGAGATGAGGGCGGAGATGAAGTATATGGCGAGGCCGATGGAAAAGACCCGTTTTCCCCCGTAAATGTCGGCAATCCTCCCGAAGGGGATGAGGAACATGGCTGCGGCAAGGAAGAAGACGGTCGGGATCCAGCTCAGGACCACCGGGTCTGCCGTGAACTCCTCCCCGACGGCCGGGATCGCCACGAAGAGACCGGCGACCATGAACGGTGCAAGCGAGGACCCGAGCGCGACTGCAAGAAGCGTATACCGCCGTTCGGCAGGAGATACCATTCCCGGACAATACGTGGATGGGGTATTTAACCTGCAGGGGTGCGGGGGCGGCCGGCGGGCTTCCCGCTCATGCCGTGCCGGTCTCCGGGAGCGGGGTTGCAGACCCGCCGATCGTCCGGAGCTGTTCTTCGGTCGGGTTGATCAGGACAATCTCGGGCCGGCAGTTGAACCGGAGATCCACTCCCGCAAAACTCGCGCTGCAGACCCCGCGGGAGATGTAGGTCGGCGTCCCGTTCGTCTCGAACATACCTGCAAGTTCGACGACCCCGAGGTCGTTTAACTGTGCAATAACCGGGAAGAGGAACTGGCCGCCGTGGGTGTGACCGGCGAGGATGAGGTCGGCGTCCCAGTCTGCCCTGCAGGAGGGCTCGTGGATGAGGTAGACGGTGAACGTATCCGTCGCCGGAACCTCGGGCGGGTCGGCCATTCCGGCCCATCCGTCATCGACGCCGACGATGACGATCTCTTCATCCCCGACCGGAACCCGGGCGTGGTCGTTCCTGAGGACATGGACGCCGTTCTCCTCCAGCGCTACGGTGAGATCGTCGGCGAACGCGGTATCGGCGGAACCGTCGTTCAAGGCGGAGACATCGTATGCGTCGGCGGTGATCATGGCGGAAGCCCGGGTGGCAAGCAGCCTCTCGATGCCCGTCCGGCCGTCGGTCCCCACCCGATAGTCGTGGTTCCCGAGCACGGCGTAGGCCGGTGCGTCGAGCGACCGCCAGACCTCCTGGGAGGAGAAGTCTTCTTCCTCGCCGGTGACGAAGTCGCCGCCGATCAGGACGAGGGAGGGGTTTAAGCGGTTGACCTCGGAGATCACCTCCCTGACGTGGCCGATGTTGGACTCCTTGACGTGAGGGTCGGTGATATAGACGACGCCTTCGGGTGCCCCGTCGATCGTAAGGACGGTCACGTCGACGGCCCGTCCTTCCCAGGCCATGTAGCCGGTCATGGATGGAAGCAGGATGAGCATGAATAACGCCAGGTACCGTGTGCTTGGAGCCTTCAGGATCACTGCATTTTATTCTACCTTTAGAATATAAATATGATCCGCCGGATTCGGGCCGGGCGGATCAGCGGCTGCGGGTTGGATCGACCGGGTCGACCACGATATCGGCCGGGTCCTTGCCGGAGGACGGGTCGGCGAAGAATCGGATAAACCGGTGCCTCTCCTCCCTTGCGAGGGCGACACCTGCGAGAGCAGCGCCGATCACTGCCCCGATGAGATCCACGACGAGGTCCGACATGGTATCGATGTTCCCGTGCTGGAGGTCCGTGCCGAAGACCTGGTCGGCCACGAACTCGTAGATCTCCCATATCGCCCCTGCAGCGAGCGTCGAGACCAGGATGAAGACGATGATCGCCGATCGCGTCAGCCGGACGCCACCCTGGTGCTCGGCCAGGACCGCGAGAAAGAAAGCGATGAGCGCGACGGTGACCGAGGAGACGAGATGGGTCAGTTTGTCGTAGTAGGGCGAGAAGAGGACGTAGTACTCCCCGACGTGGCCCATGACGTGGAGGTACAGGGAGACGGCGACCAGGAGGTTGACCTCCCAGGGCAGGCAGAGGCGCAGATTCCTCGTCATGAGGGACGGCGCCACCGTCAGGAGGAAGGCGACACCTGCCGAGAGTCCGAGGAAGTACTCGCCTGCCGTGATGCTGTAGACTGCGGCGAGGAGGATGAGCACCTGGATGAAGTAGGTGAGGTAGATCCCGCGCGACGGGTCCGGGCATGCCATGGTACGTTGAGTAGGTAGTCCCGGCAACATACATAACCGTCCCGGTGGCGGTCTCCGGGGAACCGGGTGATCGGCCGGGGGTTCCGTCCGGACGATCTCGCGGCCAGCCGGGGTGTGAGCGCCAGCCGTTGCGGTCGCTATCAAGCCTCCGGGAGAATATTTGATAAGCTAGCAGTTGTATAAATTGGACACACAAAAGACCAAATACTCTGGAGCGATGGGGTTGATGAACTGACTGATCCTGCGAAGCGCAAACCCGAATCCATGGGAGGGGAGGCGGGAGAAGAGATTATCCGCGTGCGCCTGCCGAACAAGAGGAACCGGGAGATGTTCGCAAGCGCCGAACTGATGCTCGGGGCAAACCATATCAAGATCCGCTGCTTCGACGGGGTGACGCGCACCGGGCGGATCAAGGGTAAGATCAAGAAGAAGGTCTGGATACGGGAAGGAGATGTCCTGATTGTCGTCCCCTGGAGTTTCCAGGACGAGAAGTGCGATATCATCTACCGCTACACGAGACCCCAGGTGGAGTGGCTCCGGAAGAACCGGTATCTCTGATACGCTTTTTGCAATAGATCTCCTTATACGGTAGAGGCACGGCGGTGAGAGAGACGGACTCTCTCTCCTTCGTGAATTCCAGGTTCGAAAAAAGTTAGATATCGTAGATTTTGATCCTGTACTCTTTTATGACGAGTTTGCTTACCCCTGTCAGGGGGAAGGTTCCGCTCGGGCTGATGCCGGTCAGGTAGTTATCCCACGCCACAGAGAGGTTATTATCGCCATCTGTGGTATACGTCACCGTGACAGCGGCGGGAGAGGTGCGAACCTGTGTGTCCACGTTCTCCAGGCTCATCCTCACCGCCCCCATCCCCGATTTCGCCATCAGGTCGTCGGTGGTGATGTTCATGATATAAATGACAAACGTCCCCGTGGGCGCGTCATAGAACCACCGGGGCTCGGCGAGCATCGCCGAACCCGTCGACCCCTCCTGGCGCGTCATCACCGCACCGTTCTCGAGGGTGATCACCTCGGTGCCGCGATCGGAGCGGTAGATCAGGGCGCCCACTGAGTAGTTCAAGGACTCGGTGCCGGTTGAGACGTTGATTAACCCCCCGTAACTGGTGGAGTTGACCACCTCGAGCGTCCCGCCGCTCACCTGCAGCGACGTCTCCTTGTAAGGCACGTTCTTGTAGCAGAGGCTCTTCATGTCGTTCTGGATGACGATCATCGCCCGCTCCATGTTCTTTACGTCGGTGTTGCTCTGCTCCTTTATGAGCACCGGGTAGCCGTAGAGCGTGACCAGACCGATGCCGCTGATGACGATCCCGAGGATCAGGACAAACCCGATCGCCTCGGAGACCGCCCGTTCATTCATCTTCACGGATCTCTCCCTCCCTAAAACCCTTTTGAGTCGTACTGGATCATGTTCCATCCCGCGCCGGTGGTGTTGCCGGAAACACCCTTCGTCGCCCCGATACCGGCGATGGCGACCCGGCTCTGGATATCGCCGCCCTGCACCAGGATCGCCTGGCTCGCTCCCGTCATCCCCACGTTCACGAAGTAGCCCTTCCCGGCCACGTCGTCGGGGATATCGAACTTCGTGGCGATCGTCCCGTTGCCGGGCGCGATCACGTAGAGATCCACGATCCGGGTGCTCACCCCGTTCCCGATATCCACGAAGGCGTGGTAGCGGAGCGTGTCCGCCGGCCCCTCCATGAAGACGGCGTTGACGGTGAACATCATGACGACCATCAGCAGGAGCAGCATGCCGCTGATGATGACGTACTCCATGAGCCTCGTGACGCCCTCTTCGTTCATCGGTTCAGTAATACACGGTCTCATCGTACTCCGTCACCCCGTTGTTGTAGTGGATGGTTATCGGGCGAAGCATACGGCCGGAGACGTCCTGTTGCGGACCGTCCCAGAAGTACACCACGGCGTTCTTTCGTTCGAGCGATATCCTGACGATGTCCTCCACGTAATGCTGCTGTTCCAGAGGGGTGAGTCCCCCCTCATAACTGTCATAATAGTCGAATATCTCCAATCGCAGGTCCCGGATGTCGTTCTTCGGGAACTCGAGCACCCCTTCGGCCGTCGTCTGCCCGACGAGCGCCGACTGGTTGATGATCAGCGCGAGGAAGAACAGTGCAAGGGCGGTCAGAAGACCCATCAGCACGATCCACTGGCCGTCTTCGTTCATGCACGCCATAGCAGCACCTCCACGAGGGCGGCGTGCGGCCGGGAAGTATCAATACCGAATGCGGAGAGGTAACCTCCTTCCGGCAGATGTACCCACCGTGTCACCCGCACTGCGTTCTCACGTCCGGTGAACCCGGGGTCCGACGGTGAGAGCTGGATCGTGTTTACGTCACCGCTGAATGTCCTGTGGGTGAGGTAGACCTGGGCCCTGAGGTCGTCGTCATCGTCTCCTGCTCGCATCTTACAGTTATCGAGGAACTCGGTCCGGAGCGTATTGCCACTTGGGACTCCACCCTTGACGAGCACAACCAGCCGGCTATCGCTTCCGTTGGTATCCGGCGTATCCATCATCGCGAGTACGTCGCTTCCGAGCTGCTCAAGTTGCATATCCGGGATATGCGTATCTCCCGCGGTGTAGATGCTCGTCGTGCTGATGACGATGTACGCGGTCAGGAGCATGATGATCCCGGCCGCGACGCCCTCCATCGTGTAGAGCTGTCCTCCGTCGTTCACCATATCGCCACCTCCAGAACGCCGGTCTTCAGGGCGGGGAGGGTGACGGTTCCGTAGTCATACGGATAGGTGCCGTTGAGCATGGTCCGCGGGGGGTCGTCCTCGAAGGCAAACCGGATATCCAGGATGCTGTTCTGGTCCAGGGTGAAGAGCGAGGTGGCGGCCGGCTTCAGCACAAGGGAGATGTTGTCGGTGACCGGTCCGCCCGGCGTGAGGTCATTCGGATTCCCGTCGACGGAGAGGGTGTAGAGACTCGGGTCTTCCGTATTGTACGAGAACGGAATACGGGTGAACCGTGGGTTCGCCCTCGTCGGGTCCTTCTTCCAGAACGTCACACTCTTGAGCGTTGCGTTCGTGGTAGACGGCTCGGTCATATTCAGGTACGCGCCGAAGTTCGTGATCGTCACGTTCACCGGCTCAACCCGGGGGTCGAGCCGGTAAGCCGGGCCGACGGACGGGTCCAGCAGGCGGGCGAAGTCGAGCCGGACAGTGAGCGTCTGGGTCGGGCTCGGCGGGGTGGCTGTCCAGTACGGTGACGCAATATTTCCCACGATCTCCGCCACTCCCGGCTCCTTGATCTTCACCACCCGGCGGATGTAGCCGTAGCCGGGAGGGAGGGGATCGCCGGTCCTGTGATTATACGACCCGTCCAGGCTCCGGAGCGAGATGTTGTAGGAGTAAGGGATGTCGCCGAAGATTGCCAGGTTGCGGTAGTCATCCGGGGTGAAGAACGAGTCGTTGAAGAACGCATCGACCTTTGTCGAGAGGAGGATGTTCGGGGTGTCTTTCGAGATCGCAAGGCCGATCCGCTCGATCTCGTCCTTATGGGCCCCGTCGTTCATCTCCCAGGGCGGGTAGACCGGCCAGCCGGGGTCCTCGACCAGGATCACCCCCGTCCGGTAGGCGACCGCGTCGTAGTCGATGCCGCTGCTCTCGAGGCCTGCAAGGAGCCCCGGCACCATGCTCACCACCATGATCAGGGCGAGCATGAAGATCGTGAACCCCGCGAGGAAGTCAAGCGACATCGCCCCGTCGTCGGCCATTGGTCTTATACGATCACCTCCCCGGTATCGGCCCGGAACGCGAGGGTCTTCATCCCGGCATTCGAACGGACGGTGACGGTGTAGATCCCCTCGGCGAGCGCGATATCAACCGTATCCGCATCGAGGCTTACCATCACCGGCCGGAGCACCCCTTCCTGCATCGCGAGGAGTTCCTCGGGGGCGAGGGTCTCGGTCACATTCACCTCCGCGTCGGGCAGGGGGGCACGGAGCGAGATCTCTCTCCAGCCCATAGCGCCGAACGTGAGCCAGCGCACCTCCTCGCCGTCCGCAAGACCGAGGGCCCAGGAGGCGGCCCGGCCGTCAGAGCCCATGCCGGCCCCGAGCACCTGGTGCACCGATGTGCCGGTGACGTTCAGGCCGCCCTCGGCCCCGAGGAGATCCAGTTCCGCGAGAGCCTCGGTGAGGGTGCAGGCATCCGACGGTTCCGGCAGGTCGATGGGGGTTATCCCGCCCCCCGTGGTGCCGCCGTCCGATGGCGGCGAAGACGCACCGAGACAACCGCACGCGGTGCAGAGGATACAGATTACGGCAAGCAGGGTCAGAACGCCCCCGGGAACTCTCATGTAAAGCAGTCATTATACACGAGGCCATATAAATAACCACCTCTCTTGTATTTTCAAAGATCTGCCGCTAGAATGGGATATTGGAAACGTGCAGGCCACATGCGGCAAAAATATTTCGCCTGACGTCCGGGCTCGCCGGCCGGAGTGGTTCGGCGCTTATATGCCGGGGGATCGGGCCCGCGGGTTCCGGCCCGTTATCGTAATATATATCCCTCAGTTCGTAACAACATCTGATGCAAGGTAAGCATATGTGTAACACCTCACCCCCCGGTACGCCGGGAGAAGCACACGACCGGTTCGCCGAAGCGGTCGCCTTTCACGGCCACGTCTGTCCCGGTCTCGCGACGGGCTACCGGGCCGCAGAGATCGCTCTCTCGCGGCTTTGTTCCGGCAGGTCGAAGGACGAGGAACTCGTCACCATCGCCGAGACCGACGCCTGCGGCGTCGATGCCATCCAGGTCCTGACGGGCTGCACCGCAGGAAAGGGAAACCTCCTCTTCAAGGACCACGGCAAGCATGCCTTCACGTTCATCAACCGCAAAACCGGGGCCGCGATCCGCGTGGCGGCAAACCCGTCGTTTAACATCGACTCGCTCGACCCCGACCTTGCGCCGCTCCGGGCGCGGGTGATGCAGGGCCGGGCCTCCGGCGGGGAGCAGGCCGAGTTCCACGAGCGGATCCACCGGATCGTCGACACCATCATGGAGATGCCCGCCGAAGAACTCTTCTCCATCCGGGAGGTCGATGTCGAGATCCCGGAGCGGGCGCGAATCTTTTCGTCGGTCCCGTGCTCGAAATGCGGCGAACTGGCCGCCGAGTCCCGGATCCGGGTCGAGGACGGGAAGTTCGTCTGCTACGCCTGCTCGGAGGAATACTCCCGGCGCCGGTGAGGGCGGCCCCCTCACCGCACAATTTTCGCTATCGGGATCTCGAGGATATCTTCGGCGCCCGCGGCCTTGAGCGGCGGGATGAGGCCGTTGACGAGCCCCTTCTGCACCACCGTCTGGATACTGAAGTAGTCGATGCCGTGCAGCCTGCCGACGGTGGGTTTCTTCATCGCGGGGAGAACCTCGATGACGCGGTCGAGCGCGCTCGAGGGCACGTTCATCGTCAGGAGCACCTGGTGACGCGCCTCGATCACCCCGAGGAGGAGGGTTACGATCTCCTCGATCTCCCGGCGCTTCTCCGGGTCCAGGAGGGACTCGCGGTTTGCAAGGAGCGCGGTGTGCGACTCCATGATCTGGCCGACGATCTTCAACCCGTTCTTCTTGAGCGTGCTCCCGGTCTCGGTGAGGTCGACGACGACGTCCATGAGGTCGGGAACCTTCGCCTCCGAGGCCCCGTAGGAGGGAAAGAGCCTGACCGGGATCCCGAGGTCCGCAAAGAACTGCTCCGTGATCCGGGGATACTCGGTCGTCACCCGGCTGCCCGGGCGGATGGCGGCGACGCTCTCGACCGGCTCGTCGCGGTGGACCGCGACCACGATCTTCACGTTACCGTCGCCGGTCTTGCTGTAGGAGAGGTTCGCGACCTCGACAACGTCGGCGCCGCTCTCCTGCACCCAGTCGAGCCCCGATATCCCGAGATCGAAGTAGCCCATCTGGACGTAGAGCGGGATCTCCTGCGGCCGGAGGATCTTCACCTTCCCGATCCGGGGATCGTTGATACGGGGGTTGTAGTCGCGGTCGGTTCGCCTGACCTCGAGGTCCGCCTCCTTGAAGAGCTGGAGCGTCTGCGCTTCAAGGCTCCCCTTGGGGAGAGCAATCGTGATCATAAAAGGTGATCGGGCAGAAAAAGAGTTAAAGATGATGATATGGATTTTTCAGTCGATGGTATGGACGACGAGCCCCGAGAGGAGTTTCGGCTCGAACCAGGTGGACTTCGGGGGCATGACGCCGTCCATATCGGCGATCGCGAGCACCGTCTCGACCCGCACCGGCTGCATCGCTACCGCGAGAGCGTACCTGCCGGAGTCCACGAGCCGCTCGAGAGCGGAGAGGGGTTTTGCCCCACCCATGTAGTGGAGTCTCGGGTCGCCGCGGGGGTCGGAGATGCCGAGCATCCCCTCGAGGACGTCCTTCTGGAGGACCGAGACGTCGAGCGACCCGATCAGGTCTGCGGGGTCCGCGATCGGCCGGGAGACCTCGTACCAGGTCCCATCCAGGTAGAAGTGCATCACATGTACCGGCGCATCCCGGGCCGCGAGCGGCGGGATCTGGTAGCCGGCAGCGTCGACCTTCCCGTAGGCCCGAACGTTCCAGCCCGACTTCGGGAGCGCCTCGATGAACTCACGGGGGGTGGCGTAGCCGCCGAGATCCGAAACAAGCCTGCTGTAGCCGTGAATGCGGACCCGGTCGTGGGCGAAGAGGACCACCATGAACTTCCCTGCCTCTTCGGTGAATCTGCCGTCGCTTCGCCGCCTCTCCGCCACGTTCACCGCCGATTTGGCCCGGTGATGCCCGTCTGCGATGTAGGTTTCCGGAACCGACGAGAAAAGACCCTCGAGGCGGGAGAGGACCGCTTCATCGACGACCCGGTAGACCTGGTGGAGTACTCCCGAGCCGCTCGTGGTGCTCCCGTCGGGCCCCGTTTCGTCGATGAGTGAGCGGACGTAAGGGAAGATCTCGCCGGAATCGCGGTAGAGCAGGAAGACCAGGCCGGTGTTGGCCCCGACCGCGTCGATGTGCCGGGTCCGGTCCTCCTCCTTGTCGTACCTGGTGAGTTCATGCCGCCGGATCCGCCGGCTCTCGTAGTCTTCCGTCGCCACGCAGCAGACCAGCCCGATGAACTCTTCGCCGTCCTGGACGGCCCGGTAGACGTACATTCCGGGCTGGGGGTCCCGCTGCATCAGGCCGTCCGCAAGCATGCCGTCGAAGACCTCCCGCGACCGCTGGTAGACCCGGTCGTCGTGCGGAGCGAGACCGGGGAGTTCGGCGTCCGGCCGGCTGACTCGCAGAAAACTCAGGGGGTTCTCCTCGATACACTCCCGGGCCTCCTCTGCCGTCACCACGTCGTAGGGCACGGAAGGAATCTTTTCGGAGTACCCCCGACCCGGACGGACCGCCGCGAAACGATAGATCTGAACCATAGAAACCGCCACTCGTATGTGCCTACTATTTTGTCCCCTGACACTATATTAGATAAGGCACTCCACAAGGGGGAGACCGGTAACTATGATGCCGCTTCAACTCACCATTCGCCGGGCACAGCCTGCAGACATTCCGCAGATAGTTGCCATCGAGAGGTCGGCCTTCGACGACCCCTGGGACGAGAGGACGCTCCAGGAGTCGCTTGCCTACTACCCGGAGACGTTTTTTGTGGCTAAAGACAACGGGGACCTGGCCGGCTTCGTCGCGGGGGGCGTTGAGGACACCGGGGAAGAGGTGTACGGGCACATCATGAACCTCGCGGTCGCCCCCGGGTACCGGCGCCGGGGGATCGGGCAGCACCTCATCCGCCGCCTGGAGCAGGAGTATGCCGTTTTAGGCGCGAGCGCAGTCCAGCTGGAGGTCCGGATCACCAACGCCGGGGCGCAGGAGTTCTATCGCCGTCTCGGCTACCGGGTGGTCTTACATATCGCTTCCTATTACGCAAACGATGAAGACGCCCTGGTCATGATGAAGTGGTTCCGTTTCTAAGGGGGATTGTGTTATCCCCGACCGTGCTCCTGGTGGGCCCGGGCCAGGTGCTGGGCCGCGAGGGCGCCGAGGAGGGAGAGCTCGCCGGCGAGCACCCCCGCCCCCACGATCTCCGCTAATGCCTTTGCATGAGCTCCCGGCGGGTCGCCACCACCCGCGACGCCGAGGAGTTCCAGGCACTCCCGCTGGGTATCGACCCCCGTGCCGCCGCCGACCGTCCCCACCGGGAGTGAGGGGAGGGTGACCGAGACGTAGACGCCGCCGTCCACCCGGTCGACGGTGGTGATCGCGGTGCTCCCCTCGACGACATGGGCGGGGTCCTGCCCGCAGGCGATGAACATCGCGGCGACGACGTTTGCGGCATGGGCGTTGAACCCGAACGAGGCCGCCCGGGCCGAGCCCACAAGGTTCTTCCTGTAGTTGACCTCGATGAGCGTCTCCGCATCGGTCTTCAAGAGGTCGGCGACCATCGCGTCGGTCAGCCGCACCCCCGCGACCACGGTCTTCCCCCGGCCCCGGACCAGGTTGATCGCCGCCGGCTTCTTGTCGGTGCACATGTTCCCGGAGGTGGCGACGAGGCGGGCCCCGGTCTCACGCTCGATGAGTTCGCCCACCTTCTGGCTTGCTATCGTCACCATGTTCATGCCCATGGCGTCCTTCGTGTCGAACTCGAGCCGGACGAAGACGCTCGTCCCGGCAACGTAGGTGACGGCGTCGAGGAACTCCCCGTGTTTCGTGGTGCTCTCCGCTACCTTTCGGATCTCGGCGACGTGCCCCTCCACCCAGGCAGCAACGTCCCGGGCATGGACGACGTCGCGGGCGGCAAAGACCGGCGCCCGGGTCATCCCATCCCGCATGATCCGCACGTCCGCGCCCCCCGCCCGGCCGATCAGCGAGCATCCGCGGTTCACCGAGGCGACGAGCGCCCCTTCGGTCGTGGCCAGGGGGAGGTAATACGACCCGGCGGCGTACTCGCCCCTCACGGGAAGCGGCCCCGCAACGCCGAGCGGCACCTGTACGGCGCCGATCATGTTCTCGATGTTGCGCTTCACCACCCGCTCGATCCCGATCGTAAACGACCCCACCGCGTGGAGGGCGGTGCCGGTCTCGCCCTCGACGAACGCCCGCCGCACCCGGACGGCCTCCTCGGGCGGGAGTTCTTTCTCGAGCGCGTAGAGTTTGAGGGAGCCGTCTTTCAGCCTCCCGATATACTCATCCATGAATAGTATGAGAACTCATACCTAAAGATGGCTGGTGGTCGATGTGGGAGAAGAACAGTGGTGCCTTGCGGTACCGAAGCGAGAGGCCGAGCAGACTCGGCGCCGGCTGCTTGAAGAAGGGCTCCTCGACCGGAACTTCAGGCCGCGCCCCGAGGGCGATGCGGTCCTCTTCCCGGTGACGGAGGAGGTCCCGGGCGCCGTCCGGTGCGAGTTCGAGGCGGTGCCGGAGCAGGCCGTTCTCCCACGCCACGAGCTCGTGGGCGGGATCGCCATCATGCAGGAGAACGATCCGGAAGGCGCAGAGCGGCTGCTCGCCTCCCGGCCGTCGCTCGAGACGGTGCTGTTCCCCCAGACCGCGGTCGAGGGGGAGTACCGCACCCGCCGGTTCTCCGTCCTTGCGGGTGTTCCCTCCACCCGCACCCGGGTGACCGAGTACGGGCTCTCCTTCGACGTGGACCTTGCCCTCGCCTACTTCTCGGCCCGGCTCTCGACCGAGCGGCAGCGGGTCCTCGAGGCGATGGGGGAGGGGGAGCGGGTCCTCGATATGTTCGCCGGGGTCGGGCCGTTCGCGATCACCCTTGCCCACAGGGCCGCTCTCGTCGTCGCCGCGGACCTCAACCCCGCCGCGGTCCACCTCCTGGTCCACAACATCGCGCTCAACCGGGCGACAAACGTCATCCCGATGCTCGCCGACGCCGCCCACCTTCCCCGGATCGGGTTTGTTCCCTTCGACCGGGTCGTCATGAACCTCCCCCTCGCCGCGCCGGAGTTCCTCCCGGCGGCCGCCGCGCTCTGCCGGGACGGCGGGACGATCCACCTCTACGCGCTCGAGGAGCGGGAGGGGGAGTATCTCCCCCTGATTCGGGCGGTGACCGGCGGCGAGATCGCCGAGCGGCAGGTCAGGACCTATTCGCCGGGGAAGTGGCACGCGGTGTATGATATTGTGGTGGAGAAGAAGTGAGGGTTTCCAGATCAGGGTTTGCCAGGGCTTCCCTATCTGGAACTCGCGTCTTGATCCCTGGTGGGAGAAAATACGAACATAGCGGACGTGAAAGCCCCTCTCGAAGTTTAACGATTTCTTGTGTTCCTGCTCTGTAACTAGTCGCAATCTCGCTATCCCATCAACCGATTTCCATTGGATATCGCATCGCGGGGGTGGGGACAATGGGGAGTGCGAACGGAGTGAGCATGAGAAACCCGGAGGGTTTCGAGGGGGCAAGCCCCCCTCCCCGTCAGCCCCTCCCCTCATGGCGATTCCCCCACGGAATCCGTGCCAGATGTAGCCACAGGGAATCAACAGGTTCGAAGAGCAGGAGCATAATACCGAGGGACGACGCTCCGGAGAACGACTGTCCGCAGGAACGGAGCTTGAGCACCGTCAGGTGCGAAGGGAACTGCCAACAACCCTCTCCCGAACTCCGCATGAATCGCCAATGGAGGGATAGTGATGGAGTCCCTCTTGCGTGAGACCCCAAAAAGAGTAAAGGGCTACTCCGCCGGCACGAACTTCGTGCCGTAGTGGATGGTGCCGCTCTCGCCGTCCGCCGCCACCCGGCGGAAGACGCTTTTGACCCGCATCCCGATCTTCGCCTCCTCGGGGAGGCAGGCAACCTGGGTGGTGAGCCTCGGCCCCTCGTCGAGTGCTACGATCGCAAGGACATACGGGGTAGTGTGCTCGAACTGATCGCTTGCCGACCGGATCACCGTGTAGGTGACGACCGTTCCCTTGCCAATGAACTTGTGGTCGACGATCTCGCCGCTCCTCCGGCAATCGGGGCAGAGCGACCGGGGCGGGAAGAAGTGCCGCCCGCAGGTCGTGCACTGCGTCCCGATGAGGTTGTAGCGCTGCGGAATCTTTCTCCAGAACCGTGATACCGACATCTTCAGGCCCCCAGGATGTGCACGACGACCGTCGCGCCGGTGCCGCCCACGTTGTGGGCCATACCGATCTCCGCGTCCACCTGCCGGGCCCCGGCCTCGCCGCGGAGCTGGTTGACGATCTCGTAGACCTGCTTGATCCCGGTCGCACCGACCGGGTGGCCGCAGGCCTTCAGGCCGCCGCTCGTGTTCACCGGGATCTCCCCGCCGAGGGCCGTCGCCCCTTCCGCGGTGAGTCTCCCCGCCTCGCCTTTCTTACAGAACCCGAGGTCCTCGATCGCGCAGATCTCGGCGATCGTGAAGCAGTCGTGGACCTCCAGCATGTCGATATCCCTGTGGGTGAGGCCTGCCTGCGAAAACGCCCGCTTGCCTGCGGCGACCGAGGCGTCCAGGGTGGATATGTCCCGCCGGTCGTGGAGCGCGATGGTATCGCTCGCCTGGGCGCTTGCGAGCACCCGCACCGGCGAATCGGTGAACTCGCGGGCGCGTTCGAGCGGGACCACGACGACCGCCGCCGCCCCGTCGGTGATCGGCGAGCAGTCGAAGAGCCGCAGGGGGTCGGCGACCAGCGATGAGTTCAGCACCGTATCGACCGTGATACGATTTTGGAACTGGGCGATCGGGTTCTTTGCGCCGTTCTCGTGGTTCTTCACCGCGACCTGTGCGAGCTGCTCCCGGGTGAGGGGGTAGCGGTGCATGTAGTCGGTCGCGATCATCGCGTAGAGCCCGGGGAAGGTCGCCCCGGCAAACCCTTCCCACTCGCGGTCCGCGGCGCTCGCGAGCATGTCCACGCTCGCCCCGGTTCCGACATCGGTCATCTTCTCGACGCCCGCGGCGACGACGATATCCTCCATGCCGCTTGCGACCGCGATAACCGCCTGCCGGAAGGCAAGCCCGCCGGAGGCGCAGGCCGCTTCCACCCGGGTCGAGGCGACGTGGTTGGTCGCGAGCCCGGCATAGTCCGCAATCAGGGCACCGATGTGCTCCTGCTCGACGAATCGCCCGGCACTCATGTTCCCCACGTAGAGGGCGTCGATGTTCTCGCCGGTGACCCCGGCATCATCGAGCGCCAGCGCCCCCGCCTTGACGAAGAGGTCGCGGAACGATGTGCCCCAGTGCTCCCCGAACTCCGTGCACCCGACTCCGATTACTGCTACGTCTCTCATTTCTGCATCACGATCTTTCCCTTGTGTTTGGCATACAGTGCATAGTCGAGGTAAGTCGGGTTTGCGAGCAGTTTCTCCACGCTCGGCGCCGCCGCCCGGTCGAACTCCCCGGACTCGATGGCATCGGTGACCGTGATGTCGAAGGCGTCGCTCCCGGCCCCGGAACCGAACGAGGTGACGAAGATCCGATCGCCTGGTTTCGCCACGTCGAGCGTAGCCGCAAGCCCGATCATCGATGCCCCCGAGTAGGTGTTGCCGAGCCTCGGGACGACGAGGCCGGGTCGGATCTGCTCGTCGGTAAACCCGAGCATCTTTGCCACCCGCTGGGGGAACTTCGCGTTGGGCTGGTGGAAGACGGCGTAGTCGTAGTCCTTCGGGATCGTGCCCGCCTGCTCGAGCATCAGCCGGGCGGCGCCCTGGACGTGCTTGAAATAGCCCGGGTCGCCGGTGAACCGCCCGCCGTGGCGGGGGTAGTTCTGTCCTTCGCGCCGCCAGAAGTCGGGCGTGTCGGTGGTGTAGGAGCAGGTCCGGTTGATATCGGCGATGGTCTCCCCGTCGCCGATGACGAACGCCGCCCCGCCGGCTGCCGCCGTGTACTCGAGCGCGTCGCCGGGAGCGCCCTGTGCCACATCCGCACCGATGGCGATCCCGAACGGGATCATCCCGCTCTTGACCATGCCCATGCAGGTCTGGATGCCCGCTGTTCCTGCTTTGCACGCAAACTCGTAGTCTGCGGCGGTCATGTTGGGGGTCGCCCCGATTGCCTCGCCGACCGTGCAGGCCGTGGGCTTGACCGCGTAGGGGTGTGATTCGCTTCCCACGTAGATGGCCCCGATCGCCTCGGGATCGATCTCCCTCCGCCGGAGGGCGGCACGGGCCGCCTCGACGGCGATCGTTGCGGTATCCTCGTCGAGATCGGGGACGGACTTCTCAAAGACACCGAGACCCCGGGTGATGTCGTCTGCGTTGGCACCCCATACCCGGGCGATCTCCGGGACTTTTATCCGGTATCGCGGGATGTATACGCCGTATGAATAAATGCCTACCATGCCTTTCCTCGTAGTGAACTGATGATCGTCTCGACATCCATCTGCGTGCAGAGTACGGTGATCCGGTCGCGCTCCGCAAGGCCCGGGATGATCGGGTGCACCTCTCCCGGGCTGATACCCTGCAGCACCACGCAGCGGGGCTTGAAGGGCGTGACCCGGATCGCCACCATGGGGGACTTCCCGGTCGAGACCTCGGTGAAGATGAGGGCACGCTCCGTGCTCCAGCCGTAGATGCGGTTGAACTCGCTCGAAGAGAGCTGGAGGATCGCATTGAGGCTGTTGATCACCGTATAGCCGTAGACGGTCTGGTCCATCGGGCCGCAGAGCGTCGTGGCTTCGATGACTCCGGCGAAGTCGGAGAGAGCCACGGGGGATGCATACTCGTGGATGTCGTAGATGACGTCTTCGTCGAACTCACTGTACAGAATTTTTGCAAATTTGTTGATGAACCGGCTACCGTTGTCCTCGTCGATCGAGAGGATCGTATCGACGATCTTGCCGACGATGGCGGTTCCCGGACTTTTTCGCCGTCCGCTTTCGTAATCGCTGATAACGGAGGGAGAGACCTCGAGACGCTCGGCGAGCAGCCCCTGGGGGATGCTGAAACTCTGCCGCCACTTCTTGAGGGCCTGTCCCGGTGAGTCCGAAAGTGTGATCTCTCCTGCCATTTTCTCGGCAAGCTGATGCCGCACTCCGGATTTCATGCAGGTACTGTTAACACTTCGACTTAAAAAATTAGCGTATACCACATCGACATTTCACGAAGATCCATCCATCGGGATTTTTGCGCAACCCGTATATAGTATGCATCTCAATTATGGTATGATGGTTGAAGCGGAAGACCTGCAGTCCTTGAAGACGATCGCCCTGCTCGGCGGGTGCCGGGGCCCGATCTGGCTCTCGTCGCAGTCGCTCGGGAACGAGCTCGGGATCAGCCCCCAGACCGCCTCGCGGCGGCTGATCGCCCTTGAGCGGCAGCAGTTCGTCGTCCGGTCGATGAAGCCCGACGGCCAGTACGTCGCCGTCACCCGGGAGGGCGAGCAGGCGCTGAAGCGGGAGTATGCGGATTACGTCAGGATCTTCAACCCGGAACGCAGGCAGTATACCCTTGCCGGAACCGTGATCAGCGGGCTCGGGGAAGGGCGCTACTACATGAGCATCCCCCACTACAAGGAGCAGTTCGGTGGGTGCCTCGGGTTCGAACCCTTCCCCGGAACCCTGAACATCAGGCTCGATGCGGCGAGCATTGAGGTCCGCAAGCAGCTCGACCATGCCGGTTGGATCGATATTCCCGGGTTTACTGCCGATGAGCGGACGTTCGGTGGGGCCAGGGTCCTTCCCTGCCGGATCAGGGGCCATAAATGCGCGATAGTCGTGCCTTCCCGCACCCACTACCCGGAGGACATCGTCGAGGTCATCGCCGGGTGCGAACTCCGCAAAGCCCTGAACTTAAACGATAACGATACGATCGAGGTGGAGATTACCCATGATTGATGCAGCCATACAGGCCCTCGCGAGGGGCGAATTCGTCCTGCTGTACGACTTTGACAACCGGGAGCGCGAGACGGATTTCGCGATCCGTTCAGATGCGGTCACGCCTGCCCACATCCGGCAGATGCGTAAAGACGGGGGCGGACTGATCTGCACGGCGGTTCACCCGGAGGCGGCAAAGAGGCTCGGTCTGCCGTTTGCGCACGACGTTCTGCGTGCCTGCAGCCTTGTCGAGAAGGACGGCGAAGTGCCTTACGATCCGAAGAACCATTCGTCGTTCTCCCTCTGGGTGAACCACCGGGAGACCTATACCGGGGTCACGGACCGTGACCGTGCTCTGACGGTCACGGCCGTAGCGGAAGAGGTGAAGCGGTCGCTCAACGGCGGCGGGCACGACTTTGCAGCACACTTCCGGACACCGGGCCATATGGCGCTCCTCCGGGCCGCCGACCGGCTGCTCGATGAGCGGCGCGGGCAGACCGAACTCTCGATCGCGCTTGCCGCCATGGCCGGGGTCACCCCGGCGGTCACGATCTGCGAGATGCTGGACGACGAGACGGGATTTGCACTCTCCAAGGAGGGTGCGATGGAGTATGCGAGAAAGCACGGGCTCGTCTTCATCGAGGGGAAAGACGTGCTGGACCGGTGGGAGTCCGGGAGACCGGAAGAATAACAGTTCCCTCTTTTTCGCCCCGCAGGTTCTGCCTCCGGAGAATATGTCCGGAGAACCTTTTTGCACATTGTCCGCAGGGAGCGGGAATATGCATGGGATCTTCCATCGTGCCGCAAAAAGGCGTCGGGCATGCTTTTTCAAAAGCAATATATATGATTATACGGCATCATAAACGGATGAAAAGAGCTGCTGTGGCATACTTGAATACGAGAAAGAAGGGAGATTTCGCAGCACAAAAGAATGAAGTCGAGAATTATTGCAAATATCGGTTTCAGATTGTTGAAATCTTCCATGACCACCGGGCAAATGCAACGCCCCCGGAGAAGCGAAAGGGCTTTGTTGAGATGCTGGATTACTGTGCCGCCAATAACTGTCCCGAGATCGTCATCTACGACCTTGCGGGTCTTGCCAGGGATATGGACGCCGGGCTTGCGACACTCAAAACTTTAAACGACCAATACACGGTTTACTGCGTGAATAACGACTTTTTCGGGTTCCGGGACGACCCGGAGCTCCGGAAAGAGGCCATCGGCAACTTCGCCGCGTTTATGGACCAGTACCGGGAGAGCGCCCGGAAGACCGCCCCGCCGGTGTCCAAGAAGACCAAGAAAGAGGACGGACGCCCCATCGGGAGGCCGAAAGCGCTCAACGAGGGTCAGGTCGAGGCCCTCCTCACGATCCGGCAGGCCGGGACGAGCATCAGCCAGATCTGCAGGATGTTCGACGTCAGCAGGAGCACGGTCAGCAAGATCCTCGCGGACTACCCGGAATTGAAGGGGGAATGGAAGGGCGCCCGGCAGGAGCCCGCCGGGGAGATGGAGGGGGAGCCGAAGGAGTAGATGTTTCCCGGCCGTTTTGCCCCTTCGGGAACCATCTTTTTTGTCGATTGATCTCCTCGAAGCCGGCTTCTGGTGTTGCTCCGGCATACGCGGGTCGATCCCGGGTATGACCGCCCCCCATCGTCATGCCCGGCACCGCACCTCCGGTGAAGAGATGCACTGTTTTACCGTGTCCGAATCCCGCCTGTGGTCCGGACCTGCTGGCTGCGAGAATGATGGACAGCAGCGTCCGTGTCTGTCCGGGGAGAGAAGAATGGCGGTTCCGTCAAAAAAAAGGATTTTTCGGAGGTAGAGCCCGGCTCTACAGCTGCACCTGGGAGAGAGCGTCGTAGACGATCTTCTTGTAGACGTCCGGCTGCGTCCCGTACTCCTCCTGGGCCTTCTTCGAGTCTTCGGTGGTCCCGAACGCGTCGAGCCGGTCCAGGGTCTCGCGGGCGGTATCCAGCACCCAGAGGTCGCGGGTATCGCGGTCCACGACCGAGATCGATTCCACGCGGACCGAGACCAGACAGTTCCCGTCCTGGGTCGTGTAGAGGTTCGGCTTCCCGACAACGGCGACAAACGCCGGCGGCTCGATCCGGGCAAGCTGCTGCATCGCCTCGGGCTGGTAGGACCCGGCCATGATGAAGAAGGTGCCCGTCGGGTCGACCACCCTTCCGCGGTAGAAGACGTTCTGGTCGCCCTGCCGCTGCTTCTCCGTGAGGGTCCCGACGATGAAGATACGGTTGCTCCGGATGCCGCTCGGGAGGATGACGTAGGTCGGACTCTTCTCGTCCTCGCCGTCCTTGAACTGGTAGCGGGTCTCCCGGAGCTCGGATGCAAAGACCCTGCGTGCCGGTTCGCGTTCGAATGCGCTCTGGGGTTTCATGCCGCCTCACCCCCGGCCCGGTTCAGCAATGCAGCCAGTTCCTCGGGCTTGAACGTGATCGGGGCGCAGGAGTTGACGAGCAGCCTGCCGCCGAACTCGTTCCCCGCGCAGGTGTAGTAGCGCCCGAGCACCGCGTTCCGGATGCGGTAGAAGATCTCGTCCATGCCGAGCGGGTTCGTCTCCGCGATAGAAACGGCCTCATCGAGGGTGATCCCTGCGAGGGCTTCGACGATATCGCGCTGCATCAGGACATTCCTGGCACGTATGCCGTCGTCGAGAACCGCTTTTAAGCGGAGGTCGTAGCGGAACTCGGGCTGGATCTCGTGCACCGGGCAGTAGTTCTGCCGGGAGAGCGTCCGGTTGCATCCCTCGACGGGGCAGCGCTTGATCAGGCCCGAGCCGGGAGCGACGTGGACGAGAGCCCCCTGGACCTCGGTCTCGTTTCGCCCGACCTCGATATCGCCCTCATCCGTGATGTACATCGCGGTGTTCAGGGCGAGGGAGAGCCTGCCGTTGTACTCGTCGACGGTGGCGTAGAAGATGTTGTAGACGGCATCGAGTTCCAGCTTCTCCTTCGTATCCTCTTTCCAGATGACGAACTTGATGGTGCCGGTCTCGTCGCCGAGGAGCCCCGTCTGGAGCATCCGATCGTGGGAGACTTCCCAGTCCTGGATGACCTTGGCCCGCACGCTCCCCACGCCGGGCTTCAGCTCGGCAACCGGCGTGATCGAGGGGAGGAGCGGAGCATCCTTCTCCATACGGGAGATAGTGGTGCCCGAGTGTATCTTCAGGTTGGGTGTGCCTTTGTACTCGTCGACGACCGCGGACTCGATGTGGTACCAGTGGCCGTACTCCATCGCAGGGGCGTTCGCCCGGGCCCAGGCGACAAAACGCATGGCGCCGCTCGAGTCGGCGATGATCCCGCTCTGCGCGATCGAGGGTGACACCGGCGGGGTCAGGGCAACGATCTTTCCCTCGATCGTCACCCACTCTCCGGGGACGATCCCGCTTATCGGGCGGAGTTCGGTGGAGGTGTTCCCGACACCGGTGATGTTGAGCTCGCGGGCGAGATCGGCCGTCACCGTCCGCTCGGCCTCGTCGATGTTGACACCGAACTCCTCCGCGAGACGGCGGAGGCGTGATTCGATCTTCTGCCGATCGGGCTGTGCGCCTTTCGCTTCAAGTTTCCGGGAGATTCTCTCTGTTACCTCAGATAGGTTCATACTTACATCTCCAGTCTGTACTTCTCCTCATCAGGGTATTAAGACTCGGCCCGCGATGTGAAAGTGATCCCGGATTCCCTCCGGAAGCCTCCCGGTGCGGCCGGGCTGCGGAAAGTGCGGCAGCAGCGCCCTGTCCCCGCCTTCACGCCGGGTGTATCTCTCCACTGCCCGAAGGCGCCTCCCTGCCGGGGAGGATGGGTATATGAATCCGGCGGGCTTGCCCGAACAAGCGGGGGCAGGCGGATGCATCGTTCTGGAGTCCGCGGTCGAATCAGGGCTTCCCTGCACCCGATCCTTGAACGTATATATAGGGGCAGGGACAACATCAGCTGCATGGTATTAACTGCGGACAGTACAATCGCGGACCTCCTTCGGGAGAAGCCCGAATCGGCACAGGTACTCTTCCGGTTCGGAATGGGTTGCCTCGGCTGCGCCATCGCAAATAACGAAACAATCCGGGAAGCCGCCCAGGCTCACGGCATTCCTCTCGAAGAGATGCTCTCCGCCCTCGGCGTCGCCGAGGCATAAAACTCGATTATAATCGGTCCCTGAGGCGCTTGAGCTCGGCGAGAGCGGCCTCCGGATTTCTTTTCATGTAGTCTGCGATCTCCGGGACGTGCAGGAGCGTACACCTTGCGCACCCCCAGACCCTGCCGCCGTTCGAACTTTCGACCCATTCCCCGAGTTCCTCGTCTGCGCAGGGGTAACAGGGGCAGTAGCAGTAGTCGCACCGCTGTCCCGGGAAGTGGCAGGGGTAGTAGGGGCAGCCCTCCTTCTGCCACTCCACCCAGTGATCGCCGCCGTAGCGGCTGTAAATGAAGAACGACGGCTCGTTCCGCCGGACCTTGCCTTCGTATCGTGCGAGAGCCTCCGGGACCCCGTAGAGGACGGCCGCATGGACCCGCCGGCCGACCTCGGTCAGGGTTCCGGCATAGGTGTGTGCAATGGCGGCGTCGCGCTCGCAGGCGACGGCGACCGCATCCGTGGTGGTCCCGGGAAAATCGTATCCGAGGTTGTGGAGCGCCTGGGCCTTTGCCCCCGTCGCGGTGACGATCGTCTCGAGGAGCGCCGCGTCGACCATCCCTTCCCTGCTGTAGGCAATGATGTTGATGGTGTGCGGAGCGGGGGGCGGCGTCGGGTTGGTCACCCCGGCGGTGATGAAGACCGTGATGAAGTCGTACTGGAGCACGCAGAGGTGGCGCATATTGACCGCCGTCATGAGCCCGAAACAATCCTTGAAAAGGCCATGCCGGGCGGCGAGGAGGTCGAGGTGACGCGACGGGTCATCCTCGAAGTCGTGCGGCACCGTGTGGTTCAAGACCGTCGTGACGTCGGCGATACCACCGTTGATGCCGGTGCTCGCCGCCCGGAACCGGCCGCGAAGAAAAAGAGTCTCGTCCCTGACAAAATATCTCATACGACGGAGTAGCGGACCCGGTCTTTCAATTCCTGCTGCTTGCCCGCGTTCCAGCCTGCAACGTCCTGGAGGTACCCGGTGACCCGGCTGATCTGCACGACGTCGTGGCTCCCGCACTCCGGGCAGACGGCATGGCCGCAGAGCGGACAGTACTCGATACTCTCGACTATGGAGTGGTGGCAGTCGCAGTGGTCGAGCGGGCACATGACCTCAAGCGAGGTCTCGCCGCAGTGGGGGCAGGGGGTTTCGTCCACGACGAAGTGGCAGGTGTGGCACTTGTACCGCCGCTCGTCTACGGGGATTTCGTCGAGGCTCCGGTATCTTTCTGCCAGTTTCTGCTGTTCGTGGCTCCAGTTCATGATACCAGTATCTGCGAGAGAATATATAACTCTTCAGATGCGGGGTGAGCCGCATCCGCCTCAGACCACTCATAGGGTTCGTCATCTCCCAAAGGATCGGAACGGAGAACTCATCACCGGCGGATGCGGGAGAAGCGTTCGGCTTCGGCCGCCGGGTCCTCTGCCTCGTAGATGCTCCTGCCCACGATGACCCCGTCGACCAGCCGTGCCACCGTGTCGGGGTCGCCGCCCTGTGCCCCCACGCCGGGGGAGTAGATCGCCTTTTCGCCGACGATCTCCCGGAGCCGTGCGATCCGTTCCGGGCGGGTGGCGGGGGCGATGATGCCGTCGGCCCGGCAGGCGACGGCGAGTTCCGCGAGGCTTTCGGCCACACCACCATGGAAGAACTCGGTCGCCCCGGGATGGCTCATCTCGGCGACGATGTACGCCGCCCCGCTGTGGTTGTGCGCCACCTCGACGCAGGCCCTCGCGGCATCGGCTCCCACGAACCCATGGGCAATCACGGCATCGAACCCGGCGGCAAAGACCGCTTCGCAGATGAGGCGGTTGGTGTTGGGGATATCCGCGACCTTGAAGTCGGCGATGAGCGGCAGGCCGAGCCCGGCAAGGTCCTCGACGATAGATAGGCCGGCCGAGAGGACAAGAGGGTAGCCGACCTTGATTTCGTCGATGAAGGGTGCACAGGACTCTGCGATCTGCACCGCCCGTTTCCGGTCGAGCACGTCCAGAGAGAGGATAAGCTCGGTCATTCTTCCAGCCTCTCCAGAGTTGCGGCCACGAGGAGCGGCAGGTTGATGGTCGCGTCGCCGTAGACCGTCGCGGCGGTGGCCTCCCCGGTGAGCTTGCCCCACGAGCGGGCCTCGTCGAGCGTCGCGCCCGAGAGGCCGCCGAGGTCCGGCCGGTCGCCGGTGAGCTGCACCGCGTAGTCAAACCCGCTCTCGGTCATCAGTTTGCTCTGCAGGATGTAGTTCTTCGGGACGCCGCCGCCGACAAGGATGGTGCCGGCCCGTTCGGCCTCAAAGCACCGATCAAGCAGCCCGGGCATGTCGTCGAACGCGCTGACCGTGACCCTGTGCGTCTGCGAAAAAAGCCAGTACTGCAGTCCGATCATCGAGTCCTGGATGGCCGGGCAGTAGACCGGCACCCCGGCCTTTGCCGCTTCCGCGAGGATCCCCGAGTCAAGCCGGCTGCCGATCCGGTTGAGGAGATCGGAGATCGAGACCGTCGAGCCTTCCGGGAGGGACGAGTAGACGTCCTGCATGAACTCTTCGAACAGGATGAAGGCATCGTTCGGGAGGAAGATGTCGTAGATCCGGTTGATCCCCTCCTCGCAGAGTTCGGTATCGGAGACCTCACAGGTCCCGTGGTAGTGGTGACAGCCGATCGCCTCGATGACGTCGTGGGTGAGGTTCGCCCCGGTCGAGACGAGCACGTCGATATGTCGGCGCCCGATGAGGTCGGAAACGATGCCGCCCATGCCGCCGGGCACCATGGCGCCCGAGAGGCCGAAGAACTTCAGCGCCTTCTCGTCACGGAGCATCCGCTCGTAGATGTTGACCGCCTGCCAGAGGGATCCCCCGTTGTAAGCCCCGGCTTTCCCGAGTTCATCGACGAGTTCGCCGACCGTCATCCCCGGCCGCACCCGTGCCTGTTGTACCGCATCCCCATACTTGAAGGTCATGATAGTGTTACACCAGCTCTTGAGAGGTGTTGGTATTCATGCACGATAATGGATCGTCTTTTCGTGAGTGCGTCACGGTGTGCGTCCACGGCAACCGAATCCCCGACGTCCCGCAGATCGCAACTCAGAAACCCCGCCGAGAGAGCCGCCGCATGAAAAATTGAAACGTTGCGGGAACCCGAGGGTCGGGCTCCCGCTGCCAGACAGGGGATGACTGGTTATTCGACACGGGATGATCCCACTCGTCCCGCCGTGTCGGGGGGTCCGGATATACCGGACCATCTCTGGAAGAGCGGACTTTCGGGCCGGAAACAGAAGAGCATCCAGAGGGCTACCTTCCTCTCCGTTCCGTGCATACTCGACCGCGAGTCCGTACAGCCTCCGGGTGAACTCTGTCCTCCCGGGGTTGGCACCGTTGCGGGCGGACAGGCCAGAGGACGTGCGCTCTCGCCGCTGATAGTCGGCACGGGATCACCTGGGATAAGTTAACGCACAAACATTATAAATCTTTTTTTGTAAACTTTATTTGATTGACGTGGTGGGGAAGGGCCCCTGGTTCTGCACCCCACGGGGTCACGGTTGCTTGCGGGGACGACGGTCGCATTCCCGGCCCGATTGGAGCAGGGCCTGCTCCCACACGGGGACGCCGCGCACCAGCGGCCGTGCGAGGTGCCGGCGGGCGGTGGGAGGGACCTCGTACCACCCGGGCTTGAGCTGCCGCTCGATCCGCTCGATCTCCGGCTCCCGGCTGCGCTCGCCGCAGACCCTGCACTTGTATCCTTTTCCTGTTCCCGCGCTCGTCATCCTTTTTGCGCAGGCCGGGCAGACCGGCGGGCGGATGCGGATCGCATCGGCAAGATGAGAGACCCCGATCTTCTCGAGGTTGAGGCTCCCTCCCTTGTAACTCCCGGCCGCGGCCACCACGTCCCCTGGAACGAGTTTCCTCACGACGTCCCGGAACCCCTTGGTCGGCTCGTAGGCCATGCACCGGATCTCATCGCCCTCGTCCGAAAGAAGGAACGAGACGTGGCCGCCCGGCCCGGTGGCCGGGGAACTCGCGACCGTGCCCCGCACCAGGTAGGACCGCCCCTCCCGGAGCATCCCGACCGTCCCCGGAACCAGGTGGGCGTCCGTCCCCTGGTTGGTGACGTAGACCTGTTCGCAGGCCGGCTCCTCGGAGCGGACATGGGCACGTGCTTCCTCTACCCATGCCGGGCTCTCCCCCCGGATCCCGAAGAGGACCGGGTCGGGGGTATGGGGCACGCAGACCACCACGTCGTTCTCCCTGTCCACCGTGTCCCAGGTGTGGGGGTAGGTCGTCTCCTCGGCAGAGAAGAGGCTCCCGCGGTCCACCTGCCGGGGGGTGCCCCGGTTCTCCCGCTTCCGGTAGACGAGCAGTTCGTAGGTCCGGTCGGGCAGATCGCTCGCAACCGCCGCCGTTGCGCCGATGAGGCCGCGCCGGTTCTTGTAGCCCCGGTAGCGGGCCCCGGCCGCCTCGAGCACCTCGACGGCCTCGTCCACGGTGCAGAACTCCCGGAGCGCCGCGTAGTAGAAGTCCGGCGGCGGCCGGATACGGGAGACCACCACCCCCGGGTTGGTCCCGGCGGCGTCGAACTCCGCGAGCGCTTCGACACACGTAGAGGCGAGGGCGAACGCCGCGTCCGCATCCCCCTCGGCCTCGATGCAGATCGCCGCGTTCCCCCGGGTCTTGTGGATGACGTTCGGGTTCAGCCTGACCAGGCGGGCTTCGACGACACGGATCCCTGCTCGCTCGAGCTGCCGCACCAGAACCGCCCCGATATACGTGGTGCACATCCCCGCAGGAGAATCCGTGTCGTCGATCCCGATCCACATAACCCTCTAGTTTATATCGTTCTCCGGCTATATCGATTCTTACGGGTTATGTCGCAGGATCGCCTTCCTCAGATGGTCATCAGCATCATGCTTCTCGCGGACTTCGACGTCTCGGAGCGGTGCAACATCCGTCCGCGGAGTTTCGACCTTATCGCGAAGAAAGGCGACAACCTCGTCATCATCAAAGTCGCCTCTCACATCGACAGCGTGAGTGCCGACATCGCCTGGGACCTCAACCTGATCGCCCGGTACCTTCAGGCCACCCCTCTCATCGTCGGAGAGCGGGCGCGCGATGCGGCCCTCGAGCGCGGCGTCGTCTACATCCGCTACGGGCTCTTCGCCCTCAGCCCCGAGACGCTCTACGACTACTTCGTGGAAGGCCTCTCGCCGATGGTCTACGCATCCCCGGGCGGTCTTTACGTGAAGATCAAAGGCGACCTCCTGCGGGAGGTGCGGGAGCGATCCCGGATGTCGCTCGGGGACCTCGCGTCGCACCTCGGGGTCTCCCGCCGGACTATCAGCAAGTACGAGAGCGGGATGGGGACCACGCTCGATGTCGCCATCAAGCTCGAGGAGCTCTTCAATGCCCCGCTCGTCGAGACGATCGAGCTCGTCGGCTACCGCTCACCCGAGCCGGAGAAGCCTCCGGAGTCCACTACCGGCGACGTCCTGGTCGATCTCGAACGCATGGGAATGGAGATCCACGCGATGCGGCAGGCTCCGTTCCAGGCGCTGGCGCTCTTTGATAGGCATACAATCCTGACGGCCTACGGGACCTCCCAGAAGATTGTAAAGCGCGCTTCTCTCATCGGCAACATCTCCCAGATCACGAAGACGTTTGCAGTGTGCGTCGTCACGGATTACAAAAAGCAGAAAAAAATCGGCAAAACCCTCCTTATCGGGGAAGAGCATCTCCACACCCTCGAAGACGGCTCGGAACTCATAGATATGATAAATGAGTGAATAGGTTTATATAGAACTACAAACCTACCTTTCTATCGCTTAACAACGGTGATACCTATGTCAAGTCTTGGAGGACAACCAATCTTTATTCTGAAAGAGGGTAGCCAGCGTACCCGCGGTCGTGACGCACAGTCGGGCAACATCGCAGCCGCAAAGGCCGTCGCAAGCGCTGTAAGGACGACGCTCGGCCCCAAGGGTATGGACAAGATGCTCGTCGACACCATCGGCGACGTCGTCATCACGAACGACGGTGTGACCATCTTGAAAGAGATGGATATCGAGCACCCGGCTGCAAAGATGATGGTCGAGATCGCAAAGACCCAGGACGACGAGGTCGGCGACGGCACCACGACTGCGGTGGTGATCGCAGGCGAACTCCTGAAGCGTGCCGAGGACCTCCTCGACCAGGACGTGCACCCTACGGTCATCGCCCACGGCTACCGCATGGCCGCCGATAAGGCACAGGAGATCCTCGACGACATCGCCGTCGCTATCAAGCCCGACGACATGGCGATGCTCCAGAAGATTGCCGACACCGCCATGACCGGCAAGGGCGCCGAGGCCGCAAAGGAGAAACTCACCGAACTTGTCGTCAAGGCGATCACGATGGTCGCAGACGCCGACGGTACCGTCGACACCGAGTTCGTGAAGGTCGAGAAGAAGGTCGGCGGGTCCATCGAGGAGTCCGAGATCGTCGAGGGCATGATCATCGACAAGGAGCGTGTGCACCCCGCCATGCCCCGCGTCGTCAAGAACGCGAAGATCCTGCTGCTGAACGCCGCCGTCGAGTTCAAGAAGACCGAGGTCGACGCCGAGATCAGCATAACGAGCCCCGACCAGCTCCAGATGTTCCTCGATGAAGAGGAGCGGATGATCAAGGGCATCGTCGACAAGGTCATCGCAAGCGGTGCAAACGTCCTCTTCTGCCAGAAGGGTATCGACGACATCGCCCAGCACTACCTCGCCAAGGCCGGCATCTTCTCCGTGCGGCGTGTCAAGAAGAGCGACATGGAGAAACTCGCCCGCGCCACCGGCGGCTCGGTCGTCAGCTCCATCGACGCCATCGCCCCCGAGGAACTCGGCAAGGCGGGCAGCGTCGAGGAGAAGAAGGTCTCCGGCGAAGAGATGATCTTCGTCACCGAGTGTGAGAACCCGAAGGCCGTCTCGATCATCATCCGCGGTGGTACCGAGCACGTCGTCGACGAACTCGACCGTGCCATGGAGGACGCCCTGCGGGTCGTCAGCGTTGCCATCGAGGACAAGAAGTTCGTTGCCGGCGGCGGTGCGCCCGAGATCGAACTCTCCCTCCGGCTCCGCGAATACGCCGCAAGTGTCGGCGGACGTGCCCAGCTCGCCATCGAGGCGTTTGCAAGCGCGCTCGAGATCATCCCGAGGACGCTTGCCGAGAACGCGGGCCTCGACCCGATCGACATGCTCGTCGCCCTCCGCGCAGCCCACGAGAAGGGTGGCAAGAACGCAAAGTACATGGGACTTGACGTCTTCAACGCCGTATCGGGCGATATGCTCAAGGCCGGTGTCATCGAGCCCCTGCGGGTGAAGACCCAGGCAGTCTCCAGCGCCGCCGAGGCCGCCGTCATGATCCTCCGGATCGACGACGTCATCGCCTCGTCCAAGTCCGCCGGCCCCTCTCCTGAGGAGATGGCTGCCATGGGCGGAGGCATGGGTGGCGGCATGGGCGGCATGGGCATGCCCCCGATGTAAGATCACCGTACCGTCCACGATACGTCCGGGGCCGCGATCCGGTCCCGGCATTCTCTTTTTTGTCCTGTGTCCACAGTCGCGACTCGCACCTCCGGTGCTCGAACTCCGCTCCTATCGGAACGTCGCGACTCGCACCTCCGGTGCTCGAACTCCGCTCCTATCGGAACGTCGCGACTCGCACCTCCGGTGCTCGAACTCCGCTCCTATCGGAACGTCGCGACTCGCACCTCCGGTGCTCGAACTCCGCTCCTATCGGAACGTCGCGACTCGCACCTCCGGTGCTCGAACTCCGCTCCTATCGGAACGTCGCGACTCGCACCTCCGGTGCTCGAACTCCGCTCCTATCGGAACGTCGCGACTCGCACCTCCGGTGCTCGAACTCCGCTCCTATCGGAACGTCGCGACTATCGGAACGTCGCGACTCGCACCTCCGGTGCTCGAACTCCGCTCCTGCCGCTCTCTTCGTTCCCGCCAGTCGCGGAGATCCTTTTTCTCAGCACGGGTTTGCAGAAAGAGTGTTCTGCTGCCTTCTACGGTATCTTCAGACGAAATGAATTGTTCAAATTCATAAGTTCGCGTTAAAATCGTTCATACTATATAGCTACAGATATATCCCTCATTGAGGAACCGTTCCATCCCCGGGAAGGTAACGCATGAAGAGCGGAGAGGATACCCAAATGACGGTAAAGAGAGTTGTAAGGCCGTCGTTGCCGCTCATGCTCTATCTCCTGGCCGCCATCCTGCTCGCGATGGCCCCTGTCGTCTGCCTGCTCTCGTTCATCGATTCTGCGGCGGTCAGGCAGGAACTGGAAGAGAATGCTGTAGAATCCCGGAGCCAGACCGAGTCCGGAATAGCCCTCTCGATGAACCTGGTGGACACCGGGTTGAAACTCTTCGACAACACCTTAAACCACGAGATGCGGGAAAGTTTCGATCCGTTTATCGCAGAATACGAGCGCGTGGGCAGGGACCCATCGAAGATGGACCTCCTTCGGGTCAAGGGGGAGCTCGGGGGCAGGATGGACCTGTACATCATCAACGAGAGCGGTATCATCGAGTATACCACCTATCCCCCCGATCTGGGGTACGACTTTAAGGAGATCCCTTCATTTTACGACCGGATCACGGCGATCCGGCTCGGGAACGTCTTCTCGGCCGACAGGGTCGTCGCAGAGATCTCCACCGGCGAACTCCGGAAGTATGCGTACCTGCCCTCTCCCGACCACCGCTACCTCTTCGAGCTCGGCCTGGTGGAGTCTGAGTTTCAGCGGTACCGCGCGGAGCTGAAGTACCGGGATATGGTCGGGGAACTGGTGAGCCTGAACCCGGACATCACGGAGATCCGGATCTTCGACTGTCTGGGCACCCGGATCACCGGCAAGGAGCATCCCGACGACGATCGCCGGCTGGCCATGGTCAGAGAGGCTTACCGGGAGAGGACCACGCTTGAAGTGGAGAACACCACCGCAGGCGAACTGACCCGGTACCTCTTCATCGATATGACGGACGGCAATTACGCATCGGATATGAGCATGGTTGTTGAACTGACCTGCAATACGAAGGCCGCAGAGACAAAACTCGCCGGGATACTCGACCACCATACGAGTGTCCTGCTCATCGCGTTCCTCTGCATCGGCTGCCTCTCGGCCCTCGCCGCGCATCACCTGACACGACCGATACGCACCCTCGTCGAGGACGTCGACGCCGTCGCCCGCGGGGACCTCTCTCACCCCATACGGGTGGGGGGGGACGAGGAGTTCGTGCATCTCGGGGAGAGTGTGCGGCGAGTGGTCGCATCCTTAAAGGAGACCATGCGGAGGCTCGGGGAGTCGGAGGAGGAACTCGTCCGGTACAGCCATACTCTCGAAGACCAGGTCCGGGAGCGGACAGCCGACCTTGAGGCGTCCAACCGGATGGCAACACTCTACCTGGACATCATGGGGCACGACATCAACAACGCCAACAACGTCGCAAGCCTCTACGCGGACCTCCTCCTCGCCGACCTCGAGGGAGAGCCCGAGGCCGAACTGATCCGGAAGGCGAAGATGGGGCTCGCAAAGAGCATGGAGATCGTCCGGAACGTCAACACCATCCAGCATATCCAGGGGGGGGTACGGCATCCTGAACCGGTCGATCTTGATCCCCTCGTAAGGCGTGAGATAGAGCGCTCTTCCATCACCGGGATAACCTACGCCGGCACCACGGTCAGCGTGCTCGCCGACGATCTCCTCTCCGAGGTCTTTGCAAATTTGCTCGGGAACGCGGCGAAATTCGGCGGATCGGCAGTCGAGGTCACCATCCGGGTGGAAGAGCACGGCGACGAGGTCCTGGTATCGGTCGAAGATACCGGGCCGGGGATCCCGGATGTTCTCAAACCTCGTCTCTTCGAGCGACTTGCTCGCGGGACCGGCAGGGGCGCCGGGACCGGGCTCGGGCTCTACATCTGCCGGATGCTCATCGAACGCTACGGCGGGAAGATCCGGGCGGTCGACCGGGTGGAGAGGCGCCCGGAGTGCGGCACGGCCATCCGGTTTACGCTCCCAAAGGCCGGGGAGGGAAGCAGCCCATGACGGCGACGGACGGTACCGGCAGGAAGCCTCGTCGTTTCAGCACACATCTGGTGCTCGTCATGCTCCTGATAACGCTCCCGGTGATCGGGCTGATCTCGGCCATGGACTACCGGCAGGTCGAGGAGGCTCTGATCGCCGAGGAAGGCCTGCTCCGGGAGCAGACGGAGAAGAGCGTCATTCAATCGATACAGCTCGTGGATGCGGGCCTGAAACTCTTCGACAGCACGCTGGACCGCCAGATGCGGGAGGGATTCGACCCGGTCTTTGCCGAGTACAAGCGGGCGGGAAGAAACCCGGGGATGATGGACCTCTCCCGCGTCAAAGGGGAGCTCGGGGGAGAGATGGACATCTACATCATCAACGAGAGCGGTATCATCGAGTACACTACTTATCCCCCGGATCTCGGCCTTGATTTCAGGGAGATCCCCTATTTCTACGACCGGATCACGGAGATCCTGTCCGGCGATGCGTTCGCGGCGGACCGGGTCCTGGCTGAGCCGGCGAGCGGACGGTTGCGGAAGTACGCTTACATGCCGTCTCCCGATCACCGCTACCTCTTCGAGCTCGGGCTTATCTGCACTACGGTCGAGACCGGCCGGTTCGATCCGAAGTACCAGACCCTTAAAGAGGACCTGATGCGATTGAACCCTTCGCTCGAGAGCATCCGGATCTTTGACTGTTACGGGAGGCTCATCAACGCGACCGATTCGGAGAGCCCGACCGATCCTGCTATCATCAATTCCGTTGCCCGGGGAGTCTTTGAAGAGAAGCAGGATCGGACGATAGCGGATCCGGCCGCAGGAAGGTTCACCCGGTATATCCTTGTCGACCTCTCCGCTACCGACTACCCGTCGGATACAAGCAGGGTCGTCGAACTGACCTACAGTACCGCTCTCCTCGACGCCCGGCTCGAGGAGATGCGGCTTAGCCACATTCTCCTCGCGGTCTTTGCGGGCATGATCGCCTGCTGCATCGCGGTCCCGGTTTCGTGGCAGATTACCCGCCCGATACGGGCGATCGTCGATGACGTCAATCGGATCGCCCGGGGGGATCTCGACCACCGGATCCGGGTATCTACAGGAACGGAGTTTACCCGTCTCGAGGAGAGCATCGGTACCATGATTGATTCCCTCAAAGGGAACATCCGGCGCCTCCGGGAGTCGGAGGAGGCAACACGGGAGTACAGCGCCCGGCTTCAGGATCTGGTCCGGGAGCGGACGGCCGACCTCGAGGAGTCCAACAGGACGGCAACACTCTTCCTGGACATCATGGTCCACGACATCAACAACGCAAACACCGTCGCTATCGGATACACCCGATTCATTGTCGATGCGCTCGAAGAGGAGCAGCAGGAGATGGCCAGAAAGATGCTCTCCCAGCTCGAGCAGAGTTCGGAGATCATCGGTTGCGTCGCCACCCTCCGCGAGGCCCGGGGGGACGGAGCAGCGTTGGCGCAGGTGGACCTCGACCGGGTGATCCGCGCACAGGTGGCGAACCACCCCGCGACCCGGATCCGGTACGAGGGGCGAGAGGTCACAGTCCTCGCCGATAACCTTCTTTCTGAGGTCCTTGCGAACCTCGTCGGCAACGCGGTGAAGTTCGGTGGGCCGGCGGTCGAGGTCACCATCCGGGTGGAAGAGCACGGGGATGAAGTACTTGTCTCGATCGAGGATACCGGCCCGGGAATCCCCGGCGCGATGAAGGCCTCGCTCTTCCGCCGCTTCCGGAGGGGGGAAGGAGCGCTTGCGGGGGCTGGTCTCGGCCTCTATATCTGCCGGATGCTCATTACGCGCTACGGCGGGAAGATATGGGCGGACGACCGGGTGGAGGGGCGGCCGGAGTGCGGCACAGCCATCCGGTTTACGCTCCGGAAGGCGCCGGGGGAGTAAACGGTCACTCGCACCCTGCCTGCCCCCCTCTCCCTCCCGGGACCCTATCCTGATCGCGAAGATTTTTAGATGGAGAGACGCCCACTAGTGCCCGTTAAGATGGGAAAACCCTGTTCTGCGGAGCGAGCACGATCCGGTACAGATGGTACGGCCGGCGTGCATCCGCCGGCCAGTCGAACGCGCGCTCCGTCCCCTGCAGGACCGTGACCTATGAAGAGCGACCGCACACCTGTTCCGGAAGGCTGGCCGTTTACGCCTACTCTTGTCGTAGCCATCCTTCTCATCGTCATCCCCGCCATCGGTCTCATCTCGGTCTACGACTATATGCAGGCCGAAGAGAGGATGACCTCCGACCTCGCCACCCTCCAGAGCGTCACCGAAAAGAGCATCAGGGAATCGATCGTGGACACGGATACCGGCCTCAAGCTCTTTGACGATTCCCTCAACCTGCGACTGCAGAGAGGATTCTCGCTCTTTCTTGAGGAGTATGGGCGGGCGGGAAGGGATCCGTCGCAGATGGACCTCCCGGCGATCAAAGAGGAGCTTGGAGGAGATATGGATCTTTACGTCATCAACTCGTCGGGAGTAATCGAGTACACCACCTATCCTCCTGACCGGGGCATCGACTTCAAGGAGAACCCGGACTTCTATGCCGAGATCACCCGGATGCGCCTTGGGCACGAATTCTCCCCCGACCGTGTGGTGTACGAGCCCGCAACCGGGCAGGTCCGGAAGTATGCCTACATGCCCACTCCGGACCACCGCTACCTTCTCGAACTCGGGCTCGTGCCGGATGCATTCGTGGAGGAACGGAACCGTTTGCGCTCACGGGAGAGCACGCAGGAGTTCGTCGCCCTGAATCCGTACCTCGATTCGATCTGCGTTTACGATATCTGGGGCAACCCCGTCGAGGCGGGCGGCGATCCCGCCGATGCCCGAACACAGGCTCTCATCACCGGGACGATCATCCCCGGCAGAACGGATTACGCGGTGCAGGATGAGCACGGAAGGCGGATCCGGTACCTCTTCATCGACCTGAAAGACCCGGACTATCCGTCTGACCCGAGCGTCGTCGTCGAACTGACCTATGATACGGGACTCATACAGAGCCAGCTCGACCAGATGCTCTACTCTCGCGCCGTCGTTGCAATCCTCGCAATCGTTCTCTCGAGCGCGGTCATCTTCCTTGTAGCGCGCCGCCTCACACGCCCCCTCGAGGAGATCATCGACGACGTCGACGTTATCGCGCAGGGAAACCTCGACCACACCGTCCGGCTCTCGGCAACACGCGAAGTCGTGAAACTCGAGCGGAGCATCAACACGATGGTCGCGAACCTCAAAGCTGCCATAAGCCGCCTCCAGGACTCTGAGGAGACGATCCGCGAGTACAGCGAGAACCTGGAGGAACAGGTCGAGGCGCGCACGGCAGAACTGCAGGAGTCGACCGGAAAGGCAAACCTCTACCTGGATATCATGACGCACGATATCAGAAACACCATCAACACCGCCAGCCTCTACACGGACCTCCTCATGGAAGAACTCGAGGGGGAAGAGCGGAATTACACCGCGAAAGTGCAGAAGAGCCTCAAGAAAAGCATCGAGATCATCCGAAACGTCAATACCATCAGGCAGATCCGTGAAGAGGCTGCCGTCCTCGGCCCGGTCGCTCTCGATCCCGTTATTCGGGCGGAGATCGAGCACTTCCCCGATGTGCGGATCACCTACGCGGGGACCGCCGTCCCGGTGCTCGCCGACGACCTCCTCTCCGAGATCTTCACGAACCTCATCGGCAACGCGGTGAAGTTCGGCGGGCCGGCGGTCGAGATCGCCATCCGGGTCGAGGAGCGCGGTGATGAAGTCCTGGTCTCGGTCGAAGACAGCGGTCCTGGCATCGCCGACGAGGTGAAGCAACGCCTGTTCACCCGCTTCTACGGTGAAAACGGTAGAAAAAGCAATGGAGGCCTTGGCCTCTACATCTGCCGGATGCTCGTCGAACGGTATGACGGGAAGATCCGGGCGGACGACCGGGTGGAGGGGCGGCCGGAGGAAGGGGTGGCCATCCGGTTCACCCTCAGGAAGGCCGGGTGACCTTATCCGACGATCTCCTGCACCCGCCCGACCTGTCCGTCCCGGAGCCGGACCTTGATCCCGTGAGGGTGGAAGGACGAGTTGGTCAGGATCTCGGCAACAACGCCGCGGGTGAGCTTCCCGATCCGCTGGTCGCGTTTGAGCACGATATCCACCGTCATGCCGGGACGGATGGCGGCCCGGTTCTGTCCGTTCATGACCAGAATGAGTGGGAGGTCACTCTTCCCCGTCGTTCTGTTCCGGCTCTGCCCCGTTCGGTCCCGGGACGGCGGTCTTCATCTGCGGGAAGAGGAGCACCTCTTTGATCGAGTCCTTGCCGGTGAGGAGCATCACCAGGCGGTCGATGCCGATGCCGACACCGCCCGTCGGGGGCATCCCGTAGCCGAGCGCGTTGATGAAGTCGTAGTCGATCATCTGCGCCTCGAGATCGCCCTTCCGGCGCTTCGCGTCCTGCTGTTCGAGCCGGGCCTTCTGGTCGAGGGGGTCGTTCAACTCCGAGAAGCCGTTCGCCATCTCCATCCCGGCGATGAAGAGTTCGAACCGCTCCGTCAGCCCCTCCTTCTCCCGGTGCTTCTTTGCAAGCGGCGAGTTCTCGATCGGGAAGTCGTAGACGAACGTCGGCTGGATGAGGTGCTTCTCACCGAAGTGCTCGAAGAAGAGCACCAGATACTCTCCCCGGGTCTCCGCGCTCTCGCAGCCCTCGACGCAGTGCTCAAGGCCGAACGCACGGAGTTCTTCGAGGCTCATGGCCTGGATGTCGATGCCGGCGTACTCCCGCACTGCCTCCTCCATCGAGAGGCGGCGCCAGGGGCGGGAGAAGTCCAGGTCGTGCCCGGCAAACGAGCAGGTGGTCGTCCCGAGAACCCTCTCCGCGAGGTGAGCGAGGATCTCCTCGGTGAGGTCCATCATGTCGTTGTAGTCCCGGTAGGCCTCGTAAATCTCGACCATCGAGAACTCGGGGTTGTGGTTGGTGTCGATATCCTCGTTCCTGAAGTTCTTCGCGATCTCAAAGACCTTGTCGAAACCGCCGACGACCAGACGCTTGAGGTAGAGCTCCGGCGCGATCCGGAGGTAGAGTTTCTGGTCGAGAGCGTTGTGGTGGGTGGTGAATGGCCGGGCGTTCGCGCCGCCGTAGATCGGCTGCAGGGTCGGCGTCTCGAACTCCAGGAAGTCTCGCTCGAAGAGGAACTGCCGCAGGAGCGATATGATCCTGCTCCGGGTCCGGAAGGTCTCGCGGCTCTCCTCGTTCATAATCAGGTCGAGGTAGCGCTGCCGGTAGCGGGTCTCGACGTTCTTGAGCCCGTGGAACTTCTCGGGGAGGGGACATACCGACTTTGTGAGGAGTTCGAACCGGTCGACCCAGATGGTGATCTCGCCCATCTTCGTCCGGAAGACGTGGCCGACGACGCCGACGATGTCGCCGGCGTCGACGTACTGTTTGAAGAGGTCGAACTGCTCCTCGCCGAGGTCGTTTTTGCGGAGGTAGAGTTGTATCCTGCCGGTCGAGTCCCCGATGTCCGCGAAGATCGTCTTGCCGTGCTGGCGGACGATGTAGATGCGGCCCGCGGTGCTGACCTCCTCCTCGCTCTTATCGTGCTCGATCGTGGAGAACCGTTCCTTGATCTCATCGACGGTATCCCTGCGGTCGAAGGTATAGGGGTAGATCGTCACCCCGCGCTCGCGCAGATCCTGTATCTTATCGATCTTTGCCGTGTCAAAACAGGTATGATCTATATCGCTCATTGTACAAATCGCTCCATTCGTCCTGCAGCCCGAGACCTGGCCGAAAACCCGGGTTCGCCGCCGTTCCGGTGAGGCCGGGCCGCACGCTCGCCGGGAAATTCTATATAATGTTCATCTTTGGGGGTATTAATTTTGAGTGGCGACGGGCGGGAGCGTAGCGAGCGGCCGGAGTTCGAGCACCGCTAGGTGCGAGTTGCGGACTGGCCGAGGAGCGGAGCTCGAGCACCGGCAGGTGCGAGTTGCGGACGGGCGGGAACAGAGTGCGACGGGCCGCAGGGCCGGAGCGGGAGCACCGCAGGTGAGCCCGGCGAACGGGCCGCAGACCCGCCCCCGGTCGCCACGGGTGATGCCACGATGGACAGTGGAATGAACGCTCCCCGGAGTCCGCCGGCGCCGGCGGTAAAACGCAATGCATAAGAAGGTTATACGAGTTATCGTCAATAGTGTGGGCATGGTGCAGGAGACGGGGAGAGAGATAGCGATAGAACAGCTTGCCGCCGTCATCGGCGAGTGCCGGAAATGCCCCCTCTGGGAGAACACCCATCATGCGGTTCCGGGGGACGGGAACCCCGGAGCCGACCTCATGCTGATCGGCGAAGCGCCGGGGAAGCAGGAAGACCTCACCGGGAGACCGTTCGTCGGCCGGGCGGGGAAACTCCTCGAGGGCCTCCTCGCAGGGCTCGGTCTCTCGCGGGACGACGTCTTCATCGCGAACATCGTCAAGCATCGGCCCCCCGGGAACCGCGACCCCCGGGACGAGGAGATCCGGGCGTGCACCCCGTATCTTGAGGAGCAGATCCGGCTCGTCGCGCCGAAGGTGATCGTGATGCTGGGCCGGCACTCGAGCAGGCACATCCTCTCCCTCCTGCCGGTCGAGTTCGACCGGATCACGGAGATCCGGGGGACCGTCTACCCGGGCCTCCTCTTCGGCCACCCGGTCCGCCTCATCCCCACCCTCCACCCCGCCGCCGCGCTCTACAACCCGGCATACCGGGGGGCCCTGGAAGAGGATTTCCGGGTCGTCGGGCGCGAACTTACGGGTATCGGGGGATCTGCGATACAGGACTGAAGGGCCATGGCAAAAGAGCGGTCATACGGTGCGGTCGTCGTCCGGCGGGATACGGATCTCCAGTACCTCATCCTGCAGTACGGGGCCGGGCACTGGGACCTGGTGAAGGGGCACGGCATGCGCGGCGAGAGCGAGGAGGAGACGGTGCTCCGCGAACTGGAGGAGGAGACCGGGATCACGCGAGCCACGTTCGTCCCCGGGTTTCGGGAGGAGGTCCACTACTTCTTCCAGCGCCGGGCGCACACGGTCTACAAGGAGGTCGTCTACTACCTGATCGAGACCCCGGAAGCGGAGGTGACACTCTCGGACGAACATATCGCCTATCAGTGGCTCCCGCACGACGAGGCGTTGCGCGCGATCACCTTCGCGAACTCCCGAAGGGTCGTCGCCGGGGCACACAAGCACCTGACGGCGCTGCGGGACCGGAAGGGTGAGTGACCCCGAAACACCCTCCTTACATTTTTCTGTCCTCCGGGAGTTCGCTCACCTCCTTCCCGAGGAAGTAACTCACGACGGTCCTGATGGCGACGAGCGCCCCGAGGATGGTCAGATCCTCGAGCGTCGGTTCGAGGATCGTCTTCAAGACATCGGCGGCAACGAAGAACTCGAGGCCGATCAGGATACGCGTGGTGAAGACCCACCGGATGTCGTGGTAACTCAGCGCTCTGACGCGTGTCTCCCGTGCCAGGAGCTCGACGATCGCGATCACCGCTCCGTAGACGATGAAGAGCGCCCCGAATGTTCCGAGGACTATCTCGGCGATCCCGATGAACGTTTCGAGCACCATATGCCCGGCGGGCATATCGGCGAGGGTGGACTTATACGTTACCCCGACCGCGGTTTTTCGCGGGCCCGGGCGCTGCCCGGGCTCTCAGGCGCTCTCCGGTTCCAGGGGGACGACGAAGCGGAACCCGTTGTATCGCTCGACAGTCACGGGAACGCCGTAGACCGCCTCGATGGTCTCCGGCGTCACCACGTCGGGGCCCCCCGCGGCGTGGATGACACCGTCTTTTAGGAGGATGAACCGGTCGGCGTAGCGGAGCGCCATGTTCAGGTCGTGCATCGTCATCACCGCGGCAACGTTGTGGTCCGTTGTCACTCGCCGGACGATCCCGAGGATCTCGAGCTGGTTTTTGAGGTCGAGGCTGCTCGTCGGTTCGTCGAGGAGCAGCACCCGGGGCTCCTGAACGAGCGCCCGGGCGATGCTCACCTTCTGGAGTTCCCCGCCGCTCATCTCGTCGATGTAGCGCAGCGTCAGGTCCTCGAGGTTGAGCATCCGGATCGCCACCTCGACGATCCGGATATCCGCCTCCGTCACGTCCCACCCGATATGCGGCCGGCGCCCGAGGAGGACGGCGTCGAAGACGGTCATCCGGCCGGCCTCACACCGTTGCGGAACGTAGCCGACCTTGCGGGCGATCTCCATCCGGTCTGCGGTGAGGAGGTCCGCCCCCTCGATGAGGACCGACCCGGTCTTCGGCCGCAGGATGGCGTTCATGCATTTTAAGAGCGTCGTCTTTCCGACGCCGTTCGGCCCCAGGATCGCGAGGATCTGGTGCGGCGAGAGGTCGAACGTGATATCCCGGATGACCGGAACGCTCCGGTAATTGAACGCCACGCCGGCGACGTCGAGGATCATCGCCGGTACCCCCTGAGAAGCAGGTAGATGAAGACCGGTGCGCCCAGGAATGCCGTGAGCACGGCGACGGGGAGGATGTACGGCGCCACGATGACCCGGGCGACGGTATCCGAGGCGAGGAGGAGGATCCCGCCCATCACGCAGGACCCCGGGATCAGGTAGCGCTGGTCGTCGCCGATGAGTCTCCTCACCATGTGCGGACAGACCAGGCCCACGAACCCGATGACCCCGAGGAACGAGACGATCACGGCGGATACGAGGGCCGCGACGACCATTCCGATATCACGCACCGCTTCGACGCTGACCCCGAGCCCTTTTGCGGTCTCGTCGCCGGCGTCGATCGCGTTGTAGTTCCAGCGGTTCGCGATGAAGTAGAGGCAGGCCGCTACCGTGACGAGGGCCATGATCCCGAGTTCCTGCCAGCTGGCCCGGCCGACGTCGCCGAACGTCCAGAAGACGACTGCGGCGAGCTGGGTATCGTCGGCGAAGTACTGCAGAAACATCGTCCCCGCCGTGAAGAGGGAGGAGAGGGCGACGCCGGCGAGCACCATCACCTCGGGAGACGCCCCGCGTATCCGGGAGATGAGCAGGATCACGGCTGTCGCGAGGAGACAGAAGATGAACGCCACCATCGTCGTCAGGTAGGGGTTGTTCAGGGTGACGGCGTTAGCGACCGAAGAGTGCATCTCTCCCGCGCCGAGGAGGATGACCGAGACGGCCGCCCCGAATGCGCCGGCGTTCGAGATGCCGAGCGTAAACGGCGACCCGAGCGGGTTTCGGAGGATCGACTGCATGGCGACTCCCGCCACCGAGAGCCCGACCCCGGCGACGATCGCGGCAAGTGCCTGTGGGAGGCGGATGTTCCAGACGATCAGGTCTGTGCTGGATACGGTGAGAGCGGTGCCAGGGTGGAGGAGCACGTTGATCCGGTCGATGGTGCCGTTCACGAGGGAGAGAAAGACGTCGTACGGGGGAATGCTGACCGCACCAACCGAAATTGATACGATCAGGAGGAGAAAGAGGAGGACTGCCCCGCCAAGTATCCAGAGATTCTTCTTCCGCACATATCCCAGGTATTCCGCAGGGATGGCCCCGTCTGCAAAGTGCATCTCTTCATACCCTCCTGCTCAAGCCCCGCATTACAGCGGGATCGCGGTGAACCCGAGACTCCTGTACTCACTGTTGTGTTCCTCAAAGAGCGGTTTGCCGACAAAGAACGTATAGATCTCGTCCGCTTTCTCTTCCGGATCGACATCGGCGAACCGGTCGGGATACAGGGTCTTCCCGATGAAGTAGGCATCGGCAAGCACGGTCTCGTAGTTCACGTTGTAGAAGTTATAGGAGAGAACACCGTAAACTCTGCCTTCCTTCGAGGCAGAGAGGCCCTGGAGTGCGGGGTCGGTCTTCAGCTCGCCGATTGCCCCGTCGTTCTCCATCTGGATCGTGCCGGCGTCGATGAAGATGTATTCGGGATCCCAGTCGACGAGCGCCTCTTTCGCGACATCGGCGTGAGCCGTGCCGAGACCTGCCGCGACGTTCTTCGCATGCACCCAGAGGAACGGCGGATAGGCCGGTTCGGTGGAGATGATGCCGTGGGCGCCCGCCGAGGAGACACCGCCGATGTAGACCGCTTTCTGTTCAGCCTCGGGAATGTCGCCGGTCCGGGCCTCGAGATCGGCTATCGTCGCCTCGATGTAGGCGATCACCTCTTCGGCCCGGTCCTCTTTCCCGAGAACCTTGCCCATTGCGCGGAGGCCGGCGTACATCTCGGTTTTCTCGGCGTCGTTCCGAAGGGAGCCGTAGGGGAAGGCCACGACCGGGATGCCGGTCTTCCCCTGGAGTTTGTCGGCCTCGGCGGCACTGGTCCCGTATGATGTGCCGGTGGACCCGGTCTTGAAGATGACCTGGGGGCCTATGCCGAGGATCTTCTCGGGGTCGTCCTTGCCCCTGAGTTCACCGATCAGGGGGAGGTCCTTGAACTGCGACCCGCAAGCGAGGGCATAAGGCCGGCCTTCCATCACCTGCTCTTTCTTCTCCTGGTCGTCGACGCCGACGGCGAGGTCCTGGCTCTGCAGGTAGACGAGGTAACGGAGACCTCCGGAGCCCGAGCAGACCACACTCTCCGGGGGCGACGGGACGGTGACCGTCCGCTCAAACCCGTCGGTGATCGTGACGGTCTGGCTGGTGTTGCCCTGGGCGACGGTCGAATCGGTCCCGGTGCCGGTACACCCGGCGGCGAGCATAAGTACAACGAGGGCCGCAAGCAGCCCGGCGTATCGGCATAGAGGCATACTAATACCAATAATAGTAACACTGTTTATTATAGTTAACGGAATAAGACCTACCTGGTATGACGCAGTTTTGATTCGTGTTACTTCACCGACAGTCGGTCGTACTGGTCCACGACCCCGAAGTCCGGCGGACCCTTCCGGGCTCACGGGGTCCGAACGCCGTATGCCGCCTTTATCGCGCTCTCCGACGGAAACCGGGCCCGTTCCCACGAGATGGATAACTATTATGGCCGACCGGACTAATCCCTGGAACGGGACACCGGTCATGCACGACCGGCCTACAATGAGGGATATGCATGCCGGAGAGAATGCTAACCGAATCTGAGGGATACCGCCTGCTGGACTCGTGCGGGATACCGGTGCCGCCCCATCACCTCGCCACCAGCGCCGGCGATGCACGGGCGGCCGCCGGGCGGATAGGCTACCCCGTCGTCATGAAGATCATCTCGCCGGAGATCATCCATAAAAGCGATGTCGGCGGAGTCATCACCGGGATCGAGGGACCGGATGATGCCGAGGAGGCGTTCGGGGCCATCATGAGGAACAGTGCCGCCAGGGCCCCGGAAGCGGCGGTCACCGGCATCATCGTCGAGAAACAGATGCCCGGGGGGCTCGAGGTGCTGATCGGCGGGAAGACCGACCCGTCGTTCGGGAAAGTCATCACGTTCGGCCTCGGAGGGAAACTGGTGGAACTCCTCGAAGATGTCTCCATCCGGGTACTGCCCGTCACCGAAGACGAGATCCGCGAGATGATCCACGAGATAGAGGGTTACCGGCTCATCCGGGGATACCGGGGGGAGCCCCCGAAGGACGAGGAGGCCCTCGTCCGGATCATCGCGGCGATGGCACGCATCTTCGTCGAGGACCCACGGATCCGGGAGTTCGACCTGAACCCGGTCATCGTCTATGAAGAAGGAGCCAGCGTCGTCGATGCGAGGATCATCGTCGGGGATACCGCCGGAGGCGGTGCCGCCCGCCTCAGTATCCGGGCGCCCCAGGATCTTTTCTATCCGAAATCCATTGCGGTGATAGGCGCATCCGCAAGCCCGAACAAGGTGGGCTACTCCGTCCTCCGGAATCTCCTATCCTTTCCCGGGGACCTCTATCCGGTCAACCCGGCACGGGCGGAACTCTTCGGGCGCAAGGCCTACGCCTCTGTGAAGGAGATCCCGGGCCCGGTCGACTGGGTGGTCATCGCCGTGCCGGCCCGTCTCGTCCCGGGGGTGATGGAGGAGTGCGGTGAGAAGGGCGTCCGGCTCGCGATCATCGTCACCGCCGGGTTCCGCGAGATCGGCGGTGACGGCGCGGCCCTCGAGGAGGAGGTCACGACGATCGCGCGCAGGCACTCTATCCGGATCATCGGTCCGAACTGCCTCGGGATCATGATGCCGCACCAGTGGATCAACGCCACGTTCGACCCGGTCTCACCGAGGCCCGGGGGCGTGGCCTTCATCTCCCAGAGCGGCGCGATCATCACCACCGTCGTCGACTGGAGCCTCCCTGAAGAGTTCGGGTTCTCTGCCGTCGTCTCGGTGGGCAATCAGGCGGACCTCGGGTTTGAACATTACCTCCGGTTTGCCGAGCAGGACGAAAAGACCCGGTCGGTCACCCTGTACGTCGAGGAGATCCTGGACGGACGCGGGTTTGCCCAGATCGTGCGTGAGGTTGCCGGGAGAAAGCCGGTGGTGGCGGTGAAGTCCGGGTCGTCCCTGAAGGGCAAGGCTGCGGCATCATCCCACACCGGCTCGCTTGCCGGGAGTTACGATGTGTATGTCGCGGCGTTCAAGCAGGCGGGGGTGATACCGGCCCGGAGCCTTCGGGACGCCTTCAACCTGGCGGAGCTCCTGGCGTCCGAGGGCTACCCGCAGGGAAAACGGGCGATTGCCATCACCAGTGCGGGAGGGTTCGCCGTCCTCTCTTCCGACTACGCCGAGACGCACGGGGTCGATATGGTCGACCTCCCGGACGACGTGCTTCGCGAGTTGAACGCGTTCCTGCCGCCGTACTGGAACCACGCAAACCCGATGGATATCCTCGGTGATGCCGACGCCACCCGGTTCGCCGCCCTCTTCGACGTGCTGATCCGGCACCAGGACTTCTGGGACATCGCGTTCGTGATCGCCGTGCCGACCACGCTCGTCGATCCGGCGCACGTTGCAAACGAGATCGTCCGGTTCTCCCGGAACACGGAGAAGATGGTGGTGGGCTGTATGCTTGGCGGCGACAGTATCAGGAGCGGCCTGCGCATCCTCCGGGGTTGCCGGATCCCGAACTTCTCGGAACTTGAAGATGCGTTCAAGGCGGTGGGAAGCATCCTCGAGGTCAGGGCCACCCGGCAGGGTAAGCAGTCCCACCTTCCCCGTGCCGACCGGTGTCCGGGCGACGGATGGTAACGTCCGTCCCGCTCTCCGCATTCCCCCGGAAACCTTTTATATGCCCTTCCCGTATTCCCGCACATCGGAACGGGAAACGGAACCCGTTCCCCGGGGAGATGGATACGGATGCTGTTTGAGAAGATAAAATCCGAGATACTTGCTCACAATTCATACGTCATCGGGTCGGGCGGGGAGGCGGCGGTCATCGATCCGCGTCGCGACTGCCTGATCTACGGGAGCATCGCCGGGCGCGAGAACATGAAGATCACGAAGATCTTTGAGACGCATAAGAACGAGGACTATGTCATCGGCTCCCGGGAGCTCGCCCGTCCGACCGGGGCGGAGATCCTGCACGGGGCACGGGAGGCGTTCGGGTTCGGCACCGGCGTCCGGGAAGGGGAGACGTTCATGATCGGATCGCTCGAGATCGAGGTCCTGGAGACGCCCGGCCATACCGTGGAGAGCATATCGCTCCTGCTCCGCGACCGGTCCGTCTCCGACGACCCGTTGATGGTCTTTACCGGCGATGCGCTCTTTGCCGGCGATGTCGGGAGAACCGATCTTGCCGGCGAAGACCTGCGGCGGGAGATGTCCGAGATGCTTTATGCGAGCCTGCACGAGAAGATTCTCCCGCTTCCCGACGGGGTGATCGTCTGCCCCGCCCATGGCGCCGGTTCGGTCTGCGGCGGGAATATCAGCGACCGGGAGTACACGACCATCGGTTTTGAAAAGGCAACCAACCGGCTGCTCTCCATGGAGAGAGAAGAGTTCGTCGAGTCTAAGGTGAACGAACGGCTCTACGAGCCGCCGTATTTTACGATGATGCGGAAACTCAACCGGGAAGGCCCGCCCCTGATCTACAACCTCCCGCACCTGCGGGCCTATTCGGCCAGGGAGATCCGCTTTCTCCTGGACAAGAAGGCGCAGATCGTCGATATCCGGTCCCCGACGAGTTTCGCCGGGGGGCATATCCCCGGGACCCTCAACATCTGGCGGCAGGGCCTCCCCCTCTACATGGGCTACTACCTGAATTACGAGGACCCGATCGTTCTCGTGGACGACTTCAACCTGGATCTGGACCGCGTGGTGCGCCACTTCGTGCGGCTCGGCTACGACAACATCGCGGGATACCTCGCCGGCGGGTTTGCGGCCTGGTTCCGGCAGGGCGAGGAGATCGAGCGGGCCGGCACCTGGTCCCCCACCGACCTCGCGGAGCACCTGGACGACCCGTCGGTCTGGATCCTCGACGTCAGGAACGTCAACCACCGGGAGGAGGACGGCCACATCGCGGGCTCCCACCACATCTACGTCGGGCACCTCGAAGAGCACCTGGCGGAGATCCCCGAGGAGAAGCAGATCGTCGTCCACTGCGACGTCGGGTTCAAGGGGAGCCTTGCCGCGAGCATCCTCGAGAAGCACGGCTTTCGGAACGTCACGAACCTGCTCGGCGGCACTGTCGGCTGGGCAGCGGCGAACTATCCGCTTCTCAAGGACTGACTCATAGGTGTGGCGGTTGGTCCGCGGGGTTCTGGCCGGCAGACCCCCTCCCTCTATTATGAGCGTCACAGGGGGATCGGTTCGGTTGGTTGTGTCTCCCCATCTACGACCCATCGCCCTGCACTGCCCGCCCCCCCGCGGCGGGGGCGGAACGACTTCCCCTGCGGGGAAGGAGTTTGAACACCGTCAGGTGCGAGTGAGGAGGCGCGAAGCGCCGGGCGGTGGGGGTCGTTTGAGGGGTGACGCAAGACCGCCCTCCGTGCGAGGAGCACGGTACTGAGCATGGCACGACGAGCACTTCCCGGCAGACGCCATGAGCGAAGGGAGGTGAGGCTCGTGGGACGGAACGGAGCACCGAAGGTGCGGGCTTCGGCCGACCGGAGGGAGTGTGGTCTGCCGGTTGAGGGTCTAAAGTTAATGGCCTTTTCTCTCAACGTGATACATCACAGTAAAAACGCTGAGATGGGAGAGTTAACACGGAACAAAGAGGATTGGATTGTGTCTCGTTCAATCCATCCATTTGCTTTACATTTTCCATGCTTTTCGCACTTCCGGCAATGGATCGCTTTTACAGATCTCTTTCCATTTGTCGAGCACTGTCGGCACACCGTTGTTATGAGCAGTGCAATATTTGTGAAGTGCATGCGCTAAAACTGCCGAATACCGCCGTATGTCTGGTTTTTCGTTAAGAGGTATAGATATCGGCTGATCCCAACGTGCATCGCTCTCATGTTCGTGCGCAAGGTCTGTCTCAACGAGAAGATATTCTAGTCCAATATAGAGTTCCTGCAGTTGCTTTTGAGAAAAAGTACCTGGACAGCCTTCCACAGTTGCTGCGGCGATATTCAGGGCCATATCCAGTTCGGGTTGTCGACGAGTAGATATCTTATGCACCAATTCATTCAGTAAGTCTTCTGGGGGTGACAAACAGTTTTCGTTTCTGCTACAGCAGATCCAGTGATAAATTCCAATCAGCGCATCATGCACTTTAGAAGGGTTTGGCGAAATGATCCCCTCCCGCAACAGAGCAGTTACCCGTTCATAATAACTAGAGTCTATCAAAAGAACAAAAGGATAGGCTGAAAGGACATTAACCCCCAGATCTTCCATCTCAGGTAACAGTTGGAGTTTGAGTTTCTCTGCCTGGTCTTTACGCAGTTGGTGAATATTAGGTAATATTACAGCGTTGAGTAATCTGACAAGCCCAGAAAATTGCGAATGGAGCGAGTCCAGAGTGTATGGTTCCAAATTTTTGCTGGGATCACCTAAGAGTTCCTTTAGATCATCCCACACTTCTTCGACTTTGAGGAGCAAAGCAGATCGTTCATCAGGAGTCCAATCAATGTACTTGCCGTCCTCACAGGTATGGGGACATGTTCTTGGTGGAGATGCACTTTCCCACTCACTTAGGTAGTTTGAGAGATTGTTTGAAACATGTGCTGTTACACCTATTTGTTTACCATCTGGTGCAAATTTGCGGACGATTATCCTAGGGATCGGTATTGAGGATAAGTAGTTTCTAAATTTCTCTTTTGCATCGCCGTTTTCAATTTGAGGGAGCCTGAAGAATGCTGATTTGAGGAATGACGTTTGACCTGGAAGGCTTGTATTTGGATCAATTCTATCCCACATAGCCTCGGCAAATTCCTTTTCTTCCGCCTCATCAAGCGCTCTGGTATTGATTAGGAAAACTAATCGCAAGAGCGCGCGTGACCTGGCCTCGTTATCCTCCAGCTTTGCAATTCGTATTAGTCTCGCTATCTGTATTTTGATTACGTTTTGATCGAGATTTTCGGGAATGGTAACATTTTTCCCGAGGTTGATGTATTCAAACGGTTCGATCCAATGCCCTACGATTGCAGGGCGGTAGTTGTCTTCATTTACTATAGGAAGTGATAGCAACTGTGGGAGTAATAATAAAATTTGATCATCTGTCATTGTGTGAAAGATTCTCTGGAATAAGTGCTTGATACCATCGTGCAACGCAGGATCGCGATAAAAAACAGGGCTTTTGTACATCTCGCTTGTTGTTTCTAGTAACTGTGACAGTTCTGACGGTGAAAATCTAATACAAAGTCTGGAGAGGAGTTCAGAGAGTGTTATGGTCTGTCGATATGGAAAAGATGGCTTAGTTCGATGGTTAATGGAAGGATTTTCGATTAAGTATTTTACTGATTTTTGGAGGGAATTGAATAATAACGAACGATATGCATCTACCTGTTCTTGGCTGAGAGCAGCAATATATGCGCGGTTAAACCGCGTATTTACATGGTCATTTTTCCGTGACCGAATTAATGCGTTTAAAGACCAATAAGGTGCAAGGTCTTCGATAGCGTTCGACGCATTGGCAATTTCCTCTGAGTAGACTGAGACAAATCCACACATCATCGGCATGCCTGCATCCTCATACAGTCTCAAAAAGGAAAATGCTGAAAGATACCTATCAAAGTCTTGACCTGAGAAGAGATGCATTGTATTCGTCACTGTACCGGGATCAAAGTCTCTTTTCCTTTCAAACCGTGGGACGGATGCTGGTGTAGGAGTACTAACGCCCGTTTTCAACCATTCAATATCAGGCAGAGGGCTACACCGGTAATATCCCAATCGCTCCCATCGATTATGGAATTCCTCAGTAAGGGTGTCATCGAGAGGCCATAGGTTGCTATGACTAATCAGATGCAACAAATTCATCGTCCAACCCTCTTGCGAGAGTAAGGCATAGTCGTCAACATTAGATTGTAAGTGGGAGCGAAGTTGGGTTAGTGTATCATGCAATATCCGCTCCGCGTCGGCCAATTCTCCTAACTCTGCAAGAATCGCAGCGCGTTTAACTGCAAGATGAGGGATATCGTAATCTTCTGGCCATGTTTCGAGAATCTCGTGAACCTGATCCTGGTTGAATTTGAAAAGATTGTACAATGAGTCTTCGTAGTAATATCTGATTTTCCATTCCTTTTTCAATTCACTTACTTTTTCCAGCCAACCCATCCACTGTTGGTGTTCATTCTCATTGAAGAACTCACGCGTTTGCCTTGCCATAGCAAAGGCGAGATAAACCCAACTTTCGCCGATCCGTTTCCAATTAAGTTCTCTTACTTCCTCAACGTCTGGCCTATATTCTGCCTCATCCTGATGAATGATCTGGGGGTATGGATTTATTGAGATCAATAACTTCCTTAAGGCCTCAGCAACCCTACCATAGGGTGGGACAAGGGCTTTATCAAGCCTCCAGATCAGTTCAAAGAGCAAGTAGAGATTCTCAGGGAAATCGAGAGATCCAATCGAATTTACGATAGGGTTTATCCAGCCATGAGTATAATTCCAAATCACCGCACGATTCTCACTGGGAGTAACAACCCAACCCGGATAGTGAAGTCTCTGTTCGTGCCATCTCTTAGACAGTTCGATGAGACCCTCTGGAGAGATTTTATTATCCTTAGAACTCGCTGGCCCCAAGTTAGGTAGAGGGGGCGTACCCGGTGGAAGTTGGGGAATAAAACTGCTACTGAGTTTGGGTTGTGGAACCCTTGTGGGTTTAGGCCATCTTAACTTATTTTGAGGCTCACCAAGTTTTAACGTCCACAAAAACCATTCCATAGCACATCGGTGCCTTTCATCAGAGTCTGGCCACTCAGTACGAGGGAATAATGGTGCAAGATCGATCATCTTGACGCCGTTATTCTCATACCTATCTCTGTCAAGTTGGTTCGCGTCTAGAACCCCGCACAGATAGATTGGGGGAGCATATCCTCCTAGATACTTTCTAACCCACTCGACCCATCTGACGAAATTTGGATCATCTCCAGAAAAACCAATCAAGCAAAAGATATTTTCCATTACTGATTGTTGAACCAAATTTGTAAACGGAGCAAAATTTTTAGGGTAGTCGTCATAGTCCTTTTGGGTTATAATAAACGGGAAGTTTGACGGGAAACTTCCATGCAATTTGATTATTCGTGGTTTCATTTTAGTAGGGATCTGGTTAATATTCTCGATCGTATCGTATTTTTTATCAAATATTCTTGGAAGTGTTCGCTCTAGCAAGGTGTCATAGTTTGTGGTGAAAACATCTGACCACGGTAATGATAGTAGGAGTTCATGCAGGTTTCCAGGAGAATACTTATTGTCAGGTGTACTTTCGAGTAAAAGATTGTTTAAAGCCAATCTCCCAAATTTGGCCTCATACTCGGACGCATATTTAACGGCAGCCACTCCGGAAACCGGACGGGTGCTTCCCAATGTAGGTTCGTTCCATTGGGGGTTGAGGGCATCATAAAATATTCTTCCGAGGTCGCTCCAAAGAGGAAAGGGAGGGGTAGTTTGTGAGAATCTTTCGGCGTTCCGGCTGAATCCGCTACCGACCATCACTGCGGCTTTGCCATATTCTCTTCCGCTCCACAGGTATTTCCGAATTTGCTCAATGTGGATTTGATCATCTAAAAGGAGATTACCGTGCATGTGCCCCCTCCACAACCGCCACCTCCTCCTCCGCGAGCCCGTATAGCTCATACACCAGCCGATCGATCTGCCGGTCTGTAGCATCGATCATCCCGGCGAGCACCTCCTTCTCGTGCGGAGCCTTCGCCGCCGCGAGGCGCTTGTTCAGGTCGAGCATCTTCTCGACGAGGGCGACCATGCGGTCGTGGCGGGCGACGTCGGCGGGGTCGGAGGGGTCGATGGGGTGGATGGGGAAGGTCTGAACAACGACTGCCGCCGGCATAAAGAACCCCCCTCGTAGTTTAGGGAGTAAAATCTCAAAGAGGAATGTGGTGAGTTTGCTGTTTAGTATGCCCAACAAGTACTTATCATCTTTTGGAATCGCGAAACACTTGTTGTTGGGATAGAGTCTTTCAGCATCTATTGTGAACTCAGGTCTTTGGCATATCTCAGGATAGAGTATCTTCGTTTTTTCGAATACGTAGTAGTATTCACAAGCACGGAGTTCCCACCAGTAATCACCTTTATCATAGCGTTTTTCTGCCTCCTTTGCATAAGGTTCCAGGTAATTGGCGATTGCGGGCACATTTTCTTTTAACCAGAGCCATTTATTCCGGTACCCCTCGGAATTGAGATCCGTCCAGCCTTTTTCAAATAAGATCAGGAACTGCGAATTCTTGAGTGGACTATAGCGCTTAATTTCTTTTCCAGCGAGATATGGCTTGATGAATGGGGCACTTCTTGGATCTTCGCTAATCAAACGCTGCTTTGTACTTCCATCGATGACAAATGCTTTGTTGAGGCCGGTTTTCACTCCCCAGTATATTTTCCCGTGAATGTAATCCGCGAGTGAAACCCCGACCGCTTGAAGTTTATTTAATAAGTCGCGAGATTTTGCATCGATGAGTGACCAGCCTGAATTCTCCAATGAACGCAGGATCACTGGGAAACGCTTCTCGCTTACATACTGTATGAGATCGCTGAAGTCGAGCGAATCGACATTTGCCGCCTTGAAACTTGAACGTGGTTCCCCGGTCGATACCCGCACGATGCACGGGTACGTTGTGGCGTTCTGGAAGACCGGCAGATCCCCGAAGTCCACGATCTCCTCGATCCGCTTCTCCTTCAGCCACTGCCTGAGCGACTTCCCGTAGTTCGCCCGCATCCACTTATTCGCCACGATGTAGGCGAACTGCCCGCCCGGCCGGAGGAGCGAGACTCCCTTCTCGATGAAGTAGGTGTAAAGATCGGCGACGCCGTGGTAGACCGCGTAGTGTTTCTTCGCGTAGTCTTTGAACTCCCGCCCGAGGATCTCCTGGCGCACATACGGCGGGTTCCCGATCACCGCATCGAACCCGCCCGCTTGCATGATGCCCGGGAACGCCCGGTTCCAGTCGAAGGCGTTGATCCGGAAGATCGCCTCCTCGTCGTCGAGGGTCATCTGCACGTCGTTGTAGATCTCCGGGCCGATCAGCGAGTTGCCGCACTTGATATTGTTATGGAGTGACGGCAGCACCCGCTCCCCCGTGATCGTCAGCTGCTTCCCGATCCGCTCGGACTTCTCGCCCTCCAGCACCTTGAGGAGGAGCGAGAGTTTCGTCACCTCCACCGCCTGCGGGTCGATGTCCACGCCGTAGATGTTGTTGAGGAGGATCCGTTTCTTCTCCTCCGTCGTCAGCCGCCAGTCGGTATCGGTCGCCTGGTAGACCGGGAGGATGTACTCGTCCCCCCGCCTCTTCTTCCCGCGGCCGCTTTTTGCCGGCGCAGGTTTTACCGGGAGAAGTGCCAGCACCGCCTGGTCGGTCATCTTCTTCCCGCTCGCGAGCAGCGGGACCAGGTTGTCCATGTACCACGCAAGGTGCCAGTCGAGGAGGTACTGGTAGGCGCCGAGGAGGAACGACCCCGAACCGCAGGCCGGGTCGAGGACGTGGAGGCCGGCGACCGCCTTCGGGTCCTTCCCCTCGACCAGATTCCCGACGGTCTGCTTCACGATGTACTCCACGATGTAGGTCGGCGTGTAGAAGACCCCGCCCGCCTTCTTCACCTCCGGCTTCTCCTCGACCTTCGCCTGATGCCCGGCCGTCAGGCGGATGACCTTCCCCAGGAACTGCTCGTAGACCTGGCCGAGAATATCCGCGGGGAAGACCGAGAACTCGTAGGGCGAGTCCGGGTAATAGAGGTGGCCGATGATCTGCTTGAGCACCTTGTCGTCGATGGAGAGGGAGAGCGTCAGATTGTCCGGGTCTTCGCGGCCAACCTCCGCGGAGAAGTGGAACAGCCCGGAGTTGTACCGGTCGTCCGCGTACCGGAAGATCGCCTTCAACTGCTCGTAGACGTCTTTCCCGGCGGCGATTCTCTTCAGCTGCCCGTACTCCTCGATTCCGCGGTCCTCACAGATCCGCAGGAAGATGATCCGGTCGATCGTCTTCTGCACCGCCGCGTTCAGTTCCCGGACCGAGAGGTCTTTGTTCCGGAGCGCGATGTTCTTTGCGAGGATGTCCCGCCACCCTTCGATCTCCGCGAGGAAGGCGTCGTCGATACCGGCGGTGCCCTTCCCGCCCTTCTTCAATTTCAGGCTCTCGACGTAGTCGTCATACCCGCCGGTCAGGATGCCCTGCTTGGAGAAGATCGCCGCGATCTCGTCCCATTTCTCGATATAGTCAGTGTATCGGTAGTAGCCGATCCGTTTCATCGACGCCTTATCTTTCGGGGAAGGCTTCGCCGTGCAGTCGTAGACGATGAGCTCCTCGAAGTCCGTGAGCAGGCTGACCGACAGCTTCGCGCTCCAGGCGTACCGGCGCACCTGATAAGCGGGCTCCGGGTTTTCCTTGAGGTTGACGGCGGGTTTCTTCGCCTCGACGAAGAACTTCCGCATACCCCCGATCCGGAACGAGTAGTCTGGCGCCTTGGTGGACGTCTCCACCTTCACCGTATCCTCGTGAATCACGTCCTTGTAACGCTCATCGAGCCCCGAGCGGTTGTTCACATCCCAGCCGAGGGCCTCAAAGAAAGGATCGATGAACTCCTTTCTGACCTGGAACTCGTTGTAGGACTGTGACGTATACTTTGCATAATACTGGTCGAACCGCTTGACCAGATCGACGATCTCGGGCGGGGCGGGCATGGCTATCAATGGAATATGGAAAGGAGGCAGGCATTAGGGTTTGCATTTATTCACGCTGCCCGGAGGAGCGGGATATTGATTTTATTGTCAGCTAGAATCCGCCGGCTCCAGTACCATCTTTATTCCGCTCACCGGGCTGCACCCACCGGGAGATCCTCCGGCTCCGGCAGAACTCCCCACAAAATTCTCCGGGGCACAAAGCCGCCACTTCCCCCGCAGTTTCTCACGTCAGCGGGGGGCGGTCCGTCCGATCGCCCAGGTACCGGACGTCGTGGAGGCTGGTTTCGGAAAGAATGAGATCCCGGTTGGCGATGATGTGGCGGTAATCCCCGGTGTAGAGCACCATGCCGTTGATCGTTGCGGCGACGTGGTGGGCGTCGAGGAGCACCTCGCAGTCGTCATAGTCAGCGATGACCGCACTGAACCGGTTCCAGATCTCGCGGTAGGGTTCCGTTCGCGCATGGATGGTCAGCATCTTCCGATCCTCGAGGACGGAACCCCGCCGCCGGCAGAGTTCTTCATACTGCTCTTTCACCGCTGCGAGTGTATCCAGAGCCGCTCCCGGCTGCTCGCAGCAGAGTCCGGCAACATTCCGGAGAAGCGGGACGGTTCGCCACCCGCCGGTCTCGGCCTCGGCAAGAAGGGTGTCCGTCGAGCCGCCCCGTTTCAGGTGTGCAACCGCCCGCCGGAACTCACGGACGATCACGTGCTGAATGGTGTGGCACCGGCCTCCCGTCCCGTCACCGAAACACTCGGCCCAGACTCCCGTGCTGGAATGGTTCGGCTCCGGATCGTCGAAGACATCCGCAGCCTCGTTCCCCCAGGTGTCGGCGACGTGAAAGTAGTACCCGATAAGGACGTTACTGTCGAGAAAATAGGGCAGGCTACCTCCTCCCTGCCGGAGACTCGCTGCACGCGAGATCGCGGGAGATGCGCATCGCCATATCGACGAGAGCCGAGACCTCGCCGTCGGAATCCGGGGGGAGAGAGGGTGGAATATCGCGGGCGATCGCGTCCCGCTCGATATTGAAGCGCCGCTCCGCGGTGTCGCAGAACTCTTTCAACTGCTCCTCTTTATACGCAACCGGGATCATCTTCGTCGCGATGACGTGCGAGACGAAACAGAGGGCATCGCAGCCTCCGGCCGCAAGCGTGGGGGCGTGCAAGGGATTGTGGCGGAGCGTTGAGCGGTATGCGTCGTCCCACGCCAGGTATGCGTCGTAGAAGATCTCAAGGGCGGGCAACGGATACGCCGCGATGAAGTGGTCTAAGATCTCTTCGACGGTGGCAATCCGCTCTGCCTTCAGGGGGTGGAGCGCACCGGCAACCTCCGAGGAGAGGGGGAGGATTCCCGTACAGAACGTGCGCTCGAAGCCGTCGGCGTGCAGGCCGCAATACTCCAAGTATGCAAGCTCGTTCGGATTCAACTGGAAGCGCTCAAGCGGGATCTCCTCACCGTCAGAAAACTCCTTCCAGAGACGGAACTGATGGGTTACGTCGCTTATGCGGTCTGCCTTTTGAAACTTCATCCACTGAAGCACGGTCCGGAGAAGCACCCACTCGTAGGGCGTAAACAGCGAGAGATCCGCATGGACCTTAGGGCGGTATACGTAGGGTTCATAGCTCCTGCTCCGGGAACGGCCGCCCGACGTCCGCCTTCCCGGGTACGCCTTTGTTGTCGGTGCCTTTACGTCAAAATATGCGTTCGATTCGGACGTTAGTTCGAACGCCGCAGCCTCGGCAGGACCTTTGGGCATGCGAATGTAGGTCGTCCCGCAGAGCGTTGTTCCTCTCTGATTGTAGTAGATGAGGTCCACGAAGAAGATGAACTTCAGGAGCTTCGTCCGGCCGATGCGGCGGTCGTGCTCCACTGCGTACAGCAACGCATTGATCAACTTCTGCTTCCGCATCCCATCACCTCGACCCTGAAGCTTCCGCTATAAGCGGGGAAACAAGTCTGTATGTGTGCGTATTACAGGTACTAAAAGATAACCCTTTCTGAAAGTGGGTTTCATCATCGCACCTTCGGTGCTCGAACTCCAGACCTTCGGCCCGTCGCTAATCGCAGATATGCGTCTGCGCCCCCGCTTCGTTGCGGGTCATCGCTGAGTCCCACCCGACCCCGTCTCCTCCCACCCGATACAGACCCTGACCGGCACCCTGCCTTCAAGCGAAGCCGCAACCGGCGAGCGCCGGTAGCCATGATGCACGAGTTCCTCGATCTTCTCCCGCGGTGCATCGGCATCCACCCGGACGGTCAGGCGGATCTCCTCGAGACCCGGCCGGACGTCGTCGGAGACTTCGAGGAACCTCCTGAGGTCGAGGTCGCCCGCAACATCGATCTCGATCGAATCGACCTCGATCCCGTCTTCAGCCGCGCTGTAGGCGATAGAGGTCGCGATACAGGCACAAAGACCCGTCAGCACCAGTTCCGTCGGGCTTGCTCCCCGGTCGGTCCCGCCGAGGACGACCGGTTCGTCGGCCGGAATGGCGAAGTTCCGGACGATCGTGGTGGAATGCGCACCGCCGTTCCAGCTCGTGATGCCGGAGAGGGTTCTCCTGCCCGCCGCCGCATCCTTCCGCACCACCTCCTTGAGGGCGTTCACCCTCTCCATATCGACCCCGTTGCGCATCATCGTACCAGGCCTCTCACCGGGCTGCAGCACCCGCCGGCGTATCTCTCGCCGGACGGGCACCGGAATCCTGCTATCAGACGATCGGCTCCGGCGACTTTCCCGTCGACTTCATGAGCCGCAGCATCTCGTCTGGATCGGTCGTCGGGATGTCGCAGGCGTAGTTGGTGCAGACGTAGGCCGTCGCTTTCCCGCCGACAGTCACGATATCCCGGGTAAACCCGGCTATCTCCGCAATCTCCGGGCTCTCCTCTTCGGAAGGGCGGAAGATGACGATGGCGTCGGGTGCGTAGTGCGACCGGACGGCGCTGATCATCGTTTTCGTATCTGCCGCGCCGGGAGCACCGGATATGATCACCTCGAAGTTCGGCCCCAGCATGAACTCGAGGCCGGTGAGGAAGTGGGAGTAGGCGGTAGGGGATTCGCGGACGGTACCGGCGAAAGCCTGCCGCATCCGGTTCGTCGTCTCCTCGAGTTCGAGATTCGCCGTCATCCGGCCGAGAGCGAAGAGGGCGTACATGGCCACGCTGTTGCCGGAGGGTATCGCCCCGTCGTAGGCCGGTTTCTGGCGGACGGGAACGTCGCTATCATCCGGCACAAAGAAGAACCCCCCATGGGTGCAGTCCCAGTAGCGGGCGACGAGATCGCGGGAGAGTTCGGTGGCGGCCCGGAGGTAGCCTGGAGAGAACGACGCCTCGTAGACCTCGATGAGCGCCCAGATCATGAACGCGTAATCGTCGAGGGTCGCGGCGAGACCGGCCTCGCCGTTCCGGTAACGGTGGAGGAGCCGCCCGTCCGGCCGGCGAAGACTGGTGAGGACGAACGCGGCTCCCCTCTCCGCTGCCGCGAGGTAATCCGGTTCGTCGAATACCCGGGCTGCTTTGGCGAGAGCAGCGATCATGAGAGCGTTCCAGTCGGTGAGGATCTTGTCGTCCTTTCCCGGGCGGACCCGCTCCTCCCTGGCTGCAAAGAGCTTCTGCCGGGAACTCTCCACGAACCAGGCCAGGTCTTCTTCCGAGGTCGAGAAGACGTGGACCCATGAAGCCAGAGGGCGACGCAGCCGAAGGATGTTTTTGCCGGTCCTCCTCTCGCCGGGCTGCTCCCGGTAGTTACCCGGCTCCGTGACGCCGAAGATTCGGGAGAACCGCTCCCCGTCCTCCTCCCCGAGAACCCCGAGGATCTCATCCTTCGTCCAGACGTAGAACTTCCCCTCCTCGCCCTCGCTGTCCGCGTCCTCCGCCGAGTAGAAACCGCCGCCCGGATCGGTCATCTCCCGCAGGACGTAGGCGATCGTCTCCCGGGCGGTTCGGGCAAACTCTTCTCTCCCCGTCGCAAGGTAGGCCTCCGTATACGCTACGACGAGAAGTGCCTGGTCATAAAGCATCTTCTCGAAGTGCGGGACGAACCATTCTGCATCCGTCGAGTAGCGGTGGAACCCGTAGCCGATCTGGTCGAAGATTCCACCCCGCCGCATAGCGTGCAGCGTCTTCTCGACCATCGAGTACGCCGGCTCCTTCCCGGTCCGGTTCCCGTACCGAAGCAGGAATATGAGGTTATGCGGGGTCGGGAACTTGGGCGCATCCCCGAACCCGCCGTTCTCCCCGTCGAAGACCCGGAAGAAGGTGTCGTAGGCCTCATCGAGGATCGCCTCCGAGAGCTCGCCCTCCCCCGGTGGGGTGCGGGCGGCGTTCTGCAGCGATTCCAGCACCTGGTTCCCTGCGTTCTCGAGTTCCTGTCGCTGGCCCTGCCAGATCTTGCTGATCCGGGGGATGAGGTCTAAGAGACCGGTCATCCCGTAGCGGCTCTCTTTGGGGATGTAACTCGCTGCAAAGAACGGTTTCTGGTCGGCGGTCATGAAGATGGTGAGCGGCCATCCTCCGGCCCCGGTCAGTGCCTGGGCGGCCGCCATGTAGACCTGATCGATATCCGGCCGCTCCTCGCGGTCCACCTTGATGCAGATGAAGACGTCGTTTAAGAGGTTCGCGACCTGCGGGTCTGCAAACGACTCTTCCTCCATGACGTGGCACCAGTGGCAGGCCGAGTAGCCGATGGAGAGGAATACCGGTTTCCCCTCCTCCCGCGCCCGGAGAAAAGCCTCTTCACCCCAGGGATACCAATCGACGGGGTTATGGGCATGCTGGAGTAAATACGGGCTCTGTTCGTTGATCAGACGATTCGGTGGCGATTTCTCCCGCACCGGTGCTCCTGGTGCCTCCGGGTTGTGTCCGTGTGCCGGGTTCATACCCTGACGTGCTGATGCAGGCTAATAAAGGTGACTCTTCGCGGTGGAGGGGTGCTTCCGGAAGAACCACCACTCCTTTCACTGCCGGGGAGAAGCGTACCCGGCGGTGCCCCGTAATAAAAAAGGGAAGAAACCCCGGTTGCAGGCCGCTTCACTCTGCGATGGGGATCTCTTTCGTCTCCTCCGCGACCGGCTGGATATAAGGGACATCCACGGCAAGCAGACCGTTTCTGAAGGTCGCCTTCGCCTTGTTGGTATCGACGGGACAGCCGATCGCGTACGTACCGACGTAGCGAACGTCGCCGCGAGCTGCATCGATGGAAAAACTGGTCTCCTGCATCTTAAACGTGATGTCTTTCTTCTCGACGCCTGGTAGTTCTATCTCGATATGAAGATTCTCTTCGCTCTCATCCGAGTAAGCACAGACATAGGGTGCGACTCTCAACGCTGCCATCTCATAACCTCCTCGATGGCAGCAGAGGTGCGAGAGTGCTATTTAACGTTTACCTCCCATCACGGTCCGGCCGGAGCGCGGCACGCAACCGGCCATCCTGCTGGAAGGGTGACCGCACGCCGGGCCGGAGGTTTTATCTTGCGCCCCTCAAGTATCATGCATGAGCGAGCGGTTCATCTTCACCCGGCACCGCACCAACTGCTACCACTGCGGCGAGGATGCCGACCAGATCATAAAAGCGGTCTCCGCGCAGGCGCAGGTGGTCTGCTCTGCCTGCGGGGCTACACGGATCTTCGTCCCACGGTTTGAGAACACCGGGGCGATCGGGATCTGCACCCCGATCGGGTGTTATGACATCTGGAATATCGAGGCCGGAGCCCCGTGTAAAAAATGCGGGGTCACAGGGCCGCACGACCTCACGATCGGGTGCAGCCACTTCACGACCCGGTGCCGCAACTGCGGCTACACGCACTTCTACCGGTTCAATCTGGAGTATATCGGGCAGTGCCCTGTCGGCGGAGCCGACGAGGTCAGCGCTCCTCGCGCACCATAGCGATGGCCTGCTTCGGGCACTCGTTTGAGCAGATGCCGCATCCCTTGCAGTAGTCGAGATCGATGTTGAGTTCTTCGTCGATGACCCCGTCCGGGCAGTACTGGGCGCAGAGCCCGCAGGCGTTGCACGCCTCCTTGTCCACCACGGGCCGGAACGTCCGCCACGTTCCGGTCTTCCCCGACGCGGCCTCCTTCGGCCTGCTGAGCGCAAGTCTCTCTCTCATACCTTCAACTCCTCGTACGCCGCCTCAGCGGCTTTCACGTTCCGTTCGTCGGCAAACATCTCCCGGATTGCCTGTTCTGCCGAGGGGAGGGTGACGATGCCCATCTTCGCGAGCGCCCCGAGCACCGGGGTGTTCAGGATGGGGCTCCCGGCGACCACCAGATTCTCCGCGAGCGCGATCCCGGTCAGGTCGACGTGACGGCAGGTCCCGTTGCACCCGGCAACCGGGTGGGCACTGTTCAGGAGGACCGTCCCATCGACCTTGAGACCCTGCAGGACGTCCACCACGTCCATGATGCTCGTATCGAGCACGATCACGAGATCCGGCTCGTGGATCTGGCTGTAGATCTTGATCGGTTCGTCGTCGATCCGGACGAACGAGACGACCGGCGCACCGCGCCGTTCCGCCCCGTAGAAGGGGCAGGCCGTTGCGTATTTCCCGTCCCTGAACGCAGCGAGGGCGAGAAGCTTCGCGGCGGTGACGCCGCCCTGCCCGCCCCGGGAGTGAATCCTGATCTCATACATGGTCGCTCACCCCAAACCAGGTCTCTTCGCCGGGACACCTGTTCCGGACAAAGTCTGCAATATCATTATAGGTGACTTCCTGGCCGCCGAGGCCGGCGATCACGCTGTAGGGCTCGATTCCCGTCTTCGACCTGATGGAATGCGCCACCACGCCCCCAAAGCCGAAGGAGTAGTCGCGGTCGATCACCACGACCTCCCGCCCGGCAAGGTCGAGGTCCGGGAAGGGGCGGAACCAGCGCAGGCGCATGGACCCGGCCTTAACCCCATCGTCGCGGAGGCGGTCGATCGCTACCTCCGCCTCTTTCCCGAGCGATCCCATGGCGATGACGACGACGTCGGCATCTTCGCACCGGTAGTCCTCGGTAGGGCCGTAGGAGCGACCGAACCGCTCCGCAAACTCCCGTTCGACGTCCGCGATCACGCCCCGGGCGTCGCGCATCGACCGCTCGATATCCCAGCGGAACCGGAAGTAGTCGGCCGGTCCGGTCATGGGCCCGTAGCCGCAGGGGTTCTCCGTGTCGATGGCGTGCGGGAGATGGAAGGGGGGCAGGAAGTCGCCGATCTCGACCGTCTCCAGCGACTGCATGATGTGGCTGAGCGTGAATCCGTCCAGGTTGACCATCACGGGAAGGAGAACCTTCTCGTTCTCGGCGATCTTGAAGGCCATCAGGGTGGCGTCGTAGGCCTCCTGGACCGTGCCCACGAAGACCTGCAGCCAGCCCGTGTCGCGCTGGGAGAAAGCATCGGTGTGCTCCGCCCAGGTGTTCCACCCGGGTCCGAGAGCGCGGTTGACGTTCGCCATGACGACCGGCAGGCGTGCGCCCGCAGTCCAGTGGACCATCTCGTGCATGTAGAGGAGACCGTGCGAACTCGTCGCCGTGAAGGTGCGCACGCCCCCCGCGCTCGCCCCGATGCAGGCGGCCATCGCCGAGTGTTCGCTCTCCACCGGGATGTACCGGCTTTCGAGCTCACCGGTGGTGACGTACTCGGCGAGCTGCTCGACGATCTCGGTCTGGGGGGTGATCGGGTATGCGGCGACGACGCCGGGTTTTGCGGCCTTCACCGCGGCCGCCACAGCCTTGTTGCCGGTCGCGATCGTCAGCATACGCCGGCCTCCTCGCGGGAAAGGCGCTGAATGTTCCGTTCCACCTGCTGGCGCATTTCGTCAAAGATCTCGGGGCTCAGGTTCTTGAACCTGCCCTGGCCTTTGATGTAGTCCTCGAGAGGCGCGGGCTTCTTCATCGCGGCCTTCGACGGGCCGCTGATCGCGAGTTTCCCGAACTCGCGCTCGTAGAGAATCCACGTCCCGGTCTTCACCGCCAACTTCCCCATCTCGACGGTCTTCTCCGTGGGGTAGCGCCACCCCGGCGGGCACGGTGCGAGGATATGGATGAACTTGGGACCCTCGATCGAGAGCGCCTTCTTCACCTTCTTGTAGAGGTCGAGAGGGTAGGCGCTGCAGGCGGTCGCCATGTAGGGGGGGTTATGCGCCTCGACGATCCGGTCGAGGTCCTTCTTGGCCGTGGGCTTGCCGCCGGGGGTCGTGGTGGTGCGTGCCCCGAGGGGCGTCGAGCCCGACCGCTGCATGCCGGTGTTGCCGTATGCCTCGTTGTCGTAGCAGATGTAGAGGAAATTGGTGCCGCGCTCAAAAGCGCCGGAGAGCGACTGAATTCCGATATCGACCGTTCCGCCGTCGCCTGCGTAGACGATGACGTTGGTCTCTTTCCCGAGCGCACTAAGTGCGTTGCTCAGGCCGGAGGCGCAGGCGGCGGCTGCGGCAAATGCTATGTTATAGACGGGCACGTTCATTGCCGTGCCGGGGTAGATCCCCTGGATGACGCTGGTGCAGCAGGCGGGCACGACCAGGACAGAGTCGGGGCCGGCGGCTTTGAGCACATAACGAAGACACAGGGAAGAGCTGCACCCCGCACAGGCGGACGTACACTTATAGAGATACTCCTCCTTTGGAATCGCGGACAAATTGTTTACACTCCTCTCATCTATAATTGTCACCAATTGTAATGAGAGTTTTGCGATCCCGTTCCCGGGCACCCGGGGGCATTCCATGGGAATGACCGGCGAAAGTACGTCGGAATGAGGTATGCACGAAAATTGGACCGGGGGCGGAGTCCGGTTGAGCTGGAGCCCTGCCGCCTCCACTCACCCCCGTTCAGTTCCCGGCGTTCTGTCCGGGCGCGCGCCTCTCCCGCGTCGGCGCCGGGCGAAACAACCGGCGGACCAGGCCGACGTAACACTTCAGGCAGAAGGGCGTAAAGAACCAGGCCCCCATCTCCAGGAGGGGAAAGAGACCTTTGCGGCGTATCCGGTAACGGTAACTCTCGAGGTTCATCTTCATGTAGACCGGCGCGATCTCCTCAAACCACCTTGCTCTGGTGAGCCTGCCTTCGGCGACCGGCCGCGAGATCTCGTCGAGGAAGTCTAGGATCTCCATTCCCAGGACCCCCTCTGCGGGATGGGGGATGAAATCGTCGTCGATGATGAGCGGTTGCGCCTCGTACTCCCCGACGACGCCGTTCTTCTGCAGGTCGACCGAGAGGATGATCGCCTCCCGTGAGATGTTGTGAGGCCACTGGGGTTCGAACTGGAACATGCCGAGCGAATAGGCGATGAGCCCCCCGTGGTAGCGCTCGATCGCCTGCATGGTATGGGGGTGGTGCCCGAGGATCAGGGTGGCCCCTGCATCGATGAGCCGGTGGGCGAGGTCGATCTGCTCGGGGGACGGGTAGTAGGCCATCTCCGTCCCCCAGTGCAGCGAGACGGCGATATGGTCGCACCGGCCCTTAAGGGACGCGATATCCCTGAAGACATCCTCCTCGACCAGCCGGTTGACCGAGATTTCGCGTGATATGGCGAGTTTGCCGATCGTATAGCCCGCAAACCCGATCGAGATGCCGTTCTTCTCGAGGATGACCGGCTCCTGCCGTTCCTCGGTCGCCGATCCGCCGACGGCGAGGATGCCCCGGCTCTCGAGGGCATTCAGGGTGTTCTTGAAGCCCGCGGCACCGAGGTCGCCGGAATGGTTGTTTGCAACGCTCATGACGTCGAACCCGGCCTCCACCAGATGGCGGGCCGCATCCGGGCACGTGAAGATCACGTGATGCTTCTCTGCCGGATCTCCCGTATCCGAGAGGGTGGTCTCCAGGTTCCCGAAGAGGACGTCCTTATCCCGGAGGAGATGCCGGACCTCCCCGAACGGGTACCCGTTTTTCGCTGTCCGGGCCCATGTATCTCCGACTGCCGTTAATCTGAGTTTTTGCATGTTTCTCACACCGAAATGCCCCACTGGTCCAGCGGCAGGTCCTGTATCAGGAACTGGTATTTGCCGCGCCGGGTGCGGGGAATAGTCTCGACGAAACGGATGGTCACATCCACGTCGCCTTCAAATTTCCTGTTGAGTTCCCGGAGAATGCGTTCCGTATCCCGGTCGACATACCCCGGTTTTTTCACAATTCGCATCAGAACCTCTCCTTCCTCCCTCTGATAAAACTGGAACTGTGCAACGTTGTCAAAGACATCGGAGTGCATATTCACCGCCGTCATCGATATGAACCGGCGATCCTTCGTGACGATGAACTCCTGGAGCCTTCCTTCCACTCTCTCGAGCAGCGGGTAGGCACGGCCGCAGGAACAGGGGGCCTTCCCGAGAACCGCAACGTCCATGGTCCGGTAGCGGATGAGGGGACAGATAGGGTTGATGAGGCTCGTCGTGACCACCTCCCCCATCGCGCCCGGCCCCTCGACGGGCCGTCCGTCTCTCCCGATCAGTTCGACGACCCCGTATTCGGGGAAGATGTGATACCTGGTGCTCTCCTCGCACTCGCCGGCGAGCACCGTCTGCTCGGAGTTCCCGTACCAGGAGAAGACCCGGCACCTGAAGGTTTCGGTGAGCAGGTCCCGCTGCCAGGGGTAGAGGTTTTCGGACCCGCAGAGGACCGCTTTCACGGTCGGGAACGGCTCGATGCCGTGCTCCCGCATGTACCGGGCCAGGATCACGGCCGTGGAGGGGTACGCCTGGATGAACCGGGGCCGGAATTTCCGGATCCGGTCGATGTAGGCCGGCATGGTCTCCTCGGTCATGTGATGGGAGGACATCAGCAGCCACCGGCCGAGAAGTGCCCGCTTCCAGTAGACGCCGTCTTCTGGGGACCCGACGATGTAGCCCCGGAGGACGACGCACCGGTCGCCGAACCGGTAGCCGACGCGGTCCCACTGGGTCTTCATGAACGCCCACTCCCGGGCCCGGGAGACCCCTTTCTCGTAGTAAAACCCGACCGGGATACCGGTAGAACCGCCGGTTGTGACGTATTCGAAGGCCGTCTCCGGGTAGTTCCGGGCTTTTAAGTCGGGGAGGTTGTTCTGCAGGTCTTCCCGGGTCAGGAACGGGAGGAGGACAAGGTCTTCCGGGGTCTGGATGTCCCCGGGCACGAGGCCACGCTCCTCAAAGACCCGGCGGTAGTAGGGGACGTTCTCGTAAGCGTGGTCGAGCAGGCGCGAGAGCGCCTGCGCCTGGTGAGCCGCGAGTTCCTCCCGGCTCCACCGCCGGGACTGCTGAAGGAGGGTGTAAGTCTTACTGTACGCAGAGTATGCGGGAAGGATGCGGAGTGCCCTCGCCGTCACAGAATCTTCAAGCCGGAGAGCCTTCAATCCCCGATGATTCATCCGCACACCCATCGAGAGTGCTCATGTCGATACTCCGCATTAAACGTTTTGCTCCCCGGGATGCGGAATGAGACCGCGAGCACGATGGAGACGGCAAGTGTTCCCGGACAGTGGATGCGTTCAGAAGAAGTTCTCGGAGTACGGGATGGAGACCAGATCCCGGCCGGATGCACGACAAAAATGCTTCAGGAACTCAGGAAAGAGATTTTTCTCTGAGATGATCACCCAGATGTCACCGTACGCACCCGAACCGTTGCCCTCCCACGAGCGAAACGAGACATCGTCCATGGCAAGAAGGCGGAGTGCAACCATGCCCCTACCTCGCGTGTCACCGTATATAATGATTGCTGTCGGCTGTCAGACGCCGTGACCCGGGTCATTCCGGGCCTTCCGGGGACCTTCCGGGCGGGGCGGCCACGTCCGACCTCCCGGCGGCCTGTTGCGGATCCTGAGAAAGATATATATGGACCCCGGAAGTGATTAGAGGTCGCCGAGCAGCGGATAGCGTGACCGGACAGAGGTGACGAAAGGAATGACCGCGAGAAGAGTTGACGACAGAGATACCTGGGACACCTTCATCGATGAGAGCCCCTCGGGCCTCCTCTTTCATAAGTGGGACTACCTGCACCTGACAGCAAAGCATACGGAGTGCACGCTCCTCCCGTACGCGGTCTATAAGGGGGATGAACCTGTCTGCGTATTCCCGCTCTTTTGCAGGCGGATGCATGGCATTAACGCTGTTTTCTCCCCTCCCCCGCTCACGGTGATACCCCATCTCGGGTGCGTGATGAGCAGGGGGTTCGAAGGGCTTAAACAGAGCAAGAAGGAATCCCTCCTCGGGATGATTGCAGGGGAGATCCTGGAAGAGATCCGGGACCTCTCACCGAACTACCTCTCGATAGCCTTCGTCCCGGAGTTCAACGATATACGCCATTACCTCTGGGACCGGTGCGACGCACGGGTCCGGTATACCTACACCATCAACCTCGACCGGCCGCTTGAGGACCTCTGGAGCAACCTTCACTACAAACTCCGGAACAAACTGAAGAAAGAAGCCGCGGCCGGTCTCCGGCTGGAGAAGACAGGCGATATCTCCACGCTTCATGGGCTCATCTCCGATCGTTACCGGGATCCGTCGCTCGACATCCCGCCCATACGGCGGGACTACCTCGAAGACCTCGTGCGTGCCTACCCGGACAGGATCGGCATCTACTGCCTCTACGATGCAGAGGACGAGGTCGCGGCCGTGGTGGCAGCTCAGGAGTACAAGCGGTTCCTGCTCTGGATAGGGACACCGAAGGTCGAGACCGCCCATGCTGCAAACGAGTATCTCCAGTGGCTCCTGATCCAGCGTGCGCAGGCCGAAGGCTACCGCATCTTTGAGAACATGGGTGCGAACAACCCGGACCTCGTCTTCTTCAAGTCGAAGTTCAACCCGGACCTCAAGATGTACTTCGAGGTCGAGAAGAAAGATACCCTCGGGGCGGTCTCCGAGTGGGCATACCTCTCCTTCGCCAAGAAGCTGATGGTCCCCTACATCAGGTGAGCGGGAGGTGTCCCCCCGGCCCCGGCCCCCTTCTGAATCCGCGGAGAACGGTATAGATTCCTGAGGCCGGAGTCCGGTGTAAGAAACGTATAAGTATGAGTTCCGGCTATCCTGTAGCGGACACGGTCCGACACGACCGATCGCCCGGAAGTCAGGCCTATGGTGCTCGAACTCGTGAAAGATAGAGAGATCTGGGATTCATTTGTTGATGCAAGCCCTTACGGGCTGCTTTTCCACAAGTGGGACTACATAACGATCACCGCGCAGCATGCGGGGTATCGGCTCCTCCCCTACGGGGTTTACAAGGGTGAGGAACTGGTCTGCCTCGCTCCGCTCTTCTTCAAGAGCGCGCACGGGGTAAAGATGCTTTTTTCGCCGCCGCCCATGCAGGCGGTCGTCCCCTACCAGGGCTTCGTCCCGGCGAAGGAGTTTGATGCGCTGAAACTGGGCAAGAAGGAGGTGATCATGGACCTTGTTGCGGGCGACCTCTCCGCGGAGATCGAAGCGATCTCGCCGCACTACTTCTCCCTGACCCTTGTGCCCGGCCTCACCGATATCAGGCAATTCCTCTGGAGGGGGTATGCCCCGAAGGTCCACTACACGTACGTGATCGACCTTTCGCGGCCGATCGAGGCGATCTGGGGCGATTTCCACTACAAACTCCGCAACAAGATCCGGAAGGCCGAGAAGGCCGGTATGGATCTCGTGCGGAGCGCCGATATTTCGACGCTGTATGCATCGATTGCCAAACGGTTCAGCCAGCCGGAGATGAACATCCCTGTGATCAGCAGGCGCTACGTCGAGGACCTCTTCCGTGCGTACCCGGATCATCTCGCGGCTTACTATCTCTATGACCGGGAAGGCGCGCTCACGGGGGCTGTCGCCACCCAGGAATACAAACGCTTCCTGCTATGGATGGGAACGCCGCGGATCGAGAGTGCTCATGCCGGGAACGAGTATCTCCAGTGGCTCCTGGTCCAGCGTACACGGGCTGAGGGTTACCGGACCTTCGAGAACATCGGAGCGAACACGCCGGACCTGAACTTCTTCAAATCCAGGTTCTGTTCGGATCTCGGCATGTATATGGAGGTCTTTCGGAAGGATATGGTCGGGACGCTGGCGGAATGGGCCTACAGCACCGTCGTCAACAAACCCTGGCTGAAGCGCAGGGTCGTCTCTTATATCGACTGAGCCGTCAGAGATCCCCGATCGAGATGGGGAGTTTCTGGATAAGGTACCGGAACTTCCCGCCTTCGGTGCGGGGGATCTCATCGACGAAACGGACGTGGACGTTCACCTCGTCGCCGAGCTGCCACCGGAGCTCCCTGGTCAGTTGCTGCGTGTCTTCCTCGGTGTAGGCCGGCTTTCTGACGACCTTCATGATGAGCTCGCCCCTCTCCTCCTGGTACATCTGGAACTGTCGGATGTTCTCGAACGCTTCCGATTCGTAGTTGATGGGGGTGACGGATATCAGGTGCCCGCTCCGGGTTACGATGAACTCCTGCAGTCTCCCCTCCACCTTCTCGAGCAGGGGGTACTGCCTCCCGCACGAGCACTGCTTCTCGGTGGCAACCGCGACGTCCATGGTCCGGTAGCGGATGAGGGGGCAGACAAAGTTGGTGAGGTTTGTCGCGACCACCTCTCCCATCGCGCCCGGTCCCTCGACGGGCCGGTTGTCTCCCCCGATCAGTTCGACGATGCTGTATTCGGGGAAGATATGGTAGAGGGTGCTCTCCTCGCATTCGCCGGCGAGCACCGTCTGCTCGGAGTTCCCGTACCAGGAGAAGACCCGGCACCCGAACGCCTCTGCAAGCAGGCTCCGCTGCCAGGGGTAGAGGTTCTCGGACCCGCAGAGGACCGCCTTCACGGTCGGGAACGGCTCGATGCCGTGCTCTCGCATGTACCGGGCCAGGATCACGGCCGTGGAGGGGTAGGCGTGGATGAACCGGGGCCGGAATTTCCGTATCCAGTCGATATAGGCCGGCAGCGCCTCTTCGGTCATCTGGTGGGAGGACATGATCAGCCACCGGCCGAAGAGCGCCCGCCTCCAGGAGACACCGCTTGATGCCGCGTCTACGACGTGCCCCCGGAGGATGACGCACCGGTCGCCGAACCGGTAGCCGACGCGGTCCCACTGGGTCTTCATGAACGCCCACTCCCGGGCCCGGGAGACTCCTTTCTCGTAGTAGAACCCCATGGGGGTGCCGGTGGAGCCGGATGTGCGCACGTACTCGAAGGCCGTCTCCGGGTAGTTCCGGGCCTTCAGGTCGGCGAGGTTGGCCTGGATGATCTCTTTGGTCAGGAACGGGAGGAGGACAAGGTCCTCCGGTGTCCGGATATCCCCGGGCACGAGACTCCGCTCCTCAAAGACCCGGTGGTAGTAGGGGACATTTTCGTAAGCGTGGTCGAGCAGGCGAGAGAGCGCCCGGGTCTGGTAGGCCACGAGTTCTTCCCGGCTCCACCACTGGGACTGCTGGAGAAGCGCATACATCTTCCGATACGTACGGTAGGACGGCACCAGACTGAGCGCTTTTACGGTGAGCGGGTTCGCGTGAGATGCCCAGTTCAAGAGACCGGCCTTCGTATGCACACCTCCCGGGTCAGGCGGACATGTCGGGTGATACATGCTCAACCTTCACCCCCTCTCGTTCGCTGAAGCGTATTGGCAGGTTCTGGACGAAGTAGCGGTATTTGCCGCGGGCGGTGAGCGGTATGTTGTCGACGTACCTGATGGTGATGATGACGTCGTCACCGCAACTCCGGCTCACTTCATGGTAGAGATACTCCGCGTCCTGCTTGCTGAACGTCGATTTTCTCACGATGTTCAGGATGACTTCTCCAACCTTCTCCTGGTAGAACTGAAACTGTTTAACGTTATCGAACGCATCGGTGTCGATGTTCATGGCGATCCCGGAGAGGAATTCTCCTTTGCACGTCACGATGAAGTCCTGAACCCGCCCCTCCACGCGCTCGAGCAGCGGGTAACTCCGCCCGCAGGCACAGGCCCCCCCGGCTGCCGTGGCAAGGTCCATGGTCCGGTAGCGAATGAGGGGGCAGACGAAGTTGGTGAGGTTCGTCGCGACCACCTCCCCCATCGCGCCCGGCCCCTCGACGGGCCGGCCGTCTCTCCCGATCAGTTCGACGATCCCGTATTCGGGGAAGATGTGATACCTGGTGCTCTCCTCGCACTCGCCGGCGAGCACCGTCTGCTCGGAGTTCCCGTACCAGGAGAAGACCCGGCACCCGAACGCCTCTGCAAGCAGGTCCCGCTGCCAGGGGTAGAGGTTTTCGGACCCGCAGAGGACCGCTTTCACGGTCGGGAACGGCTCGATGCCGTGCTCCCGCATGTACCGGGCCAGGATCACGGCCGTGGAGGGGTATCCCTGGATGAACCGGGGTTTGAACCTCCGGATCCGGTCGATGTAGGCCGGCATGGTCTCCTCGGTCATGTGATGGGAGGACATCAGCAGCCACCTGCCGCAGAGCGTCTTCTTCCAGTAGATGCCGTCTTCTGGGGACCCGACGATGTAGCCCCGGAGGACGACGCACCGGTCGCCGAACCGGTAGCCGACGCGGTCCCACTGGGTCTTCATGAACGCCCACTCCCGGGCCCGGGAGACCCCTTTCTCGTAGTAAAACCCGACCGGGATGCCGGTGGAACCGCCGGTGGTGACGTATTCGAAGGCCGTCTCCGGGTAGTTCCGGGCTTTTAAGTCGGGGAGGTTGTTCTGCAGGTCTTCCCGGGTCAGGAACGGGAGGAGGACAAGGTCTTCCGGGGTCTGGATGTCCCCGGGCACGAGGCCACGCTCCTCAAAGACCCGGCGGTAGTAGGGGACGTTCTCGTAAGCGTGGTCGAGCAGGCGCGAGAGCGCCTGCGCCTGGTAGGCCGCGAGTTCTTCCCGGCTCCACCGCCGGGACTGCTGAAGGAGGGTGTAAGTCTTTCGATAGACGTTGTAGGAGGGGAGGATGCTGAGGGCTTTTGCTGTGAACGACTCCCTGCCGCAGATCCTCTCGCCCAGGCGTATCACGATCTTCTCTCCCCTGCCTATGTACTCTTCTGCCATACGTACCGGAACAGCACCGTTGTACCGCCTCTTCGCCTCACCGTCTCCCGGTTTTCGCCGGCTCTTCTCTGGCTGCTTTCCGGGTGGTCTGCCGGGAGCACCAACCCCTGCAGGCGACGTTTTCCCCGATGCATCGAGATAGTATAGCCCCGAACAACGTATATAAAAATTGGCATCCTGTCATCTGTTCCATTTGAGATCAGGGTTCTATAGATGCATGAATAGCCCTCCGGCGGAAGTATGGCGGGGGTGCGGATCCGGCTCTTAACGGCGCACTGTCTGATTCCCTTGATTTCCTGCCAAATAATGCCGTTTGGCAAACATGGCCCGATGAAGTGAGCATTTGGATAAACTATAAATATGCGAAAGCCTATCAGGGGTATGTCTTAGCAAGATAAGGCGACAGTCACCGGAGCCGTGCACACCCGATATGATGATGCAGGCCCGGGCAAGGGGGGATAATTATTCTAGAGAAGGCCGTACCTGATAGCAGTAGCACTGCGGAGATCTTCACGGGTCTCCCGACCGAGAATGACATCCTGGACGAGATACGGGCACTGGCCGGCGGATTGCGCAGGCAGAACGGAGGCGCCCCGGAGAACCTCGATTTTACAGTACCCATCGGCTGGGAGGAGCGGGTAGGCTACCTTGACGGGCGGCCGATCAGGCGGCTGATCATCTTCCTCCGCTCCACGGGTTGCGAGTGGGTCGAGAAGACCGGGGGATGCACCATGTGCGGGTTCTACTGTGCGACATCCCGGGGCCGGGAGGTCTCGGCGGAGGAGTACATCGCACAGTTCGAGCACGTGATGAACGCCGTCGACCTGGGGGATTACCCGATCGTCTCGATATATAACGATGGCAACATCTTTAACGAAAAAGAGATGCCGGTCGCCGCCATCGAGAAGATCTGCTCGTATATCGACGGTTACAGGAACATCAGGAAGGTGGTTGTCGAGTCGAGGATCGATTACTCGCCGGACGAGCATGTGGCAAAGATGAAGAAGGCCTTAAACGGGCGGCAACTCGAGGTGGCGTTCGGGTTTGAGTCCGCGAACTCCCAGGTGATGAACCTCTGCATCAACAAGGGGTTCTCGGCAAATAACTTCGATCACTTCCATTCAAGGATGCAGGGAATGGGCGTGCTGACAAAACCCCTTCTTCTCGTAAAGCCGCCGTTCCTTACCGAGGGAGAGGCGATAGACGATATCCTGCGGACCGTGGCGTACTGTGTATCCCGGGGGATCGCCTATGTCGATCTCGAGGTGACGACGGTCGAGAAGAACACTGTCGTGCACGAACTCTGGAAGAATAACCTCTACCGCCCGCCGTGGCTCTGGAGTCTCGTCGATCTCCTGCAGCAGTGCCGGGAGCGGTTCGGGGATCGTGCCCACGTCTACGTCAGCCCCTGGAACTACTCGGTCGAGTCTCTCGACTGGGCCCGGAACTGCGGGAAGTGCGATGCCGAGATCACCGGTGCGATCGAGCGCTACAACTGTCACTTCGATACGGCGGAGTTCGACGGGCTGGACTGTTCATGTCGGGAGGAAGGGTGGAAGAAGGCCGCTATGGTGGAAGACCCCCGTACGATCCCGGAGAGGATCCGCGAGCAGTTGACATACGTCCGGGGTGCCCGGCTTTCGTCCCAGTAAACATCCCTAATATCCACTTTTGTGAACCTCCCGCTGAGTCGGGTGCAGACGAGTCCCGGGCTCTCCCCGGGTGTTTTTCGCGACGGGCCGAAGGGCCGGAGCGGGAGCACCGGCAGGTGGGACTGGCCGACGGGCCGAAGGGCCGGAGCTCGAGAAGAACTTCATTCTTCGAGAACGCGAAAGGAACACCAACAATCGCGACTGAAAAAATTGATGCCCGGGAGTGTTTCAGAGCCCGACCAGCCCGAGATCGATCTTTTGGGGTGTCCCGGTATCGATCGACTCCCATGCCGCAAACGTCGCAAGCGTCGTCGCGACGTTGCCGGCGAAATCCGGCTCTTCGCCCTTCACGAACGCCAGGAGTTCCTCGGCAAACCCCTTCTCCTGGGTGAGCCACCGCCTCTCCCTTGATACCTTCCCGTCCCGCCGGAGCTCGAGGTCGCGGAAGTCGGTGATCCTCCCGACAGCGTTGTCGCAGAAGACCTCGACTGTCTCCTTCGGGTAAGAACGGTCACCGAGTGTCGTGTAGGTGACGGTGCCGACCGACCCGTCGTCGAAGGTCAGGGTCGCCTGGAAGTTGTCGTACTTCCGGAGGGTCCCGGTCGGCTCGATCGCCCGGGCATAGACCTGGACCGGCCGTGCCCCGGTGATGTACTGCATGAAGTCGATGAAGTGGCAGCACTCCGAGATCAGCATGCCCCCGCCCTGCTCGTCGTCGTGCACCCAGTGTTCGGGCGGGATCTGCCCGGCGTTGACGCGGTAGTGCAGGACCACGGGGGTTGCCCTGTTCCCGAAGAACTCCTTCATCTTCCGTGAGAGCGGGGAGTAGCGCCGGTTGAACCCGACCATCAGCCGCTGCCCGGACTCGTTCTGGGCCGCAACAAGCCCCCTGAGCCCGTCGATGTCGGTGGCGAGCGGTTTCTCCACGAAGACGTCTTTCCCGGCACGCAGTGCGTCGATCGCCATGGGCGCGTGGAGATCGTTTCTGGTCGCGATCATCACCGCGTCGATCCCCGGGTCCTCGAGGATCTTCTGGTAGTCGGTGGTGCAGTAGGAGAACCCGTACTTCTTCGCAACCGTCTGCGCCGAGAGACCCGTCGCGGTCGCAACCCCCCCGAGGTTCACGGGGAGCCCCGGCAGGTGGGGGTAGAGGGCGCTCTGGGCGTGGACCCCTGCACCGATACATCCGAGCGTCCGGGCTCCGACCGGCACCTTCCGCCTCCGTCCCTCGGGCCCCGGGAGGCGGGTGACGGTGCCGGAGACGCTCGAACCGTTCGGGCTGTACTGCAGGAGGACTCCGATGAACCGCTCTTTTCCGGTATTGATGAGGTTGTAGGCCTCCGGCGCATCGTCGAGCGGGAAGGTGTGGGTGATCAGGCGGTCGAGATCGATCCGCTTCTGCCGCACCAGCTCGAGGAACGCCTCCATGTTCCTCCGCTCCGTCCACCGGACGTAGATCGGGTAGTCGATCCCTCGCTCCTCGTAGTTCCGGTCGTAGCGGCCGGGGCCGTAAGACCGGGAGACGACGACCTCCGCCTCCTTCTCGTAGAAGATGTCGCGAGGCACGTTCATACCGACGTTCCCGACGACCACGACCCTCCCCTTATCCCTGACCAGGTGGCCGGCGGCCTCGATGGGGGCGCTCGACCGGGTGGCCGCGGTGATGACGACCGCGTCCGCCCCGAACGGCGAGAGGGCCCTCATCCTCTCGGTGAGGCCGTCGTAGTTCGAGACGACGTCCGCACCGAGGCTTGCTGCGAGCGAGAGTTTCTCCCGGTCGATATCGATCCCGATGACCCGGCACCCTGCGGCTTTGAGGATCTGCACGCAGAGGAGCCCGATCAGCCCGAGGCCGATCACCGCAACGTTCTCGCCCACCGTGACTTCTGCGTTCCGAACACCGTGCATTGCGATCGACCCGACGGTCGTGAACGCTGCTTCCCTGAAACTGACGCCTTCGGGGATCCTGACACAGAGGTTCTTCGGGACCGAGACGTATTCGGCATGCACCGCATACCCGGCCCCGGCGCAGGCGACGCGGTCGCCGACCTCGAAGTCGTCGGCCCCGGTCGTCACCACGGTGCCCGCACAGCTGTAGCCGAGCGATTCGGGCTTTGCAAGGCGGCTCATCGCCTGCTGGTACGCCGAGAGCGGGCCGTCCGTGCCGACCTTCTGGAGAACTTTCTTCACGTCGTCGGGACGTGCTTTCGCCTTGCCGACGAGCGACTGCTGTGCGAGATTGATCAGCGACGACTCCGTGCCGGCGCTGATGAGGGAGTAGGCGTTCTCGACGACGACCCCTCTCGTTACGGTGGGAACGGGGACGTTCTCCACCTGGATAGACCCTGACTGCAGGTCGAGTAATACCTGTTTCATGTATGTTCCCCCCATATTCTCGACTGGCTGAGGCAGTCGAGCATCTCCGATGTCATGAAGAGATCGGGGAAGTTATTCGACGGCTCCACGGTCGACGATCGGATCCCGAGCAGCCGGCAGAGCCCTTCAAAAGACTGCGTCTCCACGGTCTTGCCGTAACGACGGCGGGCGATCTCGCGGTACATGCCGTAGCCGAACCGGAACGCCCGGTGCCGTAGCGGATACCCCCCAAGCGACGCCGCCGTTGCCGCAGTGGCGACGGATGGGACGAGATCGCTCCAGGCCCCCGGTTCCCACCGGGGCGCGAGCCCCTGCACATACTCCCCGAGCCGATTGAGGCAGAGATCGGCGTGTTCCCGGTAACGGTCGTCCATGCGTGACGCATAGACAAAGGAGGCCTGGGCAAACGCGTATGCTCCGGAGAGGTAGTATGCGAAGGATAGCCCGCTCCTCGACCAGTCGAACCTCCCGTCGGGACGCTGGGCATCTGCGAGCCATCGGGCCCCTTCCGCGAGGCTTTCATCGATCCGGTCGTCGTGAAGCACGTCGTTTGTCTTTGCCAGGTAGTACATCGTCACCCCCTGGTAGTGCACGCAGGGGAGTTTGAAGACGTACGGGTAGGTCCCCTTATCGACGGCGTAGGGGTAAACGCCGCATTTACACTGGTGACGGACGATGTTCTCCACCGCCCGGAGGGCGGCCGCACGGGCGTCCGCATCGTCGTACCGTTCCGCATACCGGGCAAGGAACGCCCCGCATGAGGCGTCGACGTTCAGGTGGTCGGCGGTATACCCCCGGGACTTCAGGAAATATCCCGGCCTTCTTTCGGCCGCGAGAACGAAGTCCCGGGCCTTTTGGAGCGCATCCTCGTGCGGATGCCGGTCTGCCGCCTCCAGGAGCGCGTCGCCGATAAACGCGGTGATCAGGGCCGAAGGCTCGTTGTAGTTGACGTGAACCTCGTTGTAGGACCCGTCCGGGTTCTGGCACCCGGCGACATAGTTCAGGATCGGGCCCACGAGCGGGTCGCCGCCCAGGCGAAGCAATGCCTTGCAGACCTCGGCGTGCACGCGGTTCCGGATGATGCCGAAGACCGGGTCGCGGATGTACGCGGTCTCGCCGTCGACGACGGCGAGCTCCCGGACCTCTCCGGCAACCCGGGCAAGAAGCGATGTCAGGCGCCCGTCCATGTCATCCTCTCGATGCACTGCTTCAGTTTCAGGGCGACCGATCGCCGGTCATAGTGCTCTGCGACGTACTCCCGGCCCCGGCGCCCCATCTCCTCCATCCGCTCCGGGTCGTCCAGGAGCGCCGAGAGCGCCGCGGCGATCGCCTCCGGCGTGTTGTCGGCGATGACCCCCGCACCCGACTCCTCTGCGAGATGGGCGATCTCGCCGCTTCCGCAACCGACGAAGGGTATCCCGCAGGCCATGTACTCGTAGGCCTTGGTGGGGGCAGCGTACTCGAGGTTCGCGAGCCTCTTTAAGGGCGCCACTCCCACGAGCGACTCGGAGAGCAACCGCGGGATCTCCTCGCGCGGAAGGGTGCCCGTAAAGACGACCGAGCCGGTCAGGCTCTCGGCTTTCACCAGCTTCTCAAGGTGCTCCCTCGTGTCGCCGTCGCCGACGATGAGGAACTTCAGGTTGTAGGTGCCGTTCATCGACTTGACGGCGAGAGCCACCTTATCGAGATCCTGGGCGTGCCCGACGTTGCCGGCATAGATGATCTGCCGCTTCTTTCCGCCGTTCGTGGGGCGAAAGAAGTCGGTGTTGACGCCGTTGGGCATCAACTTCATGGGGGCCGTGACCCGGTAGCGCGACGAGATCCTCCGCCCGAGCTCTTCGGTCGTGACCCCGACGAGATCTGCTCGTGCGAGGCACATCTGCTCGAACTTCCGGCTCATCCTCTCGTAGATGCTTCCCTCCCTGAGGAACCCGAGACTTATCGATGCGTCGATCCAGAGGTCGCGGATATCGAGGATCCACTTCACCCGTGACGTCCGTTTCAGGACATATCCCGGGATCCCGGTGAAGAGGGGCGGTGCCGACGTGACGATCGCATCGAACCGATTCCGGTTGAAGAGGAGCCAGAGTGCGGCGTGGATCGGGAAGAAGAGGTAGTAAGCCATCCTGCTTGCAAACCCCGGGTTTCCTGATCCCGGCTGCCAGGTCCAGAGATGTACAACCCGGACCCCGTTGACCTCCTGCACGTCCGACCGCTTCCAGGTGCGGGAGAACGAGCCGGTGGGAAACGTGGCGTGCGGCGCAAGCACGGTCACGTCGATACCCAGTTTTGCAAGATGCACGGCAGTGTCATGGATGCGTGATGCGTTTCCTGATTTTTCCGGTGGAAAATGTTGTGATACGATGCATACCTGTTTCATGCAACTCCTCGTAGTATCTGGATACGGTCGCCGGAGACCGGTTGTCAAGCCCCCTGATAAACCGCGTGCGGGGGCTAAAGGAAGTCCTCCCGCCCGTTCGGAGAGAGCAGGGAGATAGACGGCGGCGCTGGCGCTGCGATCGACCGCGCAGCACCTGCGGGATACAGGCTCGCCTGGGGCGTGACCTCGCCCAGGGGCACGGGCTGCACCGATGAGCCATCACCCAGCACGCGGACGGCAAAACCCCGGTCGGTCCACTTCTCATGGTCGAGGATGTTCCGGGCGTCTATGACGAACTTCGTTCTCATCCGGAGCCCCGCCGGGTCCATCGTGCGGAAGCAGTCGTGATCGGTGAGGATGACGACACAGTCGCTCCCGGCGGTTGCATCCAGAGCATCCATGAGGGGGTGCGGGAATTCTGCCACGTACGGGTCGTGGCACCTGATGGTATACCCCTCGTTCTCGGCGAGCTGGATGAACTTGAATGCCGGACTCTCCCGGGTGTCGCCGATATTGCCCTTGTAGGCGACGCCGAAGATGCTGACCGTCGGATTTCTGACGCCGGCGAGCAGGTTGCGGGCGACGTGCAGCACGTAGTTCGGCATGGAATCGTTGACCTCCCGCGCCGTGGAGACCATCCTGCACCGTGTCGAGTTCTCGGTCAGGAACCAGGGATCGATGGCGATGCAGTGTCCTCCGACGCCCGGGCCCGGGTTGAGGATGGTGACCCGGGGATGCTTGTTTGCGAGGGTGATGGCCTCCCAGACATTGATCCCGCACTCCTCGGCGAGCTGGGCAAACTCGTTCGCGAGCGCGATGTTCACGTCGCGGCAGGTGTTCTCCATCAGTTTGACGAACTCCGCCGTCCGCGTATCGGTCTGGTATATCTGCCCGCGGACGAAGGTCTGGTAGATCGAGGTCGCCCGGTCGGTGGAGTCCCGGTCGTACCCGCCGATGATGCGGCTGTTGCCCGCCATCTCCTGCAGGGTCCGCCCGGGGATTGCCCGCTCGGGACAATGGGCGTACAGGAAATCACCGACAACGACACCGTTCTTCTCAAGCCTGGGGATGACGACCCGTTCGCTCGTTCCCGGCGGGACGGTCGATTCGAGGATGACCAGGTTTCCTTTCCGGAGGTGGGGGGCGATCATGTCGGCCGCTTTTTTGACGTATGAAAGGTCGGAGACCTTTGTTGCCGGATCCAGGGGTGTCGGCACGGCAATCAGGAATGCATCCGCGGCCTCCGGTTCGATCCTGGCGTAAAATCGCTCTTTAGCCTTGCGGTACAGGTCCTCAAGCCCCGGCTCCCTGAACGGCAGGTTCCCGTGATTCAGGGCATCCACCACGCTCTGCTTCACGTCGACGCCCACGACGTCCGCTCCGTGAGCCGCAAACAGCAGTGCAGTCGGCAATCCTATGTATCCTAATCCCAGTACACAGATCTTCATGTGCATCTCCTTGAGCAATCATTGGGACCGTGCAGCAGCACAGACCATAACTATCATTTTTCCAGCGATTCCATCGCCGTAGGGGTTCATCCAGCCGGACTTCCAGGCAGCTATCGAGCGGACCCCTTCAAGGATCTTCCCTGAATCGGCCCCTACCAGGATGTTCGATCCGACGTCCAACGTCTCGGGCCGTTCCGTGTCGTAGCGCATCGTAGCACAGGGGACACCGAGAACACAGGTCTCCTCCTGGACGCCGCCGGAATCGGTCAGCACGAGTCTCGCCTGCGACTCCAGCTGCAGGAACTCCAGGAACCCGAAGGGTTTGGTGAGGTTCAATCCATCGACGCCGATGCCCAGCTCCTTGATTCTTTTTTCGGTCCTCGGATGGACCGGGAAGACGACCGGCAGGGAGAACTCCTTCTGCACTCCTTCGAGCCCTTTGAGGATCTCCTTGAGCCGTGTCCGGTTGTCCACGTTCTCCTGCCGGTGGGCGGTGACGAGGAAGTATTCGTGGGGCTTGAGGTCGAGGTCTTTTAAGACGTTGCCTTTCTTCTTTGAGATGTCGAGGTTCTGGTAGATCGCATCGACGACGGTGTTGCCGGTCACGCAGATCTTCCGGTCCACGATGCCCTCCGCGAGGAGGTTCTCCCGGGCTCTCTCTGTCGGGGCAAAGAGGTAGTCCGAGATGTGGTCGGTGAGCACCCGGTTGATCTCCTCCGGCATCCAGCGGTTGAAACTCCGGAGGCCCGCTTCGATATGCCCCACCCGCACATGCAGTTTCGATGCCGCGAGAGCCCCGGCCATGACGGTGTTCGTGTCTCCCTGCACCAGAACGATGTCGGGTGACTCCTTCACCAGGATATCCTCGACACCGGTCATGATCTTCGCCGTCTGACCGGCATGGGTCCCGGAACCTACGTCGAGACTATAGTCCGGATCCGGAAGTTCAAGCTCCTCGAAGAAGAGCCGGTCCATCTCGTAGGAGTAGTGCTGCCCGGTATGGAGGATAAAGTAGTCAAGACCTCTGCGTTCGCATTCCCTGATGACGGGAGACATCTTGATGATCTCCGGCCGTGTGCCGAGTATTACTCCAATCATTCTACACCTCTCCTCTGCGTCGTACCGTTCACTTCCGCTCACTCCCGCATTCTTGCGATAAGGGCAAGCATCAGGCCCAGCATGAGTGCGATGGTCCCCGGGATCAGGAAGAGCGTTGCAAGCATGCCCTGCTCGATCGCGACGAGGCCGGTCTCGCTAAATCCCTGGAAGAACCGTAGGAGGAGAAAGATCCCGGCAAGCATCGCAGCGAGCCCGGGCAGGCCGATGTGCAGGAGAGGCCTCTTCTCCACGGCGAGCCAGAATATCGATCCGAGCACCTCCATTCCATGAGATAAGGGGTTCTTTGTGGATGTGTCAAAATCACCGTATTTGCAGTTGATCGGCGTCTCCCCGATCCGCAGGTGCCTCTCCTGGGCGATCCGGAGCATCTCCGATTCGGTCGAGAAGTCATCCTTCCGGAGCGTACCGAGCATCGACTCCATGGTCTTCCTGTTCAGTGCCCGAAAGCCGCACTGTGAGTCGGTTATCGAACAGCCGGTGCTGGAGGCGACATCAAGCACCGCCCGACCGAACCGGCGGTAAAAGGGCATCTGATCGAAGGTCCGGAAGCCGATGACGAGGTCTGCGGTATCGGCGAGGATCGGCTCGACCAGGAGAGGTATCTCCCCGGGGTTGTGCTGACCGTCTCCGTCCATGAGGACCAGACAGTCGTAGTTGTGCCCGACTGCATACTTAAGGGCGCTCTTGATCCCCTGCCCCTTCCCCTTCTGGGCTCCGTGCGAGATGACGGTCGCCCCGGCATCCCGGGCGACCTTCACGGTGCTGTCCGTACACCCGTCGTCGATGACCAGGACCTCGTCGACGTGCTGCCGGGCCCGGAGAACGACGGAACCGATCGCAACCTCCTCGTTGAAACAGGGGATCGCTGCAAGTGTCCTGAGCCTGCCCGACCGGCGGGACGGAATGGCGGCAGCCTCGGTGGTCTCGCTCACCACCCGCCGGTTTCCCGGAGCCGCCGGCGTCCGTAAAGGGTTGATCTGCTCCTGGACCTCACAGCGGAGGGCAGGGGTGCCTATCGGGCTCTCCTGTCCGATACTCCGGGGCATATGCCGTTCGATCCATCTGTCTCTCTCTGCATCTATGTACTGTGGCAATGGCACAGTTGTTTCTTCGGCGAACCACCCCTCTACGTGAGCGGGTGGCCTCGCCCGAACCGGATCCTTGTCGTACATCCACTTTCCCCTCTTGACGTACTGAAACGGGACTGTGCTGACATATATTAATAGGTTATTATTAAGCATATCTCATTGACTAAATCAAAAAATAGATCTAATTTGGTTTACCCTGGTGCCCTTAAAATCCTCTCAGGGTAGTTAAATATTTCGACTCTGTGAGGGAAGTTCATCAGCTTCCCGTACGGATGGATGGAACATCGGCATGCTACGATTCCGGCTGTGTCCGGTATTATCGGGTATCGCGATCAGGAAAGGTTAAGCCCGGCAGCCCCGGATGGTGGGTAAACAGTCTGATCCCGCCTGCCGCACCGCTTTTGGAAGATCCATTGCCTGCGGTCTGATACTTTTAAAGCAGCGATTATGAGAGGGGTCTGTTTCCCGATCCTCTCTGCACCGGGTTGCCGTATTGGGAAGTATTATATCCGGGATGTGTCCGGCCACCGGTCATCCGGTGCAAGGCATGCGGATACTTCCGCCATGAGAGCGTGGTAACGGTAGCGGTCGGCAAGGTATCGGCGGCTCTTCTCGTCGATCGGGAGCGGTGCAAAGGAGACCCCGCAATCGATATCCCAGAGGATCAGCCCCTCGGGAGGGGCCGCAGGGATTCTCTGCTCCACCGGTGCTGTAAGGAGCCGTGCGATCTCTCCGGCGCCGGCCTCGCCCCTCCCCACTCGTTCGAGCGCCGTCGCCATGCACCGGACCATATTCCAGAGGAAACTCTCCCCTGTCACTTCAAAGACGGTGAACGGCCCGTCTTTAAAGACCCGTGCCGCAAGGATCCTCCTCTCCGGGCTCCGGTCGCCGACGCGGGCGAACGCCGAGAAGTCGTGCCGCCCGAGAAACTCCTGTGCCGCTTCGTGCATGGCTGCGGCGTTGCCCGGGGAGAAGAAGTAGTAGCGGTAGGTCCTCGATGCGGTGCTGTACCGGGGGTGGAACCCATCCGGGACCCCGGCCCACGCCGTGCACCAGATGTCGGCCGGGAGCACCTGGTTCAGTGCCCGGACCGCCCGTTCGGGCCTGTCGGTAGAAAACGAGCAGACCTGACCACGGGCATGCACCCCGCGATCGGTGCGGCCGGCGGTGACGAAGTTCGCCTCCCGCCAGTCGTCGAAGACCTGGAGGCGCCGGCAGGCCTCGATGAACTCCCCCTCAACGGTGCGGAGCAGAGGCTGCATCTGCGAGCCGAAGAAACGGTCCCCGAAGTACGAGAAACGGAACGCCAGGTTCATCCGTGTACCGTCCGCCGAATCCTGCGGAGAGCGCCCTTGATGGACTGGCGTGTGTAGGTGTGGAGCGGGGTCATCCTCCCTCCCGCCATCGTCCGCCCTTCCCGGATCGCGGAGAGGATGGAGGCCACATCCGGCTCGGCCGTGACGTACGTGACCCCGAACCCGACGTAACGGGCGTTGTGGGCGTCGCTCCCGGCAACGCCGGGTTTCCCGAACCTCCGTGCAATGACTGCGGCCTTCCGGTTCGCCGACCCGGTGATGTAGCGGCTGTTGAAGACCTCCACTGCATCCACTGCTCCGATACCCGCCGCGAGTCTCCTCCCGACGCCGTGACGCCAGCGGTGGTAGGGGTGCGGGAGGATGAGGAGAGCGCCCCGGGCACGGGCAAGGGCGACGGTCTCGTGGAAGTCAAGCCCTGCCGGCAGGGGCTCCGTGACCCCGAGAGCGAGCAGGTGGCCCTGTCTCGTCGATACCTCCGTGCCCGGAATCACGGTCACGGAGGTGTCGCACTCGAGGGCGTAGCGGGCACCTTCCACCGTGTCGTGATCGGTGATCGCGACAGCGTCGAGGCCGACAGCCTCCGCTCGCCGGAGGATTTCCTCCACACTGCTCTCTCCGTCCCTGGAGAACCTTGTGTGGACATGCAGATCGCACCGCAGCATGAGATCAGATTATTTGTCATCCCCTGAATAATAAGTGAAGTGTTATGCGCATTCTCCTCCCGACCGGATCGGCAACGGTCGCAATAGTAAAAGCGGCCGCTGAGCGGTTCAGCGACCGCTACGAGACAGATGTTGCGGTTACCGGCGAAATTGCGTCGTTTCTTGCCCCCGCCGACCTCCGGGTGCTGCTCGTTGCCGGTGACTACGACATGGCGATCGTCTCCGGGATGTGCACCGCATCCTTTGCCGATATCGAGCGCGAGACCGGCGTCCCGGTCTACCGGGGCCCGCGGCACGCGGCCGACCTCCCGCTGGTCTTTTCGGTGCTTGACCGTGTCCGGCTCTCAAAGACCGTTCCCGCCGACGAGTTCCTCGCACAGACACGTCGTGAGGAGGCCTTCCGGCAGGTGGCGCTCCGGGAAGCGGAGGCGGAGGCGGACTTCATCGTCCGCGGCGTGAAGATCGGCGGGGGTTCGAGGATGAAGGTGCTCGCGGAGATCATGGATGCGCACAAGCGCGACGATCTCCCCGCCGACGTCCGGCGGTTCTTTGCCGACGGGGCCGACATCGTCGACCTGGGGTTCGGTTTCGACGCGGCACCCGGCGATGTCGAGCGGTGTTTTGCTGCCCTTGCGGATATCGAAGGCCCCCTCGCGGTCGATACGCAGGACCCCTCCCTCATCGCGGCGGCTCTCTTCCGTGCCGACCTGGTGCTCTCCCTGCACGAGGGAAACATCCCCGCCGTCGGGGAGGCGGTCGCGGATGCCGGGGCGGCCGCGGTCGTGGTGCCTCGTGAACGGACGCTCCCGGAGAACCTTGCCGCCGCACAGGATGCCGGGATCCGCTGCCTGATCGCCGACCCCCTCCTCCAGCCGGTGGGGTCCGGACTCGCCGCTTCGCTCTCCGGGTTCATGGAGGTTTCCTGCCCGCTCTTCTTCGGGGCGGGAAACGTCGTGGAACTGCTGGACGCCGACTCTTCCGGGGCGAACGCGCTGCTCGCGGGGATGGCGCACGAGGTCGGGGCCGCCGTCGTCTTCACGAGCGAACACAGCGACAAGACCACCGGATCGGTCGCGGAGATGCGGCGGGCGACCGAGATGATGGCCCTCGTGACCGACCGGCCGTATCCCAAAGACCTGGGGCTCGATCTCCTGATCCTGAAGGAGAAACGGCGACGGCGCGAACCTCCGCTGGAGTACGGGGGTATCATGGATGCGCATCCCGCCGCGGACGAGATCGTCTACGACCCTCTCGGGTGCATCCGCATCGGCATCGAGGGGGACTGCATCGTCGCGGTCCACAAGGATCGCGCCGTGCGGGGGAGGCGCTGGGAGGACGTCTTCTACACGCTCCTCGAGAACGGGAGCCTCTCCCGGCTCGACCATGCTGCTTATCTCGGAAAAGAACTCTTCAAGGCGGAACTCGCCATCAGGTACAGGAGGAGCTTCGAGCAGGACGGGCCGTTCTGAACGGCCCGTTCCCGTATGCCGTTCATGATGGAGGAGACCGGTCCCGGTCCGGCGGCCTGGTTCCACCAAAATATAATAATATTTATATAATTGTATGGTTATTTTCCCGTCCGTGGCAGCGGGGAGCGGTGCCGAACTGTTCGGGCTGGTATCACCGGTATCATGAACTGGAGGTTAGAAGCGTCTTCAGGGTCCGAGTCCGGGATGCCGACCGTTCTTCCTGCCGTGATTCATAAACGTGGTGAGACTGCATGAGACGGAATCCAACCATACTCGGGCTCGTAGCGGCCCTGGCCATCGGACTCGTTGCCCTGCCGGTTCTCGCGGCAACTGCCGACGTCGATATACGCGACGGGGCGTATCTCCCCCCTTCGCTCACGGTTGAGGGCAATACTACGGTAACCTGGACGAATTACGACGAGGTAAGCCATACCGTCACCAGCACGGGCGGACTCTTCGACTCCGGGCCGATAGAACAGAACGAGACGTTCGACTACACCTTCGCCGATACGGGAACCTATCCGTACGGCTGTACGCTCAACGCCTCGACGCAACGGACACCCATGCAGGGTGTCGTCATCGTCGTCCCGGAGGGAATGATGGTCGACGGGGAGGAGACCGCGACCCCGACGGAGGAGCCGGAGAACGCGACGTTGGCCGACCTGATCGCGGGGAATGAGAATCTGACCTCCTTTGCGGATGCCGTCGGGGGGGCGGGCCTTACCGAAACCGTGCTTGCCACGGGGGGGCCGTATACGGTCTTTGCTCCGGACGATGCCGCCTTCGAAGCTCTCGGCAACGAGACCCGTGCCGGACTCTCGAACGATACGGAGACGCTTGATACCCTGCTCATGCACCACGTGGTGGGGGGGAACTATACCTTAGAAGACCTGATGGCGGAAGTAAACGCCACCGGCAACGAGACGGTTCTTGAGACGCTCACCGGGGACAACCTCTCCGTCGTGGCGGCCGACGGCACCCTCACGGTAGGGAACGCCACAATCGTCGCATCCGATATCACGGCCGACAACGGCGTCGTCCATATCATCGACACGGTCCTCGTGCCGCCGGGTCTCGTGCTGCCGGAGAACGTGACCCCGGCGGGGAACGAGACCGCTGACGCGAACGTCACCATCACGTCGCCGGAGGAGGGCGCCAGCATCGCTGCCGGGAACGTCACGGTGAGCGTGAACGTCACGAACTTCACGCTGGTGGAGCCGACCGGGCAGGCGAACGCGCCGGGCGAAGGTCACCTGCACTACTACCTGGACGCCCCGGTGCCGACGAACGCGAGCGCGCCCGCCATCCCGGAGACCGGCGGCTACGTCGTCTCCGCGAACACCTCATACACCTGGGAGAACGTGACGGCGGGCGAGCACAACCTCTCGGTCCAGCTGGTCAACAACGACCACACCCCGCTCATACCGCTCATGTTCGAGACGGTGAACGCCACCGTCGACGGGAACGCGACCCCGGAGGCCACGCCGGAAGAACGGGTCATCCCTTAAACGATCCCACTTTTTTCTTCCGGACCCCCACAGGCCGGGGACACATGCCGAACGCGAGGGCTTATGTTTCCTCCTCTCCCACCATTCAGTAGAATGGCCATACGCGGGATCAGCAGGGATCTGCTTGCGATGCTCTTCGAACTCGGGAAGGAACATCACCCGAACGAGTTCGTCGCCGTGCTGCGAGAGAGGAACGGCATTATCCGGGACCTCGACCTGGTGCCCGGCACCATCGTCGGGGAAGAGAGCGCCTCGTTCTTCATCGATATGCTCCCGCTGGACATCCACCAGGCCGGCAGCGCCCATAGCCACCCGAACGGGGTCCTCTCCCCGTCGTCGGCGGATCTCAGGTTCTTCCCCACGGTGGGACGTTACCACGTCATCGTCGGCTCCCCTTACACGGAGAGGGACTGGCGGTGCTACCGGGCGGACGGGAGCGCGATGTCCCTTGAGGTGGTCGAGTGATCCGTGTGGTCGCGACGGGGACGTTCGATATCCTCCACCCCGGGCACCTCTACTACCTCGAGGAGTCCCGGAGACTCGGCGACGAACTCTCGGTGATCGTGGCGCGGGACGCGAACGTGAAGCATAAGCCGAGGCCGATCCTCCCGGAGGATCAACGGCTCCGGATGGTCCGGGCATTAAAGCCGGTCGACCATGCGCTCCTCGGCGACCTCCACGATATGTTCAGGCCGATAGCAGAGATCCGGCCCGATATCATCACGCTCGGGTTTAACCAGCATTTCGACGAGGAGCATCTCCGGCAGAGACTCCGGGACCGCGGGCTCGACGCGGACGTCGTCCGGATACCCGGGTATCCCGGCTCGCTTGCCAGTTCATCGAAGATCATCGAGCGTATCCTGAATACCCGGGGCCCATCCGGTCCCACCAGCCCTGCCGGTGAAGAGTGACTCCGGCCCCGGGAAGCGCGGGACTCACCCGCAGGTGACGGCGGTTCATGCGGCAGATAGATGTGTTATGGGGCGATGACGGAGATGACGGCCGGATCAACTGGCTGAAAGTCTCGGTTCCGCTCCTCCTCTGCGGGCTCTTCCTTGCTGTCATGTGGTTCTTCCTTCCGGCGGAGCAGTGGCTCCTGCTTGTCGGGATGATGGTCGCCTATATCGTTCCGCCGCTCGGCCGGGAGACGATCATCCCGGTCTGCATCCTCTGCGGGATCCCCTGGTGGCTGGCCGCGTTTGCCCTGGCGTTCCTGGACTTTGCCGGCGGGCTCTTCATGGCCTGGAACTTCCCGCTGGTCCTGCGCATCCCCCGCATCGGCCCCTGGGTCAGCCGCTTTGTGGCCGCAGGCAGGACGTTCCTCGACCGGCGGCCGTGGCTTGAACGGCTCTACTTCGTCGGTCTCATCGCCTTTGTAGCCCTCCCCTTTGACGGGTCGGGGAGCATCGTCGGCTCCGTCGTCGGAAGAATGCTCGGGATGACGAAGACGGAGGTCCTCTCCTGCATCACCATCGGCGGCATCATCGGCAGTTTTGCCATCGCTCTCGGCATCGACTATATCGTGAACCTCATCCCGGAGGGAACCGGGTTCTGGGTCTCGCTTGCCGTCTTCCTCCTGATCGGCACCGCACTCCTGGTGATGTACCGGAGTTATTCGCGGAAACAGGAGACGAACGCCTGACCCCCGCGGCTGACGCCGGCGGTTTTCCTTCTGTCGGGGAGGGCCCGACCCCCCCTCTCTTCTGGTGTTTTAAACGAGGCAGATGCCCTCTCCGGGCCGGAGTCGACGCAACACAAACAGAAACTATAATACGCAGAACAGGGGATTAATCATCCTGACCTGTCCGGAAAACCCGGACCGGAGATCCGGAGACGCCGCATACCGCCGCTCTCCGGAGCGGCAAGGGGCGGCTCCGTTCTGCCGCCCGGGACGATCAGGATATGGATCCGCATACAACGAACCGTTTGGCGACCGGCGAGGAGCACGGCGACGGTCCGGACTGTCGGGAGGGCGAGAGTTCCGTCGCCGGCGAGACCCCGGCCGGGATATCCGGCGTCACCGCTGCGATGCTGCGGCAGGTGATCGAGACCTCGCTCTCCGGGATCTGCATCGTCGATCGGGAGGGACGTATCGCCTTTGCCAACGCTGCGCTGCTTGCCATGTGGGGGTATGACCTGCAGGAGATGGTCGGAAAGCCCGCGACCCTCCTCTGGCTCTCCCCGGGAGAAGGGCAGGACTGCATCGGCTGCGCTCTCTCTGCCGGCAGGTGGAGCGGGACGGTTGCCGCCCGGCGGCGAGATTCATCCCGTTTCGACGCCGGGATATCGGTCAGCACAGTCCGTGACCCCGGGACCGCAGACGTCTGGCTCCTCCTCTCCTGCATCGACGTCACCGTGCGGCGCAAGGCCGAGGATGCGCCCGGCCACCACCGCAGCCTTGAAGCGGCCGTCGCGGCGATGCCCGCACGGTTCATGAATCCTGCGGAGATCGATCCGGCCATCGACGACTCGCTTGAGGACCTCGGCCGTGCGTGCGGGGTCTGCAGGGCCTACCTCTCCCTCTTCAACGATCCACGGACGCTTCTTGGCACGACGCACGAGTGGTGCCGGCCGGAGCGAAACCCCCGGCGGGGGGAGTCCCGGAAGTTTCCTTCGAGCGACCTTCCCCGGTGGGTCGTGCGGATCCTCGAAGGCGAGACCGTGCTCGTGAGCGGAGCGTCCCGTGAAGGGCGGCAGAGCAGGGAGGAGCGCGAGTTCCTGAAGCGTCACGGCGTTACCGCGACGCTGATGGTTCCGCTCCGGCTGAACGGGGCGGTCGTCGGCTTTGTCGGGTTCGACCGGGATACCGATGGTGCCCGGTTCGCGGACGAGGATGTGGCGCTCCTCTCTGCAGCCGTTCACATCATCGCGGGCGCACTCGACCGGAAGCAGTCCGAGTACATCTTCCGGGAGTCGGAAGACCTCTACCAGGTCGTCCTTGACGCCATCACCGATACCGTCACCGTCGTCGATACCCGGTTCACCCTTCTTCTCGCGAACGACGCCTTCGTCGCCTGGTGCGAAGACCTCGGGCTCGAAACAAACGTCGTCGGCAAGGATCTCTTCGCCGTCCTGCCGTTCCTCCCTCCCGCCACCCGGCAGATGTATGAGCGGGTCATACGGACCGGCCGGCCGCTGACATCGGAGCGGCCTCTCACGTTCGGCGACCGGACCATGATCCTCCGGGAGATGCGGGTCCCGATCTTCGAGCACGGCGAGGTCGCAAGGGTCGTCACCGTCTCCCGCGACGTCACCGCCCAGAGGGAGGTCGAGGACCTGAAATTAAAGGCCTACACCCAGATCGAGCGGAACATGGAGCAGTTCGCCCTGCTCGCCGACCATATCCGGAACCCGCTCCAGGCGATCATGGGGCGTGCCGAACTGCTTGACGATGCCGCGGCGACGGAGAAGATCCGCCAGCAGGTGCAGCGGATCAACGGGATCATCGATCAGCTCGACGGGCGGTGGGCGGAATCGAGAAAACTCTCCATGTTCTGGAGGAAGTACTCCTGATACCGGTCTCTTTCACCCCGTGTCCCGCAGTGTTCCCCATACCCGGTTCCGTTCGAGGATGACCCAGTAACGCCGCAGCTCGGCCTCCGCCGCCCGGTACCCGGGGTAATGGTCGCCGACGAGACGCCAGAACTGCTTCGAGTGGTTCTGCTCGCGGAGGTGGGCAGCCTCGTGGACGACGACGTACTCCCGCAGGGGGTCGGGAAGTGCTATGACGCGCAGGTTGACGTTCAGGTTGCCGAGCGTCGAGCAGCTCCCCCAACGGGTCTTCTGCATCTTCACCGAGATCCGCCCCTGCCTCCGGCTGCTGAGGTCCGGGCAGGCTTCCAGTCGGTCGAGAACCTCCTCCTTCAGCATCCGGGAGAGGTTTCTTTTGAGGGCGGGAACGGATGGGCAGGCGACGGCCCCGCCGGTCCCGTCGATCGCGAACCGCGCACCCGGGACCAGGCGGTGGAACCGCCCGTGCAGGAGGAGCAGGTCTTCCTGCCCGCACCCTTCGGCGGCCAGCCGGTCGAACTCCTCGCGCCGCTTCTCGATCCAGGCCGCGTTGCGCTGCAGAAACCCCCCAATGTCGAACGTCGGGGGAGCGACCACCCGCAGGGTCCCGTCCGGCCGCACCTGAAGACGGGCGGAGCGCACCGCCTTCCGGACGACGGTCATGCCGCACGGGACTCTCTCCTTTGCTCCCCCATTCATGTACCAGTACTGGGACGGCGGCGAGAAAAACCCCATGATCCGGCACGCACCTATACCTGATGAGGACAAAGAGTTACGGGAGGGCTCCCGCTCGAGCGTCGGGCGGGCGCAGAGGGTGGCATCGTGACAGAGAAAGAACTCAAGATCGGGGATATCGCGCGTCTCACCGGGATCTCCGAGCAGGATGTCCGGACACTCGTCCAGACCTACGACAGCCTCTTTACCTGCCGGACCATCGGCCCGGTCAGGCTCTTCCCGCCAAAGACGGTCCGGATTGTCCGGGAACTCATAGAACTCTCCGGGAAGGGTCTTTCGCCGGACGAGATCGTCGGAGAGATCCGATCCGGCAGAAAACCCTCGCCGGAAGAACCGGCTGGTGAGGTCGACCGGACCGCCGTCCCGCTCCCGCCCGAGGTGGTGATCGATCTCGGGGTGATGCAGGATACGCTGGCCCGGCAGGAACGCCGAATCGCGCGCCTGGTCGATGAACTCAAGCGGGAACAGGGACTGAGGGTCGAGGAGATCGGCCGGCTCCAGAAGACCGTCGACGACCTGCAGGAACAACTTCGCGCGCAGCGGGAGCAGCTAGGGGTCGTTGCGGAATGGGTGGACTACTTCGACCGGCGGATGGACGAGGCCACCCGCCCGGTGCTTGAACGGGTCCGGCGAACCGTCGCGAGGAAGAGCGATCCCGGACAGCCGTCCGGTCGCTCCGGCTGACCTCGTCCCTGCTCCGCCGGTGCGGCTCTTCACCGGGAGAGGCGGGCGCCGGGCCATCGCCGGAACCGGGTGAGTGCGATCCGGCTGCCGGCTGCATGGTCTCCGCCGATTCGCTATATCTATGGATATATGTAGCAAAATATAATATTTAATTTCATAAAATTAACAAAATTTAAATACGATCCCCGCTACCGGCATGCGAGGTGATCGAGATCTACCAGCAGAAGATGGCCACAATATTGACCGTCGCCATTCAAACCCTTGTCGTTGGCGGGTTGATAACCTGCATCGTCGTCGGAGCACAGGACCGGCCGTCTCCGGTGGATTCACCGGCCGTTGAGGGTCGGGATGCGGATTACCTGCCCGGGAACGCCTCGCCGGCCGCGTATCCCGTCGTCGGCCACCAGCCGGAGGGCATGCCGGGGGCCGGGGAGGGGACCCGCTCTTTCCGGGTTTAGGATCGTTCCTAACCCATCATGATCTGCACGGCCGTCGGGTACCTGTTCATGATGGCGTACACGAGAGGTTTCGCTATCCAGAGTCTCCCGCCCTGCATCCTTCTGAGAGGGCTGATCTCCTGGAGGCTCTGGAGGGCCTGCACCGCAGCCTCGTCCGCGAGGAAGAAACTGTCCGGGACCGTGGAGTCGAAGTAGAAGAGGATCGGGAGCCGGAGTCGTCTCTGCAACTCCCCCGGCAGGGCCTGCTCCAGCCGGAGGAGGACGTCGCGGTCGAACTCGTACCGGTTCCCGCCCTTCGTGACCGACGATGGGTGCTCCTCCGAGAGGAGCCGGGAGAGGCGTTTGCGTTCCGCGACGACGCCGTCGTTGATCCTGCCGATCTCAAACCGCATCCATCGTAAGAGGGTCGACTCGTCGCCTGCTGATGGTCGGTCAGGCATTGTATGCTCCGGTGGTGATCCGTACCCGGGTCGGGTTTAGAGACCTGTCTTTGTCATGCGATATATACCTGGCCCCGGGAGGCTCCTCTCCGGTGGCAGGCGTCGGGGCGTTATTTCAGCGATTCGAGCCGGAACCAACCCCTCTCCCGGATCACGACCCTCTCATCTCCCGGGCGAAAGTATATGTATCTCTACCCCCAATTCGGCGTCTTCTGTGTGATCATTCATGGAACGTGATTCAGCGCCCGACAGGTATACCCGACGGCATGTCCACTTCCGGTGGATGCCGCTCTGCGTTCTGCTGCTCGCCGGCATGACCGTTCTCCTCGCGGCCGCCCCGGCAGGCGCCACCGGCGCACCCGAGCAGGAGTACGATCCCGCCATCGCCGCAATGCTCGCGGAGATCGATGAATCCGAACTCGAGAACACGACATACGACCTGCAGAACTTTTCGACCCGGGTGTACGGCTCGGCTGGAAACCGGGAGGCGGGCGAGTACCTCTACCGGAGGCTTGCCGATATCCCCGGGCTCGAGGTGGAGTTCCGGGGCGGGGAACTCAACAACGTCGTCGCCACGCTCCCCGGTAGCGGCAACAACTCCGACGGAGTCGTGGTGGTGGGGGCGCATTACGACAGCACGTCCTCGGACCCCGACCGTGCGCCCGGGGCTACCGACAACGGGGGCGGCGTCGCGATCGTCCTGGAACTCGCCCGGGTGATGAGCCGGCACTCATTTAACCGGACTGTGGAGTTCGCGTTCTGGAACGCCGAAGAGATCGGTCGGTACGGCAGCGCCGACTATGCCGGGAACGCGACGATCCCGGTCGTGCTCTACTTCAACTACGACTCGGCCTGCTACGATCCCATGAATCGCTCCGTCCTCGATATCGTCTACGACGAGCGATCTGCGGATATTGCGGCGCTCATGGCGGGCCATAACACCCTCTACGGGCTCAACTTCACCCTGACCGGGAACAACCACACCTGTGCCTCGGACCATATACCCTTCCGGGCCCGGGGCTACCCGGCCGTGACGACCCACTGCGAGGAGCACGGCCCTGCCCATACCCCGGACGACACCATCGACCACGTCTCGTTTGGGTATGCGAAGAGGAACGCCGGGCTCGGCCTCTCGGTGCTGGCCGAAGTGGCCGGGCTCCGGGACGGTGCCGCCATCCAGAAGGCCCCGATGATACTGTGGAACCTCTCCGGAAGGTTGGACGGGGCGGGTTGATGACCCGGCGGCCATCCGGCTCGGGTGCGGGGCGTCCCTCTCACCGGGAGCTGCGGCATGGGCAAGCTATTATTAGGTGGGGGTCCAGAGGAGGTGGCTCTCCGGAGTGAGGCGGGAACCCTGGCGGATAGAGAAGACGGTCTCTCACCATCCGTGGAGGCCGCGCAGAGCCGCGAGGGCCCGCGCACGTCCGGGTGACGGAGGAATGCGTATGAAAGGCGAAGCAGAAGAGAAGATGACGGAAGGATCGGGACCGGTCACGTTTACGTGCTATCGTGTTACCCCGGGCGAGGGGGAGGGTGCCCCCGAGGAGGGTATGAACACCTACAGCGTCGTAGTGCTGCTGCCCGGGGGGGAGGTCAAGCACCAGGTCGTCTGGGCGCGGGAGCCTGAGGACATCGGCGACGCGATCCGGGTCCCCTCCGGTTCGAGGGTGATCATGACCGAGATGAAGAACACCCTCGTCTGGGACAGCGAGGAGGTGGGGGCGGAAGAGACGGCCGTGGAGGCCGCACCGTCCCCCTGACTTTTTTGGCGAACGGCGGCCGTTTGGTCTCCTTGCCTGCCGGATGAGGGCTTCTCCCGGCGTTTTGCCGGCGAAACGCTCCTGCCCCGGGATGGCCTCCGTGCAGGGGCTCTTTGCCGGGGTCTCCCGGGCCTACGAGGGTCCGCCCCCTCATTTAAGGGCGCATGCAGCTCCGCAAAGGATCCCCATCCCCGGTAGATCTCCCCGGCTCGCCGAGGAACCGTTAAATACCCCGACGGAATCAGGTGGGTTCGATCATGTATGACGGCCCCGGCTTCCGGGGCCGGTGGTACACCGGATCAACGATCTGCCGAGGATAGGATATGGTTGCCGACGAAGTAAGGAAGATCATCGATGCGAATAACAAACAATTCTCCGAAGGGTTCCTGAAGGGTGATGCCTCAATAACAGCATCTATCTATGCCGGGGATGCCGTCGTCTTCCCCCCGGATGCTCCCATGATCCAGGGGAGGGGAGCGATCGAGGAGTTCTGGCGAACGGTCATGGCTTCGGGCGTGAAGGGGGCGGAATTGACCACGCTCGAACTCTCCGGGGATGGCGATTACCTGCACGAGAAGGGAACGGGCATTCTCAGGGTCCATCCTCCGGGTGAAACGCCTGCCGAGCAGAGGATCAAGTTCGTTGTCGTGTGGAAGCACACGGCGGACGGCTGGAAGAACCTGTGGGATATCTGGAACGCTTCTCCCTGATGCGGAGGGTATGAGACGTCCGGGCTCGCCGGGAATCTGAAGGTACTCGGGGTCCGTCCCCCTCTCCCGCAGCGGCTACGAAGAGGCCCGCCGGTCCCGATCATCCCGTCTACGAAGGGCACCGGAAGGGGTGTTGGCCTACAGCCGGAACAATGCGGTTTTTTCGAAAAAAGGGGTTCTTCAGGGAGCCGGGGAGGGGAATGACGCATCCTCGCCGGTGATCTCGCTTAAGTAGACGCCGGACCCGACCCACCACGTCTCGTCGCCCGGGAGGACGTACCCGATCTTCAGCTCCTCACGGTTTTCCTGCTCCGGGTTCGGCCAGACGAAGACGATGAACCCGCCGCCCGACTCTGCCGTATCCCGGAGCGCCCGGATGTTCTTCATCCCGAACGGGTCCTCTCTCTCGATCAGGCTCGTGCCTATCGAGGCCTGCAGGTGGGGATGGGCAAGGAGCGTCCCGTTGTAATCGTAGGCGTAGAGGTAATGGCCTGCCGGATCGACAAACATCCCGGACGCATTCGAGATCTCGGAAAATGCTGCTTCCGCCCCCTGTTCGCGGCCGTAGGCGGCACCGCGCTCGACGAGGTCGATCATCGCCGATACGGGCTCCGGGTACGGCTCCCGGCCGGGACCGGCCGCCTCAGAGAGGTAGACGCCTGAAGCCACCCACCACGTCTCCCCGGCCGGGGCGACGTAGCCGATCTTCGGGACGTAGGTGCCTTTTGCCGACTCGTCGATCGACCCGTTTTCCGGCGCCGGATAGAGGTAAGCGATGTACCCGCCGCCGTCTGCCGCCGTATGCGCACCGATGCGGATCGCCGGCAGCCCCCGGACGTCGGTCCAGTTCTCCCGGTTCGTTCTGACCGCATCCTTCTCGTAGGGGTGCGCAAGAAGCGTCCCGTTGTAATCGTAGGCGTATACGTACAGGGCTCCCCGCGAGAACCTGCCCGCCCCGTTGTTGAATTCGGCGAGTGCTGCGTCTTCTCCGGCTGTCTTTGCGTAGGTGGCGGCCTCCCGGACGAAACCCGCGAGGTCTCTCGTGGTCATATTCTCCTCCACGGCCTCCTGTTCGACAGGGACGCTGCATCCGGCCGCGAAAACCAGCAGAAAGACCATGCCGACGAGGTAGCATCTTTTCATACCCTCTTGTGGGATGGAATACCAAAAAAACACGCCGGAACCTTCCTCGACGGAGCCGCTAACAGTAGAAGTGAGCCTCCTGCTTTGTCCCGAACATCCCCGCAAGTTAGATACGGGCAGCAGTTCACTCGAATTATGGATCAATCCCCCGGCGATCAGTCTCATACGACGGTGCCGGTGACCACCGGCATCGCGACGGCGTTCGGCCGGATCCGCCTCATCTGGATTCAACCTGGAACCGGGCCAAAGGTCCGGAGAATTATCCTCCCCGGCGATCCTCGAGCCGATACGGCGATGATCGAAGAGATGGTTCTCATTCCAGAACCGCGGGATGACAGCATCCGGACGCTGATTGCCGGGATCCAGTCGTTCCTTGCAGGGCACGACGTGCAGTTCGATATCGGTCTCCTCGACCTGGACCGGTGCCCGCCCTTCCAGCGGCGCGTGCTCCTCGCAGAATATGGCATCCCCCGGGGGCATGTCAGCACCTACGGGCGCATCGCCCGGCATATCGGGAGCCCACGTGCCTCCCGGGCAGTTGGCAGCGCGCTCGCGGGAAACCCGTTTCCCCCCGTCATCCCCTGCCACCGTGCCCTGCGTTCTGACGGGCGATTGGGCGGGTTTCAGGCAGGCCTCGCTATGAAACGGAGACTGCTCGAGATGGAGGGGGTCAGGTTCCGTGAGGACGGCCGGGTGCTCATGGAGCGTGTATGGTACTGAAGCCCCTTGCGGAGAGTGTAAGTCTTCTCCGCGGTTCTCCATAACAGGCCTGATGCCGTCCTGCACGCCCGTTCATAGAGAGGTATATGTGGGATCGCATCCCCCCGTCCCCGGGTGATCGGATGGCGAATGTTACCCAGCAGATGGCGAAAGCCACGGAATACAGTGCGGTTAACCTGCTGAAGGATGCCGGGGCGGATACGGAGCGATGGAGCCGGACGCCGGACGAAGCGACGATCAAAAGGACGATTGAGGCGATCGAGGCCCGGAACGTCAGGGTGATCCCCGTCGATACGGCAGAGGACGCTCTCAGGACCGTCGTCGACCTGCTGCCCGAAGGAGCCGAGGTCATGAACGGCTACTCGACGACCCTGATCGAGATCGGATACGACCGGATGCTCAAAGAGAACCCGAAGGGATGGCGGGATTACCACGCGGCCATCACCGCCGAGGACGATGAAAAGAAGCGGCATGCACTCCGCCGCAAAAGCGTGGCCGCCGACTACTTCCTCTCCGGGGTGCAGGCGATCGCCGAGTCTGGCGAGGTCGTTGCGTGCGACAAGACCGGGAGCCGGACGGGGGCGTGGCCTCACGCGGCGGCCCGTCTTATCCTCGTCTCCGGGACGAACAAGATCGTGCCGACCGTCGACGATGCGCTCCGGCGGTGCCGGGAGTACGCCCTGCCCCTCGAGAACCAGCGCGCAAAGCGTGCCTACGGCACGGGAAGTTATATCGGCAAATACGTGATCCTCGAGAACGAAGTTGCCGAAGGGAGGATAACCCTTGTCCTGATCCGGGAGCTGCTCGGGTATTGAATCCGGCTGTCCCGCGCAGCGGCACCGGGCCTGCCTGCTGAAGGAAAAGAGCGGCGTCTTCATGGCAGGCTTATGCCCGGTTTACCTCTTTTGCGGGTCAACCGTATTCCTCCTCTCCGTCCGGCCATGCAGGAGCGGTGTGGTCGCGGCTGTGGCGGTGCTCCCCTCTTCTTTCCCCCATCCGGAGGGTTTAGTATATCTGACCTCCCGTGCCACCTTAATGCATGGAGATCGCAGAAATCCTCAACTTCACCGTTCCGCTCTCCGACATCACGCTCGAAAGCGTTGTTCTCGCCGTGCTGGTCGCGATCATCGGGTGGATTGTGGTGAAGGTGCTCACGTCTGCCTTCACAAAGATGCTCTCCCGGGCATCAAACCTGCCCGCCCTGGTCATCGAGTTCCTGGTCCGTTTCTTCTCGGTCCTGCTCTACGTGATCCTCGCCCTCATCGTCCTCGCGACGCTCGGGTTCGATGTCTCCTCCATGGTGCTCGGGCTCTCGGCGGTGATCGGACTCATCCTCGGCTTCGGCCTCCAGGACACCATCACCAACCTCGCCGCCGGGGTCTGGGTGGCGGCCTTCCGCCCCATCGACAAGGGGGAATATGTCGAGGTCAACGGCATATCCGGGACGGTCACCTCGGTCGGCATCATGGCGACCGAACTGCTGAAGCCCGACAACACCTACATCACCATCCCGAACTCCCTGGTCTGGGGGAGCCCGGTGATTAACTCCACCAGGATGGATACCCGCCGCACCGAGGTCAAGGTCGGGGTCGCCTATGACAGCGACCTTGATACGGCGATCCGGGTCGCCACCGACCTGATGACGGCCCACAAGGCGGTGCTCCCCTTGCCGGGACCCGAGGTTGTCGTCACCGAACTGGCCGACTCTTCGGTGAACCTCTCCCTGCGGGCCTGGACGAAAACATCGGACTTCTGGGGCGTGCAGTGGGACCTGACCCGCGACGTCGTCAGGGCGTTCAAGGAGGCCGGCATCGAGATTCCCTTCCCGCAGGTGGACGTTCACCTGGACAGGATGCAATAGATCCCCTCTTTTTGCCGGTCCCCGGGAGGCCATCCCTCACCGGGTGCGCCCGAAGTCGATGAAGCCTTTGTAGGGGTCTGCCGCCAGCAGGCGGACGCGCACCCTCTGGCCGACCCTGAGCCCCTGCTCGCCCAGCACGACCCTTCCTTCGGCCGGCGGGTCGATCAGCCGAACGTACGTCCCCTTCTCCGATGCCCCGGTGACGAACGCATCGAACGCCTCACCGATCCTCTCCCGGAGCAGGACCGCGGCCGCGGCCTTCCGGACGAAGCGCTCGACCTTTTGAGACGCTTTCTCCCGGCCGGTGAGCCGGACGGCAAGTTCGTCGAGTTCGGCGGGCGTGTAGGGCGGGTAGGGTTCGGCGTCAACGACCGATTTGGTCAGACGCTGGATGACGAGGTCGACGTAGCGCCGGTTCGGGGCGGTGCCGTGGGTGTAGTCGGTGACGGCGAGGGCGAAGTGGCCGATCGGTTCGTCGCCCGGCCGGAAGGCCACGTACTCGCCCGCCCCCATCAGTTTCACCACCGTCAGGGAGAGGTCGGGGAAGCGGTCGGGGTCGGCCGCTTTCTGCCGGATGAGGAACCGGGTGAGCGCCTCCGCGTCCGGCTCGGCGGGCAGCGTCTCGCCGCGTTCCGCCGCCTCCGCAACAATCCCCTCCCAGTTCTTCGGGGTGCGGACGACCCGGTGGATCATGGGCAGATCGGCGTCGTTCAGGAACGCTGTCAGGGTTCCGTTCGCCGCGACCATGAACTCCTCGATCAGGCACCGCGCGCGGTTCTGCCGCTGGACGACGAGCCCTATGACCCGCCCGTCCGCCACGACCGGTTCGGCCTCGATCGTCTCGAGGGAGAGCGCCCCCTGTTCTGTCCGGCGCTTCTTCATGCGCACCGCGGCCTCGTCCTGGAGGAGGACCTGCTCCTCGAGGCCCGGCGTCTCCGCGACCGCCGGGGGGACGGGGGCGCTTCCTTCCAGCCAGTCGCCGACCTCCTCGTAGACGAGTTTTGCCTGGTTCGCAACAATTGCCCGGTAGACGTCGCCGGGTACCGTGCTTCCGTCGGCAAGGACCGTATACTCGATGACGACCGCCATCCGGTCCCGGCCGGGCAGGAGCGAGGTGATGCCTGCCGAGAGGCGGTCGGGCAGCATCGGGAAGGTCGTAACGCCGGTGTAGACCGAGGTTCCGTTATGGCCGGCATGCCGGTCCGTCTCCGAATCTTTCGGGACGTAGACGTCGACGTCGGCGATTGCAACCCTGACCCGGATCGCGCCGTTGTTCTCTCTTTCGCAGACCTCGATCTGGTCGAGGTCCTCTGAGTCGTGGTTGTCGATCGACGACCAGAGGAGCGAGCGGAGGTCGCGGGGGTCTTCGAGGGTATCCGGGAAGACCTTCGGGTCGAGACCCTCGACTTCCCGGAGAACGGGCGGCGGGAACCCGGGGATAAAGCCGTACTGCCGCATCGCCATCCATGCGATGGCGTTCAGGTCGACGGGCTGCTGGTTCTGCATCTGATTGAGAGATACGTTTCAGGGGATATAAAGTAGCCCCGGGGCGTTGCCCGGCCTCCCCGCACGTTCTGTGTCCGGGCCTTGAGTTGGCCGGAGGAACACCGACCGTTACCGGCTGTTCTTCCGATTGTCTTTCTCCCACCAGACCGCCGCGGTCGGCCGTACCGTCGTCTCGACGTATCTCCCGGATTCGTCCCTCCGGAGCGTCCGGGCGAAGTAGTCCCTGACCGGGGAGAGATCTTCCATGCCGGGGTTGTGCATCGCCACCCAGGTCCGGGCGGCCTCTTCGGGGGAGTCGTAGACCGCGTCCCAGACGGCACGGTAGATCCTGACGTTCGGGTGGATCCCGGCGTCGTGGAGGATGTTGACGGGGTAGATGTAGTCCGGGTACCCCTTCCGCATGGCCGCTTCCTCCCCAAAGACTGCCCTGTACAGCGCCATCTCCTCGGGGCCCCGCCACTCGCCCGCGTGCCAGAAGAGGTAGGTCGTCCGGAGAGCCGCGGCATCGAGTTTTTCGAGGGCGGCGGCGAGGTCGTAGAAGCCGAGCGAGAACGCCGCGACGACCACGTCGTGCGGCTCGATATCCTTCCCGATCACCGTATCCTCCCAGCGCATCTTAACACAGGAGTAGTTCGTGAGCCCCTCCGTCGCCATCCGCTCGCTGAGGATGGAGAGCATGCCTCCCGACGGGTCGAGGGCCGTCACGTGGGCGGCGGTCCGGGCAATCGGCACGGCCAGTCTCCCCGTTCCCGCACCCATATCGAGCACGGTGTCGCCCGGTCGTACGTCCAGGGTCGCGAGTTCATGCCGGGTTGCCGATCGCTCGTCGCGGGTGATCCGCCGGTAGGCGGCGGCGCGTCTGTCCCAGTGGGCGGCGGGGTCGCGGTCTTTTTCGGCACGTTCGGACGAACCCGTATGAAGCGCTTTCCAGAGCTCGTTCCAGTCGATGATCCGGTGCATGGATGTTCATCTCGCCCGGAATATTATAAGCGCTCGCTCGCGACAGCAGGGCTGCGATTATGATGCCGGGTCCTCTCTGCTATTCCAGACGTTTCGTCCGCGATCGGTAACATCTCCCGGCAGGTCCACGAGTTCGACGGGGTATGGAGCGAAGAACGACTGGTTCATCAGGTATGGCTCCTGGAACCGGATCACCCACGACCGGAGCAGGCCGCGGGGTTCTGCCAGCGTAGCGTGGCCGTTTTTATAACGGTCGATCAGCCTGATGCAGTACGCCTTCTCTTCGCCTGAGATCCGGTCGCTGAAGTATCCCAGGGTATGCAGGAGAACGTTGACGTTGCCGGTATACCGGGGAGGCCGTGCGAGCGCCGCAGAGAGCATCCGGCGATACCGGAGGAATAGTTCTGCCGGTTCAACTTCTGCCCGGTTTGCGACGAGCCTTCCTGCCTCCCGCAACATCTTCTGGCTCGAGGCGAGCAGAAAGAGCTTGTTGTTCGCATGGAACTGCACGAGGGCTTCGCGGTCCCGGGTTGCTTCGATGCCCCGGAATGCCGCCATGATGAAGACCCCGGAGAGGAAATGATCGCGGATCCGCGCATTGTTCAGGCGCAGCTCGTCTTCTACGGGGAGGTCCGGGTACCGCTTCAGCACCTCGCGGGCGAAAAACCCTGCGGACTTTGCTATCGCCGCGGATTTTTCAGGTGACGGATACACCCGGACGTTCCGGGTTCCCGAGGTTGGAGAGCAGCCTTTGAGAATAAAACCGTCGATTGGGGGCAGGGAATCGAGGAATCGTGCTGCGAAGGCGGACATCTCCATCGTAACGTCCCGCCCGGTGGCCGGCTGCACGAGGTGGTCGGAACCGTCTATCCGCACGATCCTGACGGTCGCCCGGGGGACGCCGAGCCCGATCTCGACCTCCGGGCAGACCGGGATGCAGTCGGCGTACTCCCTCAGGCGTGCCACCGTGGGGGAGGGTATCTTCGAACCGTCGTAGCGGCACGGGTCGAACTCAATGCAGCGGCTGACGACGAGGCGGGGGCGCGGGTATTCCCGGGTCATGGGGCTCATGATACGGCGGTGTGCATATCAACCCTTGGACCGGGTGGGAGCGGGCGTATCTGCTGAGCCGCACCCTCCAGACCACGGCAGGCTTGCTCCCGGGCGCCACTTCATGGCCCTGCGGCGCGACTCTCCTCTTGTGAAGCCAGCGGTCGGCCTTGAGAAGCGCGGTGTCTGGATGGGCACCCGGGCCGGCTCCTTGCTGCAACCCCCGGAACCCTTATTCCTCTGTTCAGCGAGAACTCCGATCATGAAAGTGCTTGGCATTAGCGGAAGCCCGAGGGCGAGGGGGAACACCGCCCGCCTCCTTGCGGAGGTTCTCCGCGGGGTCTCCGACGCAGGCGGCGAAGTGAGCGCCGTCAGCCTTTCTAAGTACGTTATCGCCGGCTGCATCGGTTGCGAACGGTGCAGGCATGACCTGACCTGCACCCGCTTCAACGACGGTATGACCATGCTGTACCCCCGCATCGTGGAAGCGGATGCGCTCGTTCTCGGCTCGCCCGTCTACCACTACAACGTCACCAGCCAGATGAAGGCGTTCATCGATCGGCTCTACGCCTTCTATGACTTCACCGATGAGCGTCCCCGGGGCTACTCCAGCCGTCTTGCGGACCGGAAGCGGAAGGCTGTGGTGTTCGCGGTGGGCGAGCAGGGGGATCCCGCCGACCTCGGCGTTGCGCTGGAGGCGCTCTCCCTGCCGCTCCGGCCGCTCGGGTATGAGGTGGTTGCGGAGCTACCGGTCCTCAACTGTTTCGAGCCGGGCATCGTCGGAGAGAGAGGGGAGGTGCTCGAGCGGGCATACCGGTGCGGCCGCGACCTGGCTGCGGCGCTCTCCGGGGCCTGAGGCGGCGGCTCAGGTCACGGGTGAAGCGTTTCGCGGTGCATGCGTCTGTACCCCGCCGTTCGGATGAGAGGTGCCCGGCTGGTGGAGAACGGAGGGAGGAAACTTATTTACGATGAAAGAGGAAAGGACCCTCAGTCGCTTCCTGAATCGCCGTTCCGGAGCGGCGCAGGCCGGAGGCGCCGATGAAAAATATCCCGACAGCGACATTCGTGTGGCTCTTTTTCCTGCTGGTCTTCCTGTTCTCCCTTCCCGTGTACGTGCTCCGTCTCGTTGCTCCGTACAGCCTGTTGATGGTCTTTAACCCCTTCATCGCGGCCTCGATCCTTACCTGCCGGAAGGCCGGGTCGGACGGCGTGAGGCTTCTCTGGAAAAGGTCCTTTGATTACAAACGGATCCGGCGAAAGATCTGGTATATCCCTCTTCTTCTCCTGATACCGGCCGCGACAACCCTGCAATACGGACTGATGAGGCTGATGGGGGTCTCGATCCCCGGCCTGCAGTTTCCGCTCCTGATGATGCCCGTCTATTTCCCGGTCTTCTTCATCCTCGCGATCGGCGAAGAGGTGGGCTGGTCGGGATACGCCCTCGACCCGCTGCAGGACCGGTGGGGGGCGCTCCCCGCGGGTATCATTCTGGGGACGGTATGGGCCCTGTGGCACCTCGTGCCCTACTCCCTCGCGAACCCACCGCTCTGGGTGGCGGGCCAGTGCGTCGCGACGGTGATGGCACGCATCCTTATGGTCTGGCTCTATAACAACACGGGAAAGAGCGTGTTCGGCATGATCCTGTTTCATGCCATGATCAACATGGGATCGGTCCCCGATTACGGTTTCCCGTACGACCCCGTCCTGGTGAGTGTCATCCTGACCGTCATGGCTGCGGTTGTGGTCTTCCTGTGGGGGCCCGGGACCCTGGCCCGTTATCGATATGGTTGAGCGGTTGAATGAACGGCACCCATACGCACCGGGAGGAAACCCGTGCTGCTATCCCGCTTCACTCCAGGCAGGACGGCCGCAGCCATGAGGATGAAAAAGAGTGCGGCAGGGAGGTGCCCCCACCGACTTCAGTGCTTACGGCCTCAGCGGGACCACGTACGCCGCTCCTGCCGTTGAATCGGCGAAGTGCGCCCCTGTCACCATGCGGTTGCCGAAGGCCGATAGCGAGTAGCCGAATTCATCGCCTGCCACTCCATCGGATGCGGTAACCTTCCCGACCTCAATCCACTGATTGCCCGTCCGGCGGAATAGATAGATTGCACCCCGGTTGGCATCGTCCCCGATGTCGGCCCGGTTGGCGCCCACCGCGATGACGTCTCCGGCGATGGCTATCGCCTGGCCGATCTGGTCGCCGGCCATCGCGTCGCCTGCGGTGAGCCTGGCTACCAGGTCGGCGGAGTTCCCGTTCAGGGAGAAGACATAGGCCGCACCTGCGTCCTTTGCGCCGGGGAGGTCCGCTCTCCGGGCACCGACCGCGATCGTGTCTCCGGCAATCGCAACCGTAAACCCGAAGTTGTCATCCGCTTTTCCGTCCGGCGGCGTTATCTTTGCGACCTCCGCCCATCCGTCCGGGGATTTGCGGAAGAGGTAGGCCGCGCCGGCGCCCTCGGGGTCGGCATTGCGGGCGCCTATCACGATCAGATCTCCCTGTACGGCCACCGACTGGCCGAAGTAGGCTCCCGGTGCGGGGTCGCCTGCAGTGATCTTTGCCGTGTTCGTCCAGCTGCCGCCACGGCAGACGAACACGTAGGCGGCACCGACGTCGGCAGCGTTGAGGTTCTCTTTCCGGGCCGTCACCACGAGAAGGTTGCCCTGGATGGCAAGAGCACGGCCGAAGTTATCCTCGTCGGCCGGCTCGGGAGAGACGATCTTGTCCTCGAAGTGCCATGATCCCTGGTATTTCTTGAACACATACACGGCTCCGGCATTTGAGAGGTCGCCGACCTGTGCGAACCGGGCTCCGACGATCACCGTGTTGCCCTGGATCGCAACGGCTCTCCCGAATTCAGCCCCATCGGTTGGATCCGGGGCGACCAGTTTCGCTTCCGGGACGTATCCCCGGCCCTGGCGCTTGAAGAGGTAGACGGCCCCGGCACTGCTGACCGAATCGGTATCCGCCCCGCCGGCCCCCACTGCCACGAGGTTTCCGTCCATGGCCACGGATCGGCCGAACTCCGCGGCATCGACGGGGTCGTCGGCGGTCAGCCTGAACTCCGCAACCGGCCCCTGCCCCCCGGCGGCGAGCGGTTTGTCCGCACTCACGATGCCGACGCCCACGGCGAGAAATGCAATGAGCATTACCATTAATAATCGATTTCTGGTAGAATTCATAATCCAGCCCCCCTGTTAAGGGCTGAACGGGGAATTCATCCAGGTGGAATAAATATATTCGTTATTCGTGCTGTGTTAACCACTGTTATTATACCGGCGTCGCGGATGGTGGCGTGTGTCGGGTTGCCGTCCCGGCTCTCACGGCCTGCCGCAGGCGATCCGGGTCCACCCATCGGGGAAGTACCGGTTCGTGCCGCTGGGATCGAAAAAAGGGACCGAACCTCCCCGGCACTCAGTTCTTAAAACTGTGAATCGGTGCGGGAATCCGCCCGCCACGGTTTATGAAGTCGGCGCAGCAAAACCTGTTCACCTGCTGCACCGGTGCATGGCCTAACAGTCCGCCGAACTCGACGGTCTCGCCGACATCCTTTCCTATCACCGGGATCAGCCGCACAGCGGTCGTCTTATTGTTGATCATCCCGATTGCAGCCTCATCCGCGATGATACCGGATATCGTCGAAGCGGGTGTGTCGCCCGGAATTGCGATCATATCGAGGCCGACCGAGCATACGCAGGTCATCGCCTCGAGCTTTTCGAGCGTGAGGGCGCCGCGGTTCACCGCATCGATCATCCCCTGGTCCTCGCTGACCGGGATGAATGCACCCGAGAGCCCGCCGACAAAGGAGCTCGCCATAATCCCTCCCTTCTTCACCTGGTCGTTCAAGAGGGCGAGCGCGGCCGTCGTCCCCGGTGCGCCGACCGATTCGAGTCCCATCTCCTCGAGGATCCCGGCGACGCTGTCCCCGACGGAGGGTGTCGGAGCCAGAGAGAGGTCGACGATCCCGAACGGGATCCCGAGCCTCTCCGACGCCTCCTGGGCGACGAGTTGCCCGGCACGGGTGACCTTGAAGGCCGTCCTCTTGACCGTCTCGCAGAGAATCTCGAAGTTCTTTCCCCGGACACCCTCGAGTGCATGCTTGATGACGCCCGGCCCGCTTACGCCCACGTTGATGACCGCATCCGCTTCAGAGACGCCGTGAAACGCCCCGGCCATGAACGGGTTGTCGTCGGGGGCGTTGCAGAGGACGACCAGTTTCGCACAGCCAAGGGAGTTATTCTCTTTCGTCGCCTCGGCCGTCTCCCGTACAATCTCTCCCATCAGTTTTACGGCATCCATGTTGATCCCGGTCTTCGTCGAGCCGATATTGACCGAGCTGCAGACCCTTTCGGTCGAGGAGAGAGCCGCCGGGATTGAGCGGATGAGCGCTTCATCGGCCGGGGTCATGCCCTTTGAGACGATGGCCGAGTATCCCCCGAGGAAGTTGACCCCCGTATCCCGTGCGGCCCGATCCAGCGTCTTTGCAATCTCTACAAAATCTTCCGGGGACCTGCAGGCCCGTCCGCCGACAAGTGCGATGGGGGTTACGGATATTCTCTTGTTTACAATCGGGATCCCGTACTCGAGCTCGATCTCCCTCCCGGTTGAGACGAGGTCTTTTGCCAGCCGGGTGATCTTGTCGTATATATTCCGGTTTAAGGCATCGAGATCGGAGTCGCAGCAGTCAAGAAGGCTGATGCCGAGCGTGATGGTCCTCACATCGAGTTTCTCCTGCTCGATCATCTTGTTCGTCTCGTTCACCTCGAGAATAGTGACCATAAAATCCCTCAGATACGATGCATTTTTGTAAAGATATCTTCCCGCTGGCACCGGATCCTGACACCGATCGCATCGCCGAGTTCGTCGAGTTCGGTCACCATCCCGGCATACGGTTTTGTTGATCCGCTGGTATCGACGATCATCATCATATTGAAGTATCCCTGCACGATCGTCTGCGAGATGTCCTCGACGTTGACCTGGTTATCTGCAAGATACGTGCAGACCTTCGCGATAATGCCGACGGTATCCTTTCCGACGACGGTAATGATTGTCTTGCTCATGCTCTCTCGTCCTTGCATGTTATTGGTTCTCTTCCGGCATTAATCCGATTAGAACACTTATCGGGAGGGACGGAGATATCCGGGATACTGGGCGTGACCGGAGCGCGATCGGTTCCAAACTTTCATCCCTCGCTGCGTTGCACGCATAGTATGGCAGTATCAGGTGAGATTGCAATTCGCCCGATGACGCGAACCGAAATCGGGATCGCGGTCGACTGGGCGGAACGGGAGGGCTGGAACCCCGGCCTCTCCGACGGAGAATGCTACTACGCGGTCGACCCGCAGGCATTCTTCGCGGTGCTCCTCGGCGATCGCCTGGTTGGAACGTTTTCGATCATGGTCTACTCGGACGAGTTCGCCTTCGGCGGGTTCTACATCCTGGACCCCGAATATCGGGGCAGGGGTGTCGGTCTTGCGATCCAGGAGTGCGCCGACCGGCTCGCCAGGCCCTACAACTTCGGGATCGACGGAGTATTCGAGATGCAGGACCGCTACAGAGACCACGGCTTCCTCTTCTCACACCGGAACATCAGGTACGAGGGTCTCGGCGGGGGCAACCGTCCTCCGGGTCTCGCAGACGCCGCGAGCGTTCCCTTCGACGCCCTCGTCCGCTACGATGCACGCCACTTCCCGGCAGAGCGGCCGGAATTCCTCCGTCACTGGCTGGCGCAGCCCGGCGCGACGGCGCTGGCCGTCCTCGAGGACGGGGAGGTCCGCGGCTACGGGCAGGTGCGGCCGTGCCGCAGGGGTGCGAAGATCGGCCCGCTCTTTGCCGACACGCCGGAGATCGCCGGGCGGATCTACTGCGGCCTTGCGGCGGCGGTGCCCGGCCAGCCGCTCTTCCTCGATGTGCCGGAGCCGAACGGCGCCGGTATCGCGCTCGCAGAGCGGCACGGGATGGTTCCGGTCTTCGGCACGGCACGGATGTACACGAAGGAGATCCCCGACCTCCCGCTCGATGAGTGCTACGGCGTCACGAGCTTCGAGACCGGGTGAGGGGGTATCCAGGCCGGATCGGGTGGCGTGCCCAGAAGTCTGCGAGCGCCCCGGCCATGTCCCGGGCGTTCTGCATCTGCATCCCGTGCGCAGCGCCCGGGAGGACGAAACCCCGGACATCCGGGAGCCAATCGAGAAGAAGCTGGTGCGTCTCCCCGAAACGTGCCCCGAGGGCGGTGCTTTCGCTGCCGACGACGGCGAGAACAGGCTGTGTGATGCTCTTCGCCTCGGCCTCGCCAAACCTCCATTCCAGCAGCGCTGGTACTTCCTGATCAAACGAGGTCCCGGCATCGGCGACCGCCTGCTCGAACGCTCCCGGCACCATCCGGTCGAGCGAAGCACGATACCCGGCTCCGAAGCGCGCCTGAAGAAACTCGTCTACGAGCTGCTCCGGGGGCTCCTTCCCGTACCGTTCCCGGCCTCGCAGCAGAGCGTCCCGGTAGGCCGGGCCGGCGGATCCGACGATGAGCGCCGGTTCCAGCAGGGCCAGCGATCCGACGGTGTCCGGAGAGTCTAATGCGAGTTGAATGGCGATACAGGCACCCGATGAGTGCCCCACGACATGCGCACGCTCTATGCCGAGGTGATGCAGCAATGCCCGGCAGTCGGCGGCCTGCTGCGCGATGCTTGTGGAGGCATCGCTGTGGCTGCTGCCCGCGTAGCCCCGGCGGTGGTACAGGACGAGTTTGTAGTGGTTGGCCAGGACCGGCTCGAACAACAGCGGTCGGAACGAGTCCGCGATGAGGGCGCCGTGAATAAAGATCGCGGACTCGCCGCTCCCCGAGACCTCGCACTCAAGCGTGATGCCGTCTACAGCCACGTTATCCATGATCCTCCATTCACCTACACCCGGGGAGAGGCATGCGGTGTACCCCCGTGCACACATAAATATACTCTTGCGGCCCGCCCCTCTCCAGGCCTTTCCTTATTCATACATCTGTTTGATGAGCCGGGGCTGGCTCTTTGAGATTCGGTCCTGATAACTCTGCCATGGGAGGCTGTGTAGCCGCAGATCCCTGATCCCGAACCGGACTTCACCCGGCCTCTCCGGGCGCCGGTTGAGCACGCCCGAAGACGATCGCGAGCAGGGGAAATACGATCAGACTGACCCCGACGTAGCCAAGGATGCCGATATTCCGGATGTTCATGTCGCCAAGCGGCACGCCGGCGAGCCCCGCGAGGCTCAGTACGCCGCTCGCGACCATGAGAACCCCGACCGTCTTCTCCAGCCGCCCCGTCCGGAATACGGGCGCGGCAAAGAGCATCGAGAGGGCGAAGAAGACGTCCCACGCGAGGATGTCGAGGGCGTACACGACGGACGGCCACTCGAAGGAGAAGAGGAACGATGCCCACGGGAACCCCGCGGACGCGATCCGGCGGCTTACGGTAAGGATGACGAAATGGACGCTGGAGGTTATCCCCGCCATAATGACCATGGATGCGAGCGCCGTGAGGCTGTACGCCCTGGCTCCGGGAGAGGCGTAACCGTGGACCGCAACCATGACGACGACCATCAGCGGCGCCAGCACGACGATGAGCAGCTCCAGCAGGGAGAAGTAAGGATCGCCGATCGGGTCCGCTGGCGACTGGAGCGAGAGGAGCCCGAGGACCAGCGTAACCGCGTATGCCACGAGAAGGAAGAAGACGGCCCAGGCTGCGGTTCTTCCGAGCCGGCGGTGTTGTCCGGTAAAATGTTCATGAGGCATTATTCAACTCCCGTGGTGGCTGCGTCGCCGCTTGCATGGATCGGTTGCCCTTTAGGGGGCCCTGTCAGTTCTACGTTGCGGTGCCCGTGAGTGAGGCGGGTCTGTGTAAGTCAACGTGAGTTGACTTGTAAGGCAATTTACATTGTTCTAGATTAGTATTCCATGGTGAGGTATCCCGATAATAGAGCAGGATTGAAGATCTCGTTCATAAAGGGGCGGGCCGGATGTCCGGCATCTTCTCTGTTTGGGCCAAAGGACCGGATTTATGCAACACGGCGCCGCTTCAGATAAGCATAAATATCCGGCGTGTTATGTGGGCACGCTCTCCCAGGAGGGGATCACGCTATGAGGAAAAGAATTATTTTGATGGGAATTGTATGCGTTTGTCTTACCCTGCTGGTTATTACACCTGGTATGGCGGCGCAGCACACACAATCTTCCGTAATAAATAATACTACCACCCCGTTGGTCTATTCCCAGGAAGAGTTCGAACTCAGGACAACCATGGACTCATTATGGACTGAACACGTTGTCTGGACACGTATGTACATCGTATCATCGCTTGAGAACGCTCCAGATACCAATGCCACCGCAGCACGACTTCTCTCGAATCAGGAAGACATTGGCGATGCCATCAAACCCTTTTACGGAGAGGAGGCCGGGGATAACCTGACCGCATTGCTAAAGGAGCATATCCTGATTGCGGTTGATATCATTGAGGCTGTGAAGGCGGAGAACACATCACAGGTGGATGCCGATTCGGCGCGGTGGAACCAGAATGCAGATGACATCGCCGCATTCCTTGCGGATGCGAACCCAAACTTCGAAGAATCGGCCATACAGGAAGCGTTATACATGCACCTCGCGATGACGAACGATGAAGTCGTTGCACGCGTAAATGGAAACTACACCGCTGATATCGAAGCCTACGACGAGATCTATGATCAAATTCTCGTCCTATCGGATACGCTATCAGATGGGATTGTGCAGCAGTTCCCGGAGCGATTCGGAAAATAGTTTTTTTTCTTTTTGGTGTGCCGGCTGTCTCTGGAGTTTGCTCTGATGGCCCGGCACCCGGTTCCACGACTCAAACAACACACCGTAAGAGTTGAGGCGCCGGCCCGGTTCAGGTGTGCCTGCCGGGCGGGCCGAAGGGTATACGTCCTGGAACCCCCGCCAGTCTGCACGACCTCTGTCCCGTATCGTCTCCCCGTGTTGGTGACGGTGAGCGACAGCCGCGCTTCGCCGTCCACGTCTGCTTTTCCTGTGACCTCCCCCTCACGCATGGTACGGATCCGGACCTCCTGGTTGAATTGAAGATTCAAAGCCATTGCATGTCAACCCTTTTACTTGAAGAATCTCAAAAACAGCATCCAGGAGTTATTAGTTCATGAAAAAGTACAGCAGAGACGATCAGGTAACGATGGCGGCCTGGGCCGCGGACTGCGCCGAGCGGGTGCTTGGGCTCTTCGAGAAGGCCTATCCCGAGGACGACCGGCCGCGCAAGGCCATCGAAGCCTGCCGGACGTGGGCCCGAACCGGCGTGTTCAGGATGACCGAGATCCGCGGGGCGTCGCTCGCCGCCCATGCCGCCGCCCGCGATGCGAAAGAGAATGACGCGGCTCATTTTGCTGCACGGGCCGCGGGCCAGGCGGTGGCGACCGCGCACGTCCCCCAGCACGCCTACGGGGGTGCGTACTACGCCCTCAAGGCCGTCGCGGCGGCCGACCCGGCGAACGCCGTGGTGAATGTCGCCCGGGAACGGGAGTGGCAGGCAGGAAGGCTTCCCGGGGGGCTGAGGGAGGAGATCATGGGCAGGATTGTCGTTCTGGAGCGCGGGGGAGGGGTTGTTATCAAACTGCAGAAAGACGAGGATTTTTGATGATTTATGGCGACCGAACTCTCTGTATCCTTCTCTCCGCTTCTGCATCCGCACCGGCTCATCAACCTACTTCCCTCAAATCCCTCCGTATCCGCCGCCGCAGGTACCACTCCGCCACCGTGCCCAGGGCATGGTAGACCGGACTGACCGGCACGTCCACATAATAGCGCCGCCCCTTCTCGAGCCAGCCCTGCTCCTTCCAGTAAGCATGATCCGCGGGAGCCGACTCGCCCAGCTCGTCGCAGGGCGCCCGCCCGATATGAAACGCCATCACGTCGAAGAGCCCCGGCCTCGCACGCGTTCCCCTCCGGAGCGCGGCGAGAAAGGCCTTTGCCGCCGCCTGCAGCTTCTCTTCGTTCTCCTGAATCCGGTAGGCGGGGAGCGGGCCCATCTTCGCGTGGGAGACGATCCCAGCCCGGGCGGCGACCTCGAAGCCCCAGATGCGGGCCACTGCATTGAGGTACTCCAGCACCTCCTTGCTTCCCACCGCTCCGGCGCTGGTGAGAAGGAGTGCCTTCTGCCGGAAGAAGCGGGGGCGGTGACAGATGTAGGCATGGCGGTCGATGAAGACCTTCATCAGTCCCGAGACCTGGAACGCGTAGACCGGGGTGGCGAAGATCACCCCGTCCGCGTCATGCATCTTCTGCTCGAGGAGGGCCGCATCGTCCTTGATGGGGCAGTACTCCTCCCCCCGGTCGAAACAGGTGTAGCACCCGCGGCACTGCTCCAGATTGACATCCTTGAGCATGACGTATTCCCAGTCCACCGCTGCGTTCTCCTGGAGGATCTCGCGGATCCGTTCGGCTGCGCGGTAGGTATTCGCCTTCCGGGCGCTGCCCATGATGACCAGGACCTTTATGGGCCGATCTTCCATGTAACAGTAAAAGCATATATCCCATACATAGGTTTTCTCGGCACCGACAGGTGCGTGCGGCTGCAAGGGAAAAAAGGGCAGCGAATAAGGTGAATGCAAAAATGGGCCTCCTGCAAAAGGCCCTGGCATTCTGGCGCGTCTGAATCCAGCCCGGTCAACCTACCCCGACCCGGTCAGTCCGGTTCCGTCAGGAACCCGGTGACCAGGCGGACGAACAGTTCCGGTGCCGTGCTCATCGCGATGTGCTGCTGCCTGGGCATGACCACGACCCTGCTGTTCGGCAACGCCGCATGCACCGCCTTCGTCGCTGCCCTGAGAAAGTCAGGGCTTTCGCTTCCCGACAGCAGCAATGTGGAAACGTTGAGATCTTTGAACCGCAGAGGGTCGAGAATGTAGTCCTCGTCAACGAGTTCCCGGGAGATGGTATGCGCTGCTGCCAGACGGGCCGCCCACACAGGCTCTTTTTGCAATGATGCGAGTTGGTCCTCCGGCACCCCCGCAATCTCGTGGAACAGTATTAAGAGTGCCTTTTCCCGGTCCCCTGAATCAAGGAGGGCCTGGATTTGAGCCCGGATACCGGGTGGGTAGATAGGCCCGTCTAACCGGATGGCTGGTTCGTAAAGAATGAGTTTGTGGAGGTTGCTGACGCGGAGAGCGGCTTCCAGAGAGATCAATGCGCCGTAGGAGTGGCCCAGGAGGTTCACCGGCCCGGGGATAGAACTCACGACAGCAGCGATATCCTCATACTCACGCTCGATGGCGTAGTCCGCCGCATCTCCGCTCCGGCCGCGGCCCCGCCGGTCGACGGCATATACGGTGAACGTCCGCTCGAGCATCGGGAGGACGGTCTGCCAGCGCGTATGATCCGCAGTTGTGCCGTGCACCAGGACCAGTGCCGGCCCCATCCCGCTTCGCTCGTAGGCGATAAGCGTTCCGTCTTTCGACCGTATCGTCTCCATTGACGTCTCCTCGCTCCGTACGTAGTGTCGACGGGTTATCGCGTGAGGTGGGCCACCTCTTTCATCGTCCCGGGCGTCACCTCATCGCACAGTTCCCTGAGTTCGGCTATGGACGATGCGCATTCCGGAGTTTGCCGCCACGCAGCAACAGTCTCCAGGGAATCCCAGGGACTGAAAGAAACAAACTTGTTTTTCTGTTCCAGGTCCTGCACCATGTACACCCACCGGCTGCCCTCCAGGTTATCCAGAGACCACCGGGCAAATTCCTGCCATTTTTTCACAAATATTTCTTCCTTTCCGGGTTTCACGATCCACAGACCGACCGTGAAAACCTGTCTCTCATGAGCCAACGGATCCACCGGAGGACCGTAGCGCTTGTTACTATTAATGGTTATTACCGGACTGTCATGCCGGCACTGCCGGATGTGGTCACAGCGGAAATACCTATGGAACTCCGATGAAAACGAATTAGAAAGTTACTCCGTTTCACATTGCCCTGAGACGCCACATCTGCTGAAAAATACCGGCAATGCAGCCGCACACATGCAAGAATGGTGCTGAAAACACCATCCCCTCACATCTTCAGCATCGCATCGAAACGCTGAGCCTTTTCATTCCCCATAAGACAGAAGGTCTGATACTTGAGCCCCATCTGACTGGCCACCGGGCAGCCGGGGCAAAGGCATCCTTTGTTTTCCGTGATACAGTGGAAGCTGCGCCCGGTGGAGCAGAAAAGAAGTTCCCCTGCATCTTTCGCGCAGTCGTTGTTCGTAGGGCATTGAGGGCACAGGCATATCTTTTTGAGTTCTTCCACTTTCATCTTGATCTGAGTCATGGGCATGCTCAGCAGCTGCCTCTGCATCCGAACGTACAGGTCTTCGGGAATCATTTCCTTCTTCTCCTCAAATTGCGCCATACAAATCGTTCGGACAGGCCTCGGTAGTATTAATAAATTTTTGCGAAGATGGACATACCTGTGGTGTGGATACAAGCCGCCGGGTGTGCCCACGGCAGAATGTGGCGGAGGCGGCCCGAACCGTTACTAAAAAAGAAAAGGGAGAGGGGTCGCTCAACTCCTTCTCAGCGAGTCGATTGCGATGGTGAAGGGCTCCCCCGTCCGAGTGGATGATCTCTATCTCGTCAGGAGCGATCAGGGGGCCGGAAGACCGTTTCCCCTCACTGCGGCTCTCCATGTTTCCAGAGCTCCTTCGCGCACTCCTCACAAACGCCCTCGGGGAGGACCACCCCCGCCTCCTCAAACGCCGCCCGGTATCTCTCCCGGAAAGCGTCGACCATCGGATCGTGCAGCCCGCACTGGGAGCACCGCTCCGACACCCGCTCCACCGGGACCGGCTCACCGTCCACGGTGACCGTCGGTGCGAACGCCCCTCTCGCCGGCCCCTCCGTTGGGAATTCCGCTTCATCATACAGCCCGGTCACGCAGAACGCCCGCCGGAGCGCGTGAGCCTCCGCACATTTCTGGAGCATCACATACGGCATCCGCCTCCAGGCGTCCGAGTTCGGTCTGTTGAACTCGTCAAACCGGACCGTCACCCGGATAGGGTGCTGCATCTTCTTGTGGTAGACCGTACACGTCGCTGAGAACAGTTTTCCGTCCTGTTCCTCAAACGTCGTTTCCATCCCGTCGAAATTGCCTGAAGCGTGCGCTAACGCCAGGAACCCATCGCGTCCGACGAAGATCCCTGCAGGCGTCGCCCATATCTGCCGGGCGAAGGGATCCAGCCTATACCTCTTCGCAAGTTCCAGCATGAGCATGAATTGTTCGGGACTGCAGCCCTTCGCCACGGTTTCCAGTAGAATCTCCCGCTGGTGTGCCGAATACTCTCCGGCGACAGCGATTTCAGTATCGGTTGTCATGCCTCCTCTTCGTATGAAGTTCTCGCCATGGTTCCCGCGTCCGGGGGACCGCTCTTGAGTGCCGTCTTGCTCCGGCACACCGAACAGATCAGGATGATCTTCCCGCCGTCCGCGTTTGCATAGTCAATGTTCGCCCTACTCCCCGCAGAACGATCCGTTTTCACGAGCAGGACTGCACAGAGAGCAGTATGCCTTGCCCTCACCCTCAACGTGCGCTGCGGCCGTGAGGATGCAGCCTTCTTGCATTTCGTCCGAACACCCCTCGTGCGGGCTATTGACCGCGCCGATCCCGGGTTCCGGGCAAGTCTGATGCTTCCTGGGACAGCAAAAATACTCAGAGCGGGGGGTGAAAGTGTAGCCCTTCGGGTAGACTCAGTCACGCTGGTTCATAGGTCTCAGGGCGTTTTGGCGCGCCTCACGCTGACGGCAACGACAATGGCCCCAATGATGAACGCAATCGCTCCTGCCGCCGCCCAGAATGGTGATGGGCCGACGACTTCCTCGCAATTCGCGATGCATAATATCGGGCGCATCCGAAGAATTCCTGTACCCTGCAAAAACCATAGCAGGCCGAGAAAAGCTACAAAGGCGCCGACAAGCGCTCCAACTACCTCTTTCGCATTCATGCTCGATCGAACGCGGTTCTTCGATATCAGATAAAACACCTTCTGCTTCGCAGGGTCGTGATGCCACCCGATACCGTTCCCGGCTGTGAGCGTTGCCGGGGCAACACCGGGCGGTTGCACTTTTTGTCAAAACAACCTTCATCTCCCCCGAAATCCCATCTAGGTACCAAAGGAGGGCCCCCCTGTCCATCGGGTTCCGGGAGCAGTATGCATTACCACGAAAACATCATCCTCATCGGCATGCCCGGTGCGGGGAAGAGCACCGTGGGCGTCATCCTTGCAAAATCCCTCGGCATGCAGTTCATCGATACGGATATCCTGATACAGGAACGGGCCGGGAGGATGCTGCAGGAGATCCTTGACGAAGACGGGCCGGATGCGTTCAAGCGGATCGAGAAAGAGACGATCCTCTCCCTTCACCCCCACCGTGCGGTGATCGCGACGGGTGGCAGCGTGGTCTGCAGCGGAGATGCGATGGCGCACCTGAGGTCGGGAGGGGTGGTCGTGTACCTCAAGATCTCGTATGACGAGATGGAAAAGAGGCTCAAGAACATCACGACCAGGGGGATACTCCTCCTTCCGGGCCAGAGCCTCCGCGAGATGTACGACGAGCGCGTCCCGCTGTACGAGAAGTATGCCGATCTCACCGTCGCGTGTTCGGGCGAGGACCTCGAGTCCGTGGTCGGGAACGTGATCGAAGCGTTGTGAGGGGGCCGGGGATGCACGCAGGGGCGCCGGCCGGACCGATTTCACCGGAAGACAGAACTCCGGGTTTCGCACAGGGTTGCCCGGAAATTCCGGATGCTCTCTTCGAGCACGGGTTCACGACCAGAGGTCTGCTTCCGGCGCTTCGGGCTGAACACGGACCCGATTGAAATCTACAGAGCTCCCGCTATGCTATCATAAGAGATATCTGGAGAGATATCGCACGTAACAACGATCATGCGTATCGAGTATCCCGATATCGGAATCTGCGGACTCTCCTGTCGGCTTTGCCCCATGTACAATACCGAAGCAGAGAGTAGATGTTCTGGGTGCAAGAGCTCAACCAGAATGGCGGTCGGTTGCCCGTTTATCACATGTGCCGTTAAGAGAAAGGGAATCGAATTCTGCTGGGAGTGCGAAGAGAGCGATACGTGCGAAAAATGGAAGAAACACAGGGAAGCCGGTAAAGAGCACGATTCTTTTAAGTGCTACCAGACACTCGAGGAAGATATCTCGTTTATATCCCGGCATGGAGTGTCCGCATTTCAAAAGATACAGGAACAACGCGGGTTCTTACTCAGGGAGATGCTGAAAGACTTCAACGAAGGCCGTTCAAAAAGCTACTACTGCATTGCTGCAACTGTTCTGGAACTTGAAGACCTTGAGGAAGCGCTGTCCCGGGCAAGAGAAGAATCCGGGGGACTTGATGTCAGGGCAAAGTCAAAGGCTCTTCATCGGATTCTTGATGAGATCGCTTCGAGGAGAGACTATCGCTTAAAATTGAGGAAGTAAGCACGGTAGCGACTTCTCGCTTCACACTCCATTAAACTTCTGACTAACCTTCCTCACCGTTCCGATTGTCTTTTCTGCTCTGGAGTAGAGGGCTCTCTTACCGATGCTCAAGCGGATATCTTTTACACTCATAGGGGCACTTTTCGGCGTCGCCTCACTTATGGGCATCCTGGGTTCCGGTGAAACTACCGCACTCGTATCCAGCGGGCTCGTAGGGGCGCTTGTGGGAGGATACATCGGCTATAGGATCGCGAATCGGTAAACCGGGTACTTAGCGGTGGAGATATCCTCTCGTTTGTTTTCCTTTGCCTTTTGCAGCAGAGACCCCCTGGCAAGAAGTATACTCTTCCGGATGGTGTCCAGGTCCCGGCCATCCGGAGGTGAGGGATTACGACCCCGTTTCTGCGACCAGGAACCGCCCTTCCTCGTCCTCGGCGAAGGTCACCGTGACCATCTCCCCTTCGTGCACGCCGAAGTCCGAGTAGGGTTCGTTCAGGAGCGTTCCCCGGAATGAGGCGCCGTCGTCCGACTGGCCTTCCAGGCGGACCCACACGCCTTCGGGGATCAGTTCCCGGTCGTTCGAGCAAAGGATCACCGATACGTCGTCGAAATACCCCGGAGCCCTGAACCTGTCGAGGTCAACCCTTTTTCTTACTGCCTGGAGCGCTTCCGGTTCGTAATAGAGGCGCCATCGCTGTTCCTCGAGCAGCGAGAGATCGTTCGCTTCATCGTTTGAGAGGAGCGTATACGTTCCCACCTCGTCGGAGTGAAGTATGAGTCCCTCGCCGTGGTTCTCGAAGTTCGCGACGATCTCCGGCCTTCCGGCCCCGGTCCGGCAGAGGGAATGGATACGAAAGGTGATGCCCTCCTCGTGATCCACGTAGAAGAAACCGATGCACCTCTCCGCGTCCGGGCGTATCAATCCCTTCGCGGAGAGGATACGGGAGATGCCGGCATCGATCTCTGCAACCGCCCACCTGTTGATGATCTCCCGGTCTGAATAGGGTGTCGTTCCATCGTTCATGGTACGTGTACAGGATTCTTGCGTGCAGCGTGAAAGGGGTTTTGAAATGTTCACGGGAACCTCTTGATTTGCCTGGGGTGTCAATTGGGTGTGTGGGCGTTCGGGGAGGGTGGGGTGGTGGTTCTGGTCGGGCATTGGGAGCCCTCTTACACTGCCTTATCCCCCACCGAGCACCTTCACCAGCACCGCCACCACGCTGCCGGCGACCCCATCGGCCCCCCAGCGCCCGTAACCGTGCCTCAAAATCCTCGCTCGAAGATCTTCGGTCTTCTCCCGCTCCGGTTCTGATGAACTGTCGCGAGTCGCAACCCGCACCTTTTCTCAGTGCCGGGGCTAGCTCGCCCTGGTAACAACTCCTCTTCAGACAGAGATATGTAGATTGAAGCACCAGAGGATCTTATACCGCAGAGGTGAAGGTGTCATGACGCACGTAAAAGAGGAGATCATCAGTGAGTTGAGCGACCTTCCGCCCCGGACGTACGGTGAGGTGCTCGATTTCATCCGGTTCCTCAAGTCCCGGCGCCGGAAGGCTGCCCCGGACACCGCCCTCGCGAGCGAGCCTGTGCTCCGGAAAGACTGGCTCCGGCCCGAGGAGGAAGAGGCGTGGAGCGATTTGTGAAGGGCGATGTTGTCGTTGTACCGTTTCCCTTCTCCGATCTCTCAACCGTGAAACGGCGCCCGGCTCTTGTCGTTGCGGCGCCCGGTGGGGACGATGTCATCCTCTGCCAGATCACGAGCCAGCAGATCCGGGATCGTTATGCCGTTGGTATCACCGACGTGAATTTTGCAGAGGGTACGCTCCACAAACCGAGCAACATCCGGCCAAACCGGCTCTTTTCTGCCAGCGTCGATCTGATTCTTTATCGAGCCGGCCGTCTCAACGACCAGACCGTCACATCGGTCATCGATCGGATCATCGGGATCCTGCAGGCGGAATAAATTCCTGCCCCAACATTTCGTTGGGAGTCAGCGGTTGCGGTCTTCGCATCCCGCTCGCTTTCAACCGCGCACGGTTCGCATTTAGCAGCCCCTTTCCAGACTCAGCCACGACACGCTCGCCTGTTCTCCACCATGAGCAGATCCTCTTTCGCGACCCTGGCACCTTCGAGCCCACGAACCGTCCTGTCGGATATCTCCACCACCGCGATGCCCTGGCCGGGGAACTCACCCGGCGGGAGGGGCGCGAGTATGAGCACGCTCAAATACGCCCGCGTGAACGGAACGTATGAAGGTGAGGAGATCACGCACGACCTCAAGCGAACCGTTGCCGCCATGCTCCGCGACGGTATCCCCCGCCGACAGATCGTCGAGGAGACCTCAGCCCTCTACGGCATCCCGGCGGAGTGTGTGGAAGAGGTAGTGGCCGCCACAGGGGAGGCAGACTGCGATCCTATCTCGGGTGTTTCGTGAGGAGAAAAGAAGTAGTTACTCCGGGATCACATTCGGAGGCTGGAGAGCTGGAGACGGAAGATACAAATCAAGAAGTCAGGGAAGGACAGGACAGTCCCGGAGACGGAAGGATATCATCGAGGCGTATAATCATCTCACCGATGCTGCAACTACCGTCTTCAACTATGTACGCTGGCACAAACAAACATTCCTAGGCAGGCATGTTTTTTTTACCTAGCATTCGTACGTCTTGCCCTTGGGACATGTATAATCACCGAGATGTCTGTAATTTTGGTTATTTGGGCATTTTCTTGCTAAATTATATCGCTTCTGCAAGCAGATGTTTGTTCGAGGACTTCTTGAGTAATTTCCTCAATAAGTACCTCCAAATTCTCGCTGATTTCTTCTACATCCGAATCCATATAACTTCCCACCCCCACTGATATTTTGCTATATCAATTAGTAATTCTTTTTAATTGTTGAAATTTTTCTGAAAGTGAGTGTCGTGCTTTATCGAAGTTATGATCCTTCATACTGGGAATAAATAGACTTCCAGTTTCATAATAATTACTTGCATAACAGCCCCCTCGATATTCTTCTGATATGCCCATGCGCTCGCATTCTACATGAAGTTCCGAACATTCATTTAATCTCAATCGGTTTTTAAAATTTGTTAAACCGAGGTAGACATTCCCTAATTTGGATAAAAGATTGGTATTATTTATGGCTAGTATCTTTGAACATGGTGAAATTTGTCCATCTATGCCTACTGCAATATTTGTTCTACCTGCATGACACCCAAAGAAAGGCTTATTCTCTATTTCGTCGAACTCATTGATTCTTAAATCTGATCGAGGATAACTGAAATACCACTCATAAAGCTTTTCTAATTGTGATAAATAGGTGTTTATGGTCTGAGCTGACCAACTTACTCCAGTTGCCGGACCAATAAGAAACTGGTTTACACCCATATTATATAAATTTATGACATCATCGAATAGATATTTGCATTCAATAGGCATAATGGTCATCTTAATGCCAATCCACGGCTGCTTTTCTTTTAGCAGTTTAAGGTTTTTATAGACACGATCAAATGTCCCATTGCCATTTTTATCTTTTCGATGTTTATCGTGCGTCCTTCTAAGTCCATCAACGCTCACTAATACTTTTATTTTGTTGCTGGATAAATATTCGACAATTGAGCGGTTTAATAATGTGCCATTGGTAGTCATATTGAAATTGATTGATTTATTTCGTAATGATGATTGCTCTTGGGCGTATTCTGTAATATATCGCATAACAGAGTAATTAAGTAGAGGCTCTCCACCAAAGTAAGTTATATGCAATTCTGAACAATCATTCGAATAATCGATCAATAAATCTATCGCTTTAGCAGCGATATTTCTTGGCATTTTACTATGTCCTGCCATATCCTTCTCAAAGCAATAAGAACACGCAAGATTGCATCCTTCTGTTAAAATTAATTCTATGCCAGTTACGGGTGGAAAGAGAGATGAATTTAATTTTAATGTAATACTATAGATAAGTTCATTTGTATCTTCCGAATTTAATTCTAAATTGGATTCTATTATACTCTTTAAATATGGAATATCTGGTGATTCGGAAAATAGATTTTGCTGTACCAGATCACTAAATTTATCCTCCATTTTATCTCCAGTGCTTATGCAACACCTTACTACAAAAGTGCCTCACTATAAAATGATTAGCACAAGAGTGTTCACCTTTAATACACCTATAATCGGTTCCATATGTGTATCCTTGACTTCACAGTGGTAGTAGTGTGGTTATCCGCTTTCTTGCTTTAGGCTAAACGTCTCACGATCTTTTCATGGATTTCCTGAGACAGATCATTTACTGATTCAGATTTTTCGCCATATGATATGATTTGATCTTGTTATCGAGCAATCAAGGTCCTACTTCCTCCAAACGAAACTCTGCATGCAATCAAATACTCCTTTGCATGAATGCCCTTTTGCGTTACATACATATCTCTGCCCGCAGGTGAATCCGCTTCCCGTACAATTATATTCAAAGAGTTCGAATTCTCCAGCTAGTCTTTCTAATCCTTCAGCTGGTAATCTCTCAAGCACTGCCCTTGTTATTTCTTCAACTATCAATTCTCTTATCCCTGAAGACATTTCACCATCGACCATCTCTCACACCAATCGTGGCCCGTGTCATTATAATATATATATCTATGCCTTAATTGCCACCCTATCTTAATCCCGCCCTCCATAGGCAATATAAGGTACATGCAAAGAGATTAAGGAGTCAAATGCATCTCACGTTGTCGCCTGAAACGTTAGAATGGTTGAGGAACAACACGAACAACGCATCCCGTTTGATAGATGCGCTTGTGAATAACGCCAGAACAGGGATGGGCCGCGATTGTCTCGTTTTAACGCCAAAAGAAGTCGTTAATGATGGGCTCGTCGAGATTCGAACTCGAGACCTCCGCCGTGTGAAGGCGACGTCATAACCAGCTAGACCACGAGCCCCATGCATCGACCGGGAATTGAACCCGGGCTATTGGCTTGGAAGGCCAAAGTCATACCACTAGACCATCGATGCAATGCACGGTATGCCTACATAGATAGGCCGTGCTGAATATTAAATATTGGGTGGAGAGAACCCGGCCGGGTTCAGTATCCACGCATCTCCGCCTGCAGCTCCTCGAGGGCGGCCACCCGCTTCTCCAGCGGCGGGTGCGTGGAGAAGAGCTCCATCAGGGTGTTCCCCGAGAGGGCGGGGATGATGAAGAAGGCGTTTGCCCCCTCCACTTCCTGTTTCTTCTCTGCCGGGATGTAATCCATCCGCCCGCTGATCTTCTGGAGAGCGGAGATGAGTGCCCTCGGGTTGCCGGTCAGGGCGGCGCTGCCCCGGTCCGCCGCGAACTCCCGGTAGCGGGAGAGCGCCCGGATGAGGAGGGTGCTCACCACCCAGACGAGGATCGAGGCGATGAAGACCAGGATCAATGCGCCTCCGTTGCTGTCCCGTCGGCCGAAGAGGCCGATAAAGAGCCAGTTCCGCATGATCAGGAACGCGAGCATCGAGAGGAAACTCGCCACCGTCAGGGTGAGCATGTCCCGGTTCTTCACGTGCGAGAGCTCGTGAGCGAGCACCGCTTCGAGTTCCTCGCGGTTGAGCGTCCGCATGATCGAGTCGGTGACGGCAACCACGGCGTTCTTGTGGTTCCGCCCGGTGGCAAACGCGTTGGGGACGGGTGACTGCATGATCCCGATCTTCGGCATGGGGAGATCCGCCTCGGTAGCGAGGCGCTGGACTATCCGGTGCAGCTCGGGATATTCGTCCTCCCCGACGATACGCGTGCCGGTACTCCAGAGGACCAGTTTGTCCGAGAAGAAGTACTGAACGAATGCCATGCCGGCAGCTACCAAGAGAAGGAACTCAAAGCCGAATCCCAGGGCCGAAAGGATGCCCAGAAAGATCAGGTAGACTATGAGGAGCAGGAACGACGTCAAAAGCATCCTCATCGTGAGACCGAAGTCGCGCGTCCACTTCATGACGAAGATCTATTGGACCGGATCGATATTAAGATGTACGCCGGAAACTCCCTGAGCGTTCCCGTTTGAACCGCGATCCGGTGCGTTTCCACCGTATGCCAGTGTCCTTATGACACCGGGGCGATATACATTAGAACCGATGACGCTGAACGAAGTGACCATCAGCAGGGCCATTCTCGAGGAGCAGCACCGGGCATTCATCGACCACCTCGAGATGGACGCCGCCGTCATCGGCGGGGGCCCCTCGGGGCTCGCCTGTGCCGCGCTCCTCGGGGAGCGGGGCGTCTCGTGCGCACTCATCGAGAAGAAACTCAGCATCGGCGGCGGCATGTGGGGCGGCGGGATGATGTTTCAGAGGATCGTCGTCCAGGAAGAAGCCCGGCGGCTCCTGGACCGGTTCGGTATCGCCTACAGGGAGTTCGAGGAGGGCTACTACGTCGCGAAATCGGTGGAAGCGGTCGCGAAACTCACCTCGGCAGCCTGCGACGCCGGCGTCGAGTTCTTCAACCTCACCACCGTTGAGGACGTCGTGGTCAGGGGCGACGGCAGGGTCGGCGGCCTCGTCATCAACTGGACGCCGGTCGATATGGCCGGGCTGCACGTCGACCCGCTCACCGTGGCCTGCACCTGCACCGTCGACGCGACCGGTCACGATGCCATGATCGCCAGGATGATCGAGAAGAAAGGCGGCGAACTCCGGGTGAAGGGCGAGAGTTTCATGTGGGCCGAGCGTGCCGAGTCCCGGATCCTCGATCACACGAAAGAAGTCTTCCCCGGCCTCTTCGTTGCCGGGATGGCGGCGAATGCCGTTGCCGGGGAGTGCCGCATGGGGCCTATCTTCGGGGGGATGCTTCTGTCCGGGGAGCGTGCCGCGGCACTCGTCGCAGAGAGATTGGGCCGGTAACACTTCAAAACCATTTTTACCGCCCCGGTGGTTACCAGTAAGTATGGCAGAGATCGATCCGGAGTCCCTGGCCGAAGTCGCGTACGGGATCTTTGAGGTCTACCTCAACCGTGAACTTCATGCCCGGGGCCCGTACCTGTTCGAACTCGTCGAACAGGGGGCCGACTTTGAAGATGACGTCCGCGAGATCTTCGAGCGGTTCGAAGAGGATTACCCGGTGCTCGCCGAGGCGCTCCTCCGGCTGTTCGGCGGAATCGATGCGATCTATGCACCCCTCAAGGCGGGCGAAGGGGCCCTCCCCTCGAAGACGACCCGGATGTACTGGATCGTCCAGGACGCCCCCGGGCCCGCGGCGAGAGGCCTCGACGACGAACAGGTGGGGAAATGGCTCATATTCGTCCCCGCGGACGAGGTGGACGAGGCGTGGAGGAAGGTCCGGGACGAGACGGTGAAGGGGTCGCTCGGGATATCCGCGAAGGTCAGCACCGCCAAACCGAACCCGGACTCGCGTGACGAGCGGTCGGTCATCTACGTCTACACCCGGGACTGGGCGGACGAGGCCGATGTGATGCGGGTCCGCGAGCGGCTCCGCGACCTCGGATTTCTGGAGCGGATCGGCTACAAGCGTAACATCGAGACCTACCGGGGCGAGTACAGCGAAGAGGGCCGAAAGGTCACCTACTACAGCGCCTGAACGGCGGGGCGCTCCCGCTCACCCATAACCTGCGCAAAAAAGAGTATGCCGGGACCGCCTCTGCGCGGCCGGGTGCGTTACGCCTTCCGTTCCTTGGACTTGGCGCGGAGTTCGTCGGAGCCGCATTTGCGGCAGCGGGTCGCGCGGATTGCGTTCCTGGCGTTGCATTTCATACAGATCTTTACGTTGAGCAGACGTGCTTCAGCTTCGGGAAATCTTGCCATGTTGAAAACACCACTTGTCAGTTTGGTACTATTCGTTCTTGCTACTATTAACAGTTCTGCCTTCTTTGGCCGCCCGTTCGACCCAGGCGCGGAACGCCTCGAGCGCCCGCGCCCGATGAGAGATCCGGCTCTTCTCGGCAAGCGGGATCTCGGCGAGCGTCCGCCCGGCGTGCTCGAAGATCGGGTCGTAGCCGAACCCGCCCTCACCCCGGGGGGCGACGAGTGTCCCCGGGAGGATTCCCCGGAAGATCCTGATGCCGTCCTCGCGCGCGAACGCGATCGCCGTCTCGAAGTGGGCGCTCCGGTCCTCGACACCCTCCATGAGCTTCAGAACCCCCGCGTTGCCGATGGTGTCGTGGACGTAGGCGGCGTACGGCCCGGGGAACCCACGGAGCGCGTCGACGAAAAGGCCGGTGTCGTCGACGATCAGCGGGCGAGAGAGCGTTTGGTAGGCGAACTCCGCCTTCGCCCGGGCGATCTCTCCCACATCGTCGTGGCGGTACTCCGGACACTCGAGCGGGACGTGCTCGACCTCCAGCACCCCCGCAAAGTAGGCCGCCACCTCCCGCGCCTTGTTGGCGTTGCTCGTCACCACCGCGAGCCTCACAGGTAGCGCCCCCGCAGTTCGACCTCATGCTCCCGGGAGAGGACCTCATCCGCCCCCCGGAACACGCCCGCGTATCCCCTGATAAAGGCCTCCTTCAACTCCCCGAAGTTCTCCGTCGTGCTCTCGAGCGTCTGGAAGAATACGTGGAGGTCGACCCCGCGGCTCTCGACCTCTGAGGACGTCGACGCAAGCCCGAAGTCGATCAGGACGCACTGGCCGTCGCGGACGATCATGTTGCTCGTCGTCAGGTCGCCGTGAACGATCCCCGCTCCGTGCAGCCTCCCGACCGCCTCACCCGCGAGGTAGATGTTCTCCGGCGTGGCAACGTACTTCAGCACCTCTCCCGCGACGCGCTCCATGACGATCGTATCCGCGGTGACGTCCCGGATCACCGGGGTGGGGACGCCTGCCCGCCTCGCCGCCGCGATCAGGCGGGCCTCGGCCCGGGTCCGCTCCGCGATCAGTCGCCGATCGAGACCCGGGTTCCGGTAGCGCTTGCTCGTCCGGCGCTTGACCACCCGCTCCTCCCCGATCTCCACGACCGCCTCGGCGCCCCGGGCGACGCCGTCCTCGTGCGGGGCGGCGGCAAAGATCTCGCCGGGCTCCGTCCGCCAGGCGACTTCAACCTCATCCGCCCGGTAGCCCGGGCGGATCTGCGACTCCTCGAGGGAGAGCACGGCGCCGTGCTCCAGCATGATCTTGCCCGTGTAGGCGATCATCGCGCCGTTGTCGCCGAGGTAGGTCCGCTCCGGGACGGCAAACGCCGCTCCCCGCTCTTCGCACATGACCTCGAGCATCTCCTGCAGCCGCCCGTTCGCACCGACCCCGCCGACCAGCAGCACCTCGTCCTTGCCGGCATGCGCGAGCGCCCGCTCCGTCACCTCGACGCACATTGCAAACGCAGTCTCCTGCAGGCCGAAGCAGACGTCCTCGAGCTTCGCGTTGCTCTCCTGGGCGGCGCTGACGAGCCCGGAGAAGGCGAGGTCCATCCCTTTCACCGTGTAAGGAAGTTCGATATAGTCTCCCTGCCGTGCAAGGGTCTCGATGACCGGACCGCCCGGGTGCGGGAGGTCGTGGCTCCGGGCGAACTTGTCGAGCGCGTTCCCGAGGCCGATATCCAGCGTCTCCCCGAATATCCGGTACCGGCCGTTTAAGTAGCCGAGCACCTGCGTGTTCGCGCCGCTCGCATACAGGACGACCGGGTCGGAAAACCCCGTTGCCCACCTCCCGATCTCGACGTGCGCCACGCAGTGATTGACGCCGACGAGCGGCACGCCGAGGGCGATCGAGAGGGCTCGTGCGGCGGTCGCCACCGTCCGCAGCGATGGGCCGAGCCCGGGCCCCTGGGAGAAGGCGACGGCCCGGATACGCTCCGGCTCCGTGAGCACCCGGGAGACGACCTCCTTCATTGCCGAGGCGTGATGCTGCGCGGCCTCCCTCGGGTGGATTCCTCCCTTCGGCGGGACGTAGGGCGACGAGTGGAGGGCGACCAGGTCTTCCCCGAAGAGGGCGGCACTGAGGTTCCACGCGGTCCCCTCGAGACCCAGCACCAGCCCGTCATCGAGTGTTATATCAGACATAAAACAGGTATCGCTCCGTTCGTCCCGATCGTTCCGTTCGTCACGTTACGAAAAAGACCGGCCCCGGCCTGTAAACCGTGGCCGGGACCGTATTGGTATCAGGGGGTGAGGACCTACTTCTGGAACTCGGTGTAGCCGCACTTGCCGCAGGCCACCCGGTCCTTGTGCTCGGCCATCAGTACGCCGGGGCCGCACCGGGGGCAGTGCCGCTTCTGCAGAACCGCCGCATCGCCCTTGACTTCGTAGCACTCGTGTCTCTTGACCGCCATGCTTCTCACGCCTCGCTCTCGGCCTTCGGCTCGCCGCGCTTGAGCAGGTACTCCCGCTCGGTCGACTTCTTGGTCTCCTCGTCGTCGTAGATCCGGGCACGGCCGAGAAGTTCCATCTTCCCGAACCGGGTCCGCTCAAGGTCCAGCACGACGAGGTTCACATCCTTGTTCTGCAACGCGGCGAGCTTCTCCTGAATGCTCTTCCGCGAGGGCGTCGGTCCGTCGAAGGTGAGAGTAAACGAAACCTCACGCCTGCTCAACACCTCGTTCCTCACATCACGGGTAATTTCGAAGTCCATCGATATCCCTAAAATATTGTTTGGGGGTTTATTTATACTCTGTGGGGGTTGAAGGGGTAGAGCGGGAAGCCTCCCTGCGCACGCTGGGGGATGGGAGCGGCGCCCAAATGTTGGATTCACCTTCACCCCGCGCGGCTATTCATTATGCCGAAGTATGTCAAAAATTAACGTGATAACCGGCAGGAGAGCTCCCGATGTACGTTACCACGAAGATCAAGATTCAGGTCACGCCCGAACAGGAGGACGTGCTCTGGCATCTCTCCGAGAAGTGCCGGTTAGTCTACAATTTTGCGCTTGCTGATCGGTTGCGGAACTATCAGGAGAACAAGGATCGACCCGATAAGCAGCATATCGGGTATGTGCAGCAGGCGAAAGCTCTTCCTGCGTTGAAGAAGAAGTATCCAGAGTACCGATGGGTTTACTCTAAGGTGCTCCAGACTACATTGAAGTCTCTGGACGACAATTTCAGGTCGTTCTTTGCCCTGCGACAGGCCGGGGATGTGGACGCAAACCCTCCAGGATTTAAGGGTAAGGATCACTTTTGTACGCTGCGCTACAACCAGAGCGGGTTCACGTTCAAGGGTGTCCAGATCCGATTCTCCCACTTCTACAACACGGTTCCCCTGTCTTTCGCCCTCCCCGAAGGGGTTCATTTCTCCAGCGCCAAACAGGTTGATCTGTTCCACGACGACCTCAAAGGAGCATACTACATATCCATTGTTCACGAAGTCCAGCCTCAGCAGGAGTACCGTGACAACAGCCTCTATCAGGCGTTTGATCTGGGGGTCACCAGACACGTCGGGGTGAACAGTCATGGGAAGTTCATCGAGGTCCCCCTGGCTCGTCCCGACAGGTACTGGAAAACCCCGATCGCTGAGTTGCAGGCCCGAAGGGACCACTGTAAGAAGAAGAGCCGGAAGTGGCGAAAGCTGAATCAACTCAAGCGGAAGTGCGAACGGAAACAGAGCAACCAGCTCAAAGACTTCCAGCACAAAGCGAGCAAGAAACTCATTGCGAACACCCGGGCCGCCACGATCCTCGTCGGGGATCTGAGCGTGAAACAGATGCCCCGATCCTGGCAGGCCACCCCCGGGCTCAACCGCTCCACCCAGAACACGGGACACCTATCAAGGTTCATCGGACTTTTAACCTACAAGGCAGCCCTTGCAGGTAAGAGAGTAATAACAGTCGATGAACAGAACACGACCAAAACCTGTTGTGTCTGTGGGGCGCTTCATGAGATGCCGCTCTGGAAACGAGTGATGACATGTGAATGCGGGAACACCCTGGATCGCGACCGAAACAGTGCGGTCAACATCATGGTCAGGTTCCTATCACAGAATGCCCTGTGGACGGGCTACCGGCACTTTGCTGGTAATCTGCGACAAACAGGTCTGGCAATCCCTGAGAGACCCGGACACTCGCAGGAAGCCCCCTGCGTAAGCGGGGGGTAGTTCACACTCTGGGATGGAGCGCGGGAACGGGTTTCACCGCATCCCTCACTCGCGCACGAAAACATTCAGCATAGACGTGGCCTCCTGCTTCGCCGGCGCATCAACGAGCCGGAGGACGACCCCCTCTCCCGGCTGGCCGTAGAGGACGGCCGCTCCGGTGGGCGCGGCGAGGACGAGCGGGATGACTGCAAGATCTTCCTCGCCGTCGACGAAGATCACCCCGGGAGGGTTCCGGACGATCTCCCCGATCGCGTCCTCAAGTTCGCCGGTGATCGTGCCGGGAGGGTTCTTCACCGTCAGCCGTCGCGCCCGGAGCAGGGGTGAACGGGTGCAGGGCATGCGCATCGTATAGCCGTCGATGATGGCGATATCCGGGACGACCCCCGCGGCGAGGAGGTTGTGGGTCACCACGTCCCCGACGGCGTAGACTGCCCGGCCTTCAAGCCGTGGGAGGAGTTCGTCGATATTCCCGTATAGGGTGCCGAACGGCTTTTTGAAGAGATCCCGGTGCGCTTCGGGAAGCCGGAGCATCAACGAACCTTCAGCGCGTACCGGCCGGCCATGGTGATGTTCATCTTCTTTGCGATCTCCGAGTGTTCCGGATCGATGATCACGACGTAGCCCGCCCAGTCTTCGCTCAGGTTGGCCGTGCCGCAGACCACGCAACTCTCCCCTTCGACGACCCGGTGGCACTCGCGACAGACCCGGACCACCTTCTTACGGACGACCATGTTATGCCGCTCCTTTCCTCTTCTCTTCTTCGAGTTCCTCTTCCAGCCAGGTCAAAGTTCCAAGCCCCGACTGCCGCATGGTGAGGCCGATCTTGCTCTCTCTCGGCTCGCGCTCGTTCAACGAGAGCGCGACGATCCGGGCCCGGACACCGTCGCCGACGGCGATGGACCGCTTCGAGTCCTGGCAGATCAGCCTGCCGTTCTTCTCGTCGTAGTTGATGTATTCGTCCGATATCTGGCTCACGTGGAGCATGGCGTCGATGGGCCCGAGGCTGATGAAGGCGCCGAAACTCGTCGTCTCCACCACCTCGCCCTCGATCACTTCCTGGAGCGCCAGGCGGAGCACTGCCGCCTCGAACCTGACGTCATAGTAGACCGCACCGTCTCCGGGGATCAACTCCCCCTCGCCGACGTTGAGAATCTTCGTGACCGCAATGAAGATACCGATCTCCTTTGCGATGCTGCCCTCCAGCTGTTCCTGCAGTACGTTGAGAATAACCTTCTCCAGGTCTTCCCCGAGGCGGTGCGGCGGAACGCGCACCTTGTCCTCCAGCGTCATCTTATAGTACATGGTTTCACTAACCCCTCATCAGCTCCAGTGTTCGCTCTCTGCGCATCGACACAACGTCGATTCCCTCATCAAGGAGAGCGTTCCGGAGTTCCCGATCATTCGTCACCACGGTGCATCCTTCCCGTCGGGCGTACTCGATCACCCGGTCGTCCACACGTTCTGCGGTACTCCCGCTCGACACGACCGTCGAGCGCCGGGCCATCGCGAGGCCCACGCGGGCGGCAGCCGCATCGCGGCCGCGCCCACGGGCGAGCCCGGAGAGCTCGCCGACCACCTCTTCGAGCGTTATAGGTTCGAAGTCCCCAAAGAGGGCCATGAGCTCGCCGTACAGGTCGATCCCGAACTGGGCCGGCATCAGGAGGGCGTTCGTGTCGAGGAGTACCCTCACTCGACCAGAACACCCATGCCGATCAGCCGCCATCGTCCGCCGACCTGCCTGCTGATGGCGATCCGTGCGCCGACCTCCGCGCAGACCGCCCGTTTCAGCTGGACCTCCACCTGGTTCTTCTTCGTGTTCACGATCACGCCGACGGTGACGGCGGTACCGACCGAGAGCATCAGCGGCTCTTTATGCTTCAAGGGCTCGATGATCTGCTCGCTGTCCGCGCCGACCACCCGGTCCATGAGCGTGACGTCGAACTTCAGCCGCTCCCAGACCGGCGGCAGTTTCCCCGCGAGCCCGGCCACCTGTCCGGCGAGGGCGTCGCTCTTCGTCAGTGCCGGATCGAGTTTCGTCGCGACGCCGAGAAGGCCTCCGGGCGCCGCTTCGGTCACGCTGATCTTACCGGCGTAGATGGAGGTGATCTTCGTCTCGACCGGCTCCCACTTCGTCCGGTTCTCGATCTGAACCTGTCGGCCGGGGCGGATCTCGATATCGTCCCCCTCACGCAGGATTCCCCGGATGAGCGAGCCCCCGATGACGCCGCCCTTCACGTCCCGCCAGCTGCAGCCGGGTTTGTTGACATCGAACGATCGTGCGACGAGCAGCAACGGGTCGACATCCGGGTTGCGAACGGGTTCCGGGATGATCGTATCAAGGGTCTGGATAAGGGCGCCGATATTGACTCCTTTCTGCGCGGAGACCGGGATGATGGGTGCGTTCTCGGCAATGGTGCCCTTGATGAACCGCTTGATCTGCTTGTAGTGCTCCAGTGCCTCGGCCTGGGTGACCACGTCGATCTTGTTCTGGACGATAATGATCTTCTTGATGCCGATCAACTCGAGCGCCATCAGGTGCTCCTTGGTCTGGGGCTGCGGGCAGACCTCGTTTGCAGCGATAACGAGCATCGCGCCGTCCATCAGCGCGGAGCCGGAGAGCATCGTCGCCATCAGCGTCTCGTGGCCGGGGGCGTCGACGAACGAGACTGTCCGGAACGGGACTGCCTTCTCTCCGCAGTTCGGGCATTCCGGATGGGAGGTATAAGCCTCTGCCCCCTTGCACCCCTCACATTTGTAAAAAGTTGTATCCGCGTAGCCAAGCCGGATGGAGATGCCGCGCTTGATCTCCTCGCTGTGCCTGTCTGTCCAGGTACCGGTCAGCGCGCTGACCAGAGTGGTCTTGCCGTGATCGACATGACCCACGAGCCCAATATTGACACCGGGAATGAATGCATCTCGCAAAAGTTTTCGAACCTCCTTATCCAATATATAGTGACACTACTTATACATAATCAGTAGGGATTACGTTTCTGTCGGCGGCCCCGTTTTTATAGCGCACCCGGGCGATCTCCCGTTTGCTGCCGCCCGGGTGGCATACGAAGTGTGAATAATACCCTGGATGTTAGCGAAAATTTATACCCCATGAATAGAGATATGGAAACTGATCGCAACATGTCAGGTGATACCGAACTTTCACGTATCGGGATCTCTCTACCCAAGAACCTTCTCGATAAATTCGACGAGATCCTGAGCCTCAGGGGATACTCTTCCCGATCCGAAGGGATACGGGATTCAATACGGAGTTACATCACCCACTACCAGTGGATATCCGATGTAAAAGGGGAGCGCCAGGGCGTCATCACCATGGTCTACGACCATGACCAGCGGGGGCTGCTCCAGACGCTCACCGAGATACAGCACCAGTACGCCCATAACATCCAGGCATCCCTTCATTCGCACGTGACCCAGAACAAGTGCCTCGAAGTGATCCTGATCCGGGGGGACGGAGCCGTACTGAAGGATATTACCGAGAGACTGATGGCGCAGAAGGGCGTTGAGGCGGTGAAACTCACCACCATACCGGTCGAGGGTTAACCGCCGCCCTCGCAGCTCTGGTCGGTCCCCTTCTCCCACACCTCTTCGAGCTGCTCCTGGAGTTCCTTGTGCTCTTTTAAGTATTCCTCGAGAGAGCGCTCCTCTCTCTCCACGCTCCCGGCCGTTTTGTCGGCACTGATGAGTTCGTCCACCCGGTAGTAGAGTCCGGTGCTGTCGAGTTCGGCATACTTCCAGCCGTCGATCTCCTCGACCCGCACGACCTTTCCGGTCGTGCCGGTGCGTGGGTATCGGACGACTGCGCCCACTGCCACGTCATCCGTGCTCATAACGTGGTAGGGTACATCTGTCATACTATTAAGGTATCACCTCCAAGGTATCTTGAATGGCAATCACGATTCGCCCGGTAGAGAAGCTGTACTTTGACGGAACGCACCGCTCCCGGTCTCCTGAGGAGACCCGTGCCGACGTGGAGCCGTTGATGACGGAGATCGGTGTTGCCGAGATCATCGATCTCACCCCCCTGGACCGTCTCGGGATCCCGGTTTTTGCGGCGATCCGGCCGGGAGCGGCGCGGGGCGGGGTTCGCGTCCACACCGGAAAGGGAAAGGAACCGGTCCACGCCCGGGTCTCGGCGATGATGGGGGCGCTCGAGCGTTACTCCGCCGAGTACCGGGGCGACCGGATGGAGTACGCGACCTACGAGGAGATCGGCCCGGGACGGGCGGTACACCCCGAAGACCTGATCCTTCCGCGAAAACTCGAACAGGGAGAGATGCTCCACTGGACGCCGGCGTGGGATATCTTAAACGATGAAGAGGTCTATGTTCCGAGCAACGCCGTCTTTCACCCCTACGACTCGCTCGGCATGACCGTGCCCCTCTTTCGGAGCGACCCGAACGGGCTTGCAGCGGGGAATGTCATGGAGGAGGCGATCCTGCACGCCCTCTTCGAAGTGATCGAGCGGGACGCGCTCAGTGTTGCCGAGAAAAACCGCGACCTCGGCCGCCGCCTCACCCTCGAGAAGAAATGCCCCGCCCGCGAGATCCTCGACCGGTTCGAGGAGAACGGGGTCGGTATCCACCTCTGGCTGCTCGACGGGAAGACCGGTATCCCCACGGTCGCGGCCGCCGCGGACGACACCGTCACGAAGGACCCGGCGATGATCGTCATCGGCTCGGGGACGCACACCTGCCCCGAGATTGCAGCGCTCCGCGCCCTGACAGGGGTCGCCCGGAGCCGGGGGAGTTACCTCTACGGCGGCCACGGCGGCCCGAGCGATCCCCGGCGGGAGACGGTCATCAGGAAGGCGGGGTACGAGCGGCTGAAGCGGATCAACGGGATCTGGTTTGCCGATGCAGAATCCGTCGATATCGCCGAGGTTCCCGACACGAGCACCGACCGGTTCGACCTCGATATCCGGCAGGTGCTCGAGAAGGTCGGCCCCCATACGGACCGGGTCTGCGTCTGCGACCTATCGAGGACCGCAGTGCCGGTGGTGCGTGTCATCCTTCCCGGGTTCGAGATCTCTTACATGGATCCCGATCGGAAGCACTCCGCGCAGGGTTGAGATCCTTCACGGGCTAGCAAAACCGGACCTTCTTCAGGAGATCCACGACCCTTTTCGTGCTCCGGTGCAGGGGTATCTCTGCAGGGACCGGACGCTCCCCCTGGAGGGCACGAAATATTGCGGCGATCGCTTTGCCCAGCGACGGCCCGTAACCTCCTTCGAGCGTCAGTGCGAGGGGGAGGTCCGTGCCGTCGATCAGCATCCCGGCGAGCACGCCGTAGTCGTCGGGTTCGAGATTCATCCTCCCGTGTTCGTCGTCGGCGAGGGCGTCCTGCCCGGCCGAGACGATCAGGACGTCGGGCCGGAACCGGACGAGCGCCGGGACGAAGACCTCCTCGAAGACATGCCGGTAATCGGCGATGGTGGACCCTGCCGCAAGCGGGGCGTTGAGGGTGTAGCCCCGGCCCGCGCCGGTGCCGATCTCGTCCACCCAGCCGGTCTTGGGGAAACTGTTCTCCTCGTGTACCGAGCAGAAGAGCGCCCGGTCGCTCCCGTAAAAAGCCGTCTGGGTGCCGTTGCCGTGGTGCAGGTCCCAGTCGAGGATCGCAACCCGGTCGACCGACTCGAGGGCTTTCGCCGCCGCGACGGCGGCGTTATTGAAGATGCAGAACCCCATCGCCCGGTCGGGTTCGGCATGATGTCCCGGCGGACGGACCAGGGCAAACAGGTGTTCGCCGTCAAGCGCCCGCTCGACCGCCGCAAAGGTCGATCCGGCGGCATAAAGCGCTGCTTCGAACGAGTGGCAGGTGACGTAGGTGTTCGCGTCTAAAAAACAGGTTCCCCGGGCGAGTTCCCGCACCCACTGGATGTATTGCGGGCGGTGAATCCGCTCCAGGTCCCCCTCGGTACCCCGGACCGGGGGGCGCCACCTCACGTTTCCGGGGACCCCGGAGAGGGCTACCCGTAACCGGGAGCCCGATTCGGGGTGGAGTTCCATGTCGTGCCGGGTGAAGACGTCACCATAGATGACCGAAGAGCGCATCCTCGTTCAGTTAATGGTGCGTCCCTGCTGGATATCATCTTCGGTGACGTCGAACGTCTGGCCGATGCCCGTGATCCGGTAGGACCCTGTAGTCTTCACCTCGCCCGACCACCCGGACGTCGCGTACGGGACGATGAACGTACCGTTCACGCTCTCCTGGCGGTAGGTGAACTCCCGGCCGGTATTCGTGACGACGGGCACTTCGATGATCCCCTCGCCCCTGATGCGGGCACCGGGAACATACTCGAAGACCTTGACGGCTTTGAGGTCGGGACCGCTCTCACCGACGTTGCCGTAGACGTTCTGGGGCGTCTCGTGGACGAGTCGGTAGTGCTGGAGCGCCGGTACACGCTCGAGCGGCTGGAGGATCGAGTCTCCCCGGTACTGGTAATACATGTTCAGGAGCGTCGCACCCGATCCCGCCGGCGCGTTCCTGTTGTAGGCCTCCACCGCGGCCGCGCCTGCGGTGGCGTTCATCTGCTCGGTGCGCGTAATGACCGGGAGAGAGGTGTTCGCAGAGCCTTCCTCACGGTACTCGGCGTAGATCACCTGCGATGTCGGATCGGTCATGGAGCCGTCGAAGTTGTGGAGCCGGGAGATCATCGTCAGGTAGTAATTCTGGCTGTTGAACGGCACCGCCTGGTAACCCGTCGAGCCCGCGCTCTCCGGGAGGAGGAAGTAGGGCTGGAAGGGCTCCTGACCCACGGCGGGATCGGCCCAGGTCGCCGGGGCGTGGAACTTCGAGGTGTCGAGCTGGATATCGGTGACGACATAGCGAGTGCCGATGTTATCGAGAATCCGGTTTGCGGCCTCCTCGGAGGTCGAGACGAAGTAGGTTGCCGAGCCGTTCGGGCCTGAGACGCCGTGCTGGAAGGGGTTGTTGTTCGGGATCCGTTTCGAGATGAAGGTTATCCAGTGGCCGTAGTCCCACCAGGACATGACGCCGTAGGAACCCTCGGGGTAGGTGAAGGTGTTCCGGTCGTAGATGGCGTAGTAATCGACGCCGGGGTCGGGGGTGTTTTCGCCCATCCATTCCAGCGCCTCCATCCACTGCGAGTCCATGCCGCTATATCTCGCGCTGGTGGCCATGGCAAGGTTTGCCTGGAGGGATGCCACGGCAAAGAGGAGCGTGACGGCGATGACCGCAGCGAAGGTCCCGACTTTGAGGTAGTCCGGCTGGTCTCTCGGGGGAACTTTCGCCTTCCGGGCTTCAGGGGCCTTGCCGCCCTTTTTACCCTTCCTTCCCGGCTCCTCCTGCTTCTCGGTGGCCGCCGGGCTGGAGGATGCCCTGCTGCCGCCCCCTCTCCCGAGGAGGCGCGCGGCGTCTTTCCAGGTCGCATCTATGACCGCTCCTGCGAAGACCGCCGAGAGCAGGGCGATGTTTGCGGCGAGGTAGTATTCGTAGCGGACGTGCGCCATCGTCGAAGCGAGGATAACCCCCGTCCAGATCAGGACGAAGACGTGGGCCGGGTTCACCCTCTCCCTGCTCCACCAGAGCAGGGCGGCAGCTCCGCCGGCGGCGAGCACGAGGCCCCAGTGGAACGTCATCCAGGCCGCGTCGAACGACCAGGCCCGCGCCTCCTGGACGGTCGTGGTCGTGGCCCGTTCACCGAAGAAGGAGAAGAGGTTGGCTACCAGAAGGTTGTATATGTCCGGCAGGGCGACGAAGAGCACCGCGACGGCGAGTGCCGCAACGAGGGCGAGTGCGGCCGGGAAGTAATACTTCGGGCGCCCCTTCAGGTAGGTCGAGAGCCCGTAGAGCGCGACCGTCCCGCCGATGAGGGCGGCGTAGGCGATGACGTGCCCGACGGTGTATCGGGAGAGATCGAGGCCGGGGTGCGGGAAGCCGGACGCCGCCATCCCGACGATTGCGACGGCGAAGACGACGGCGTTTACGAGGACCAGGTAGTCGCTTGACCTGTCCTGGAAGAAGTCCAGGAGGAACTGGACCAGGGTGAAGGCTGCAACGATGAGCGCGAAGAGGATCATCGTCGGCATGTTGAAGAGTCCGAGGAGGTACGCAACACCGGCAAGCGCCGCCGTTATCACCGGCATCTTCAGGGTCTCGAGGTTCTTTTTGGAGAGCGAAATATCGCGTGCCGCGAGCAGGGCCGCGACGTAGGCGAGGACGAAGATCGTCGAAAAAAGCGTCTCCGCGATATGGTGGTCGACGAACCCGAAGAGCGATCGGTAGGCGTAGTTGCTGCCGATGACCGCAATCAGGCCTGCCGCGATGAGGCCGGTCTTCCAGTCGGCAATCGTTTTCGCGAGCAGGTAGGTGACCGGCACCATCGCCACGGCCATCAGCGGCGGGACCCAGGATGCCACTACCATGATCTCGGGCCGCGTCGTTGCGCCGACGAGGACACAGAGCGCCGATATGATCTGAATGAAGAGCGGTCCCCAGTAGATGACGTCGCCGCTCGGGTAGAGCGTCATGATGTCGAACCAGGCGTAGCTTGGGAAGTTGGCGACGGTCTGCTCGACCTGGCGGAGACTATACCAGGGGTCGTTGCCGAGGAGGTTGACGCCTTCCGCGGTCACCAGGCCTTCCGAAGGGATACCCCGTGTCCAGAGCGTGAGCAGGGCGAACAGGACGATAACGCCAATGATGATATATGGTTGGTACTTCTTGAGATCCATCTGAGCCATCGGACACTCCTTGTTACGAATCAGTTTCCCTTCGAACCATTAATAACCTTGGCGTATCCGCGACACTGGAAAAAAGAGTGGATTTCAGCGTGTTCCCGTCACCCGCGCAAAGATCTTCTCGAACGCTTCGGCCTTCTTCTTCCAGCTGTGCTCCTCGATCGCGGGGCGGGCACACTCCGGGGAGAGAGCCAGTTCGTCGACCCGCTCCAGGAACTCTTCCCTGCCCCGGTAGACGGCGATGTGGTCGCCGCCCATCCGGAGCATGTCGGGGATGGGGGTGGAGAGGATCGGTTTCCCGCATGCCGAGTACTCGAAGTACTTGTTGGGGAGGGCGATATCGACCCACTGTGGAGGAGAGAGCGGGATGAGGCAGAGGTCCATCGGCGCGATGTAGCCGGGGAGGTCGCGGTAATCGACGGCGCCGGTGAAGTGCACCCGGTCGGCAACCCCGAGCCGGGCCGCGAGCGCCCGCAGTTCGTCCAGGTAGCCGGTGAAGAGCGAACCGCCGACGATCAGGAGTTCTGCATTCTTGTGCTTCTTCTGGATCTCCGGGAACGCCCGGATCACCTCGTCGAGGGCATACCACCGCTCGACGGCGCCGGCAAACCCGAGAACGAAGGCGTCGGGGGCGATCCCGAGGGCGGAACGCATCGCCCCGCTGTTCATAGGGCGGAAGAGGTCGGTGTCGACGCCGTTCGTGATCAGTTCCGCCTCGTAGCCGTAGCTCCTGAGTTTTGCAACGAGCCCCGGGGAGACCGTCGTGACGACGTCGCTGTGATCCAGGTTGTAACGGGTTATGGCGAGGACGCCTTCCCGGAGCAGCCGTTGCACGGCGGGATTTTTGTAGTAGGCGGCGGCGGAGTCGGGGAACCAGTCTTTGAGGTCGAAGACCACCGGCACGCCGGCCTTCTCTGCCGCCCGGATCATTGCCGTCCCCGCGAGGACGTGGGCGCCGACGACGATGTCGATATTGTGGTCGCGGATGATCTCGCGTATGACCCGGTAGTGGCGGGGTGCGTTTGCGGTGTAGTGGAGGAAGGGGCTCTCCACGGGAAACTGCGTCGCCTCGTGGACATGGAGACGGGTCTCGCGCTCCTTGCCCCGGCTGACGTGGAAGTGAGGCACGTGGACCTCGTGCCGTGTCGCGAGCTCCTCGAAGATGTTGTGGTGCCTCGACGGGATCGGGTGATGGATGTAGTCCTGGGTGGAAACGAGCAGAATCTTCATGAATATCTAAATCCGGTCATGCGGCTCGGAGCCCCCGGACCGCATCGCAGATGTACGCCAGTTCTTCGTCCGTCACCGACGGGTGGACGGGGAGGCTCACGACCGATGCCGCAAGGTCGTCCGATACCGGGCATGAGGCACGCTCACCTGCGCTCTCGTAGACCGGCTGCCGGTTGACGGGGATGGGGTAGTGGACGGCGGTCCCGATCCCCCGCTCCGCGAGAGCGCTCATGAACGCGTCCCTCGAAAGCGCGTAGCCGGCGGGGAGCCTCGTCACGTACTGGTGGTAGACGTGCCGGACGTCCGGCGCAACGTAGGGCGTGACGAGTCCCGTGCCCGCGAGGTGGCGGTCGAGGTACCGGGCGTTGTGGATCCGGCGCTCGTTGAATTCCTCGACCCGGCCGAGTTGCACGAGGCCGATGGCGGCGGCGATGTTCGTCATCCGGTAGTTGTAGCCGACGGCCGAGTGCAGGTATTTCTGGCTCTGTCCATGGTTGATGAGGAGCCGGACCCGCCCGGCGAGGTGGTCGTCGTCGGTCGTGACCATGCCCCCTTCGCCGGTGGTCATGTTCTTTGTCGGATAGAACGAGAAGCAGGCAAGGTCGGCAAGGCTCCCCGCCCGTTTCCCGTGGTACTCCGCGCCGTGTGCCTGGGCTGCGTCTTCGATGAGGACGAGGTCGTGGTCGTTGCAGAGAGCGCGGACAGCGCCGACGTCGAAGGGCTGCCCGAAGAGGTGGACCCCGATGACCGCCCGGGTGTCGGGACGGACGAGATCCCCGACCGAATCAGGGTCGATGTTGAACGTCTGTGGGTCGACGTCCGCAAAGAGCGGTGTTGCCCCGCACATCGAGACGCTCGACGCCGTCGCGAAGAACGTGAACGCCGGGACGACCACTGAGTCTCCCGGCCCGACGCCGGCGGCAAGGAGGGCCGCATGGAGCGCCGCGGTCCCGGAGTTCACGCCGATTGCATGCGAAGCACCGCAGTATTCCGCGAAACGGGACTCGAACTCCGTAACGACCGACCCCTGTGCCAGCATCCCCGACCGCATCACGTCGGTGACGGCCGCGATCTCCTCCTCCCCGACGAGTGGCCGGGCGACGGGGATCTTCATCGGCACCGCCTCGCTTCCGCCGGCAGCGGCCGGAACCGTGCCGGGGTCCCCACCGCGAGCGTCCCGGGTGGGACGTCCTTCGTCACCACCGCTCCGGCGGCGACGAACGCTGCCTCCCCGACGGTGACGCCGGGGAGAACCGTCGCGTTCGCACCGATGACGGCATCGTCCCCGATCACCGGACCCCGGAGGGATTCGTGAGGCCCCGGAGGGTAGCGATCGTTCGTCAGCACGGCGTTCGGGCCGACGAAGACCCGGTCGCCGATCCGGGCGCCGGTGGGGACGTAGACCAGGCTCTGAAGGCGGACATCGTCGCCGATCGTGCAGTCGCCCTCGATCACCGCCGCCGTGCCTATCGCCACCCCGTTGCCGATGGTCGTCTTTTCGCGGATCAGCACGTTATGGCCGGTCTGGAAGGCATCGCCGATCGTCACGTCGCAGTAGATGATGGTGCCCGACCGGAGGACCGCGTTCCGCCCGATAGTGGCGCCCGGGTAGTCCTCCTCTCCGATCCGGTCGCGGGAAGGAAACCCGATAGTCACCGGCTCGAATATCGTCGCCCCCTTGCCGAGGGCGTTACGTCCATACTCAATCATTCAACGGTCACGCTCTTTGCCAGGTTCCGCGGCTTGTCGACATCCCGCTGCAGCGCACAGGCAGTATGATAGGCGAGCAGCTGGAGGACGACCGATGTGGTCAGCACCTGCACCAGATGATGTGTGTTCGGAATGGGGATGAAGATGTCCACGATCTCGGCAAGTTCCGTATCGCCGGCAACGCCGAGCGCGATGACCGGCGCTTTCCTTGCCTTCATCTCCTTGATGTTCGAGGCCATCACGCCGTAGGTCGGGCCGGGGGTGCAGATGGCGACCACCGGCGTCTTCGCGGTGAGCAGGGCGAAGGGGCCGTGCTTGAGTTCCCCCGCCGCATACCCCTCGGCGTGGACGTAACTGATCTCCTTCATCTTGAGGGCGCCTTCCAGTGAGACCGGGTAAAACGCCCCTCTTCCCACGAAGAAGACATGCTCGGCCGTAGAACAGAGGTTGACCGCCTCCCGGACATCCTGGAGGAGGACATCCCCTATGGCCAGGTGCGCGTGCGACAGGGCGTCGTCGAACGCCCCCTCGCACCGGAGGTTGACGATCTGCATCAGCGCCGCAAGCTGCGCCGTGTAGGACTTGGTTGCGGCGACGCCGATCTCGGGGCCGGCCCGCATGAGCAGGGTCTCATCCGCAACCCGGGTGACCGTGCTCCCCTGCATGTTGGTGATGGCGAGCGTGGGGCAGTTGCGGGCTTTCGCCATCTTTAAGGCGGCGATCGTATCCGCGGTCTCCCCCGACTGCGAGACCGCGATCACGAGGCCGCGGAGGGGCGGGGTGAAGTACTTGAACTCCGACCCTATCTCGACCCGTACCGGTATGCTGCAGAGCGATTCGGCCAGGTATTTGAAGGCGAGAGCAGTGTGATACGACGTCCCGCATGCAACCAGAGTGATCTCGTCTGCCTTTATGACCATCTGCCGCACGCGTTCGTCGATGCCTGCCCTGACGGTCTCGTAAAAGGACTGGGGCTGTTCGTAGATCTCCTTTAACATGTAGTGGGAGAACCCGCCTTTTCGAGTATCCTCGACGCACCAGCCGATCAGTTCGACCGGGCGCTCCACTGTTTGGCCGTCGTGGTAGATGGTGTAGCGGTCGGGCGTTATGTCGGCGACGTCGCCGTCCTCGAGGAAGATCACGCGTTCGGTGTACTCGAGGAGCGGCGTCATATCCGAGGCGGCAAAGACCTCGGCATCCCCGACGCCGAGGACGAGCGGGCTCGCGTCGCGGGCGGCGACGATTCTCTGCGTATCCTCGGCGATCGCGAGGACGGCGTACGAGCCTTTGAGCAGGGGCAGGGTTGCGTTGACCGCCCCGAGGAGATCCCCGTCGTAATGCTCCTCGATGAGATGGACGATCACCTCGGTATCGGTCTCGGACCGGAAGGTGTGGCCGCGCTCCTGCAGTTGCCGCTTCAGTTCGCCGTAGTTCTCGATGACTCCGTTGTGCACCACGGCGATCCTCTCCTCGCAGTCGGTATGCGGGTGGGCGTTGATGTCGTTGGGTTCGCCGTGCGTGGCCCACCGGGTATGCCCGATCCCGGTGCACCCGTGAAGGCCGACCGCCCCGGCCTCCCCGTCGGAGATGCGGCCCGTCTTCTTATATACCTCGATCGCGCTCCCTACCGTCGCGATCCCGAACGAGTCGTAACCACGGTACTCGAGCCGCTTCAAGCCCTGGATCAGGACCGGGGTTGCGTCCCGTCTCCCGATATAACCGACGATTCCGCACATCTACATCACCCGGGTGCCATCTTCGATGAGACCGACCACCGTCTTCCCACCCTCAATGGTGACACTGTTACCGGCGATGCAGTTCTTAAACGTTGTGAATGGTGCCGCACGAACCCCTTCACCGAGGACTGCACCGAATTCCTCCTTCTGGATACGGCCTCCGACTTCGATGAAACTCGCAGAAGGGTAGGTGGTGGTATGGTCGGCGAGGATGCATCCCTGGCCGAAGACTGCCGAGACGATCCTTGAGTGGGACCCGATCGTGACGTCGTTCATGATGAGCGAGTCGGCGACGTAGGTGAACGGCTCGAGCACCACCCTATCGCCGATGCTCGTATCGGGCATGATCACGCAGTTCGGGCCGATGTTGCAGTTGCTCCCGATGGTGACGGGTCCGTAGATGACGGTGTTCGGGCCGACTGTCGTCCCGGTTCCGATATGCACGGTCCCCCGGCGAATGACGGATGCGTCGATCGTCCCCCCTACCTCGGGGATGATCCCTTTGAGCATCCGGCTGTTCAGTTTCAGGAGGTCCCAGGGATAGACGGCATCCTGCCAGTCGTCTGCCGGGATCGCCCGTATTCGCCGGCCCGCTGCGATCATGGCGGAGAGGGCGTCGGGGATCTCGGTCGTCTGGAGGTAGGAGAAGACATCGGGTGTGAACGAGTAGACTCCGGTCGATACGGTGAACGTCGGGGCGTCTTCGGGTTTTTCGATGACCTCGCGGACGAGGCCGTTCCTGATCACCACGACCCCGAAGTTCGAGGGGTTCGGGTGCTCGGCGACGAGCATGGCGTTCTGCTCCTTCCTGATCCGGGCAATAGATTCTGCGTTGATATAGTTGTCGCCGGGGAGAACGAGGAAGTCGTCGGTGATCTCTGACGCGGCCGCACGGAGAGCGTCCGCGGTCCCGAGCTGCCGCTCCTGCACGACGACCTGGATGGGGGCGTCGAGCCTGTTGAGGTGCCGGATGACCTCCTCTTTACGGTATCCGACCACCACTACGATGTCACGGATCCCGTTCTCCAGCAGGGCGTCGATGACGTACTCGATGATCGGCCGGTTTGCTACCGGAAGCATGGCTTTGGGCTTGCTCCGGGTGAGTGGCCGGAGGCGACTCCCTTCTCCCGCTGCTAGAATGACTGCCTGCATCATATCACCTGATGATTGAACCGTCCTCGATGCACCCTTCCACGAGGGAGTGAGGAGCTATTCTCGCGTTGCTGCCGATGAGGCTCCCGACGTTGACCGAGCAGTTGATTCCGAAGAGGACGTTATCGCCGATGATGGCGCCGAACTTTCTTCTGCCGGTCGTCTTCCCACAGACCTTCACCGCTCCGTTGTCGTGCCTGAGGTTTGCGACCTTGGTGCCTGCCCCGAAGTTGCATCCGCTGCCGACGATGCTGTCGCCCACGTAGTTGAAGTGCGGGATCTTTGTTCCCGACATGATGATGGAGTTCTTGATCTCGGTCGCGTGGCCGATGTGGCAGCTGTCGCCGATGGCGGTAGAGCCCCGGATATAAGCATGGGGGCCGATGATGCAGTTCTCGCCGATGACGCAGGACCCCTCGATGTAGGTCCCGGCCCGGATAACGGTCCCTTTCCCGATGCTGACCGTCTCCGGGACGGTGCACCCGTCTTCGACGGTGCCGTGCCGTTCGTGGCAGAGCGAGGAGATGAGCGCCTCGTTTGCGTCGAGGAGGTCCCACGGTTGGCCGACGTCAAGCCAGTAGTCCAGCGGGTAAGCTCTGAGCGTTCTCTTCCCTATGTAGGTTTCGAGGGCGTCGGTCAGCTCGAACTCGCCCCGGCCCGATATCGTGATCCCCGAGAGGAGGTCGAAGATATCGGGGTCGAAGAGGTAGGCTCCCGCGTTGATCAGGTTGCTTTTCGGGTCTTCGGACTTCTCCTCAAGGCCGGTGATGCGGCCTCCCTCCACGGTCACCACGCCGTAGTCCTGCGGGTGGTCCGTCTCGTGTATCCCCACGCAGGGGGCATCCATCCGACAGAACCCCTTGATGTCGTCGGATTTGAGGACCATATCGCCGTTTAAGAGGAGGAACCGGTCGTCGATCATTCCTGCCGTCGCCCGCAGGGCGTCGGCGGTGCCGAGCTGGTGCCGCTGGGTCACGTAGGTGATCTTCGCGCCGAAGCCGCTTCCGTTCCCGAAGTGGTTCCGGATCTCACGCTCGAAGTAACCGACGACGAAGATGAAGTCGGTGATCCCTGCATCGCGGGCCGCGAGGACCAGATGTTCCATCATCGGGTGGTTGGCTATGGGAAGCATCACCTTCGGACGCCGGGCGGTCAGGGGACGCATCCGTTTCCCCTCGCCTGCTGCCAGTACGACACATTGCATATACTCACTCCAGAATACGTTTCGCTCGCTCAAGGGCGTTATGCCCCGCTTCAAGCATCTCTTTCGCCTTTTGGGGCGTCTTTCCCTCGGCCGTGATCCGGACCTTCGGTTCGGTGCCGCTTGCACGGATCAGGTACCAGCCGTCTTCATCCTCGAACCGGATACCGTGCGTCGGCTCGTCGGCACCGATCGCCGCCATGATCTCTCCCGGAGCGTCGATTCGATACGATTCCCGGAGGAGGGTATACCGGGGCATCCGGTCGAGTTCCTCGGCGATCGACCACTCCGACGCGATCTCGCAGAGCAGGGCCGCGGCGTAGACCCCGTCCGGGCAGTAGGAGTGCTCGGGAAAGATCCAGCTACCCGATGCCTCCCCGCCGAAATCTCCCCAGGAGAGGAGTTCTTCGGAGACGAAACTGTCGCCGACCGGCGTGCGGCGGACCTCCGCGACCTCTTCGATCGCCATGGAGGCGTCGACGGTAGTGACCACGTGCTTCCGGTCGAGATACTTCGCGAAGAGCATGAGGAGGTGGTCTCCGTCGATGTAGCGGCCCTTCTCGTCGAACGCCATCATCCGGTCGGCGTCGCCGTCGTTGACCACCGCACACGCGGCCCCCCGCCTCCGGACGATCTCCCCGATGTAGGGGAGGTTCTTCTCGAGCGGCTCTGAAGGCCGGGCAAACCTCCCTGCGACGTTGCAGTTCAGCCCGACTACGGCTGCTCCCGCCTCGCTAAGGAGGTCGGGGGTGATGACGCTTCCCGCACCGTTGCCGCAGTCCAGCACGGCCGTGATGGGGCGGGAGAGGCTGACCCGATCGAGGATCGCCTCCCGGTGCGCGTCCACCGCGTCGACGGGAGAGACGTGCCCCTGCCTGTCCCAGTTCTCCCAGTGCGACCCCTCAAGCGCACCCTCGATTGCCGTCTGCTGACGGCGGGTGAACGACGACCCGTCGGGGTTGAGCAGTTTGACCCCGTTGTAGGACTCGGGGTTATGCGAGGCGGTGATCATGCACCCTGCGTCCACGCATCCCGTCGCGTGCGCGACCGTCGGCGTGGGCGCGATACCGCAGGTGTAGACGGTTGCACCGGCCGAGAGCATCCCGGCGATGACGGCGTGCTCCAGCAGTTCGCTGGTCGTGCGGGTATCCCTGCCAACGACGATCCCCGAAGCGCCGGCTGCGGTGGTTGCTCCGATGCGGAGCGCGAGATCGACGAGACCGGGACCGAACTCCTGCCGGATTCCGGAAGAGCCGAAAAGCATACTCCTGTATAATCCTTTCTTTCCTAAAAAAAGGTATTCATCGTCCGTAGGGACACCAGTGCTCGAGACTTATAAGGCCGCTGACCCCGGCGGCCGACGGGCCGAGGAAGATCATCCGCTTCTTTCCCCGGTACTCGTCGATGCAGGCGACCCCTGCGTCGGTTGTCATGCCGTCTCCGGCGACCAGGAAGAGATCGGCCGCTTCCGGCGCATCAACGATCTGGTTGCCGAGGGCCCGCTCGAGCACCGGCATCGGGCCGACGAGGTAGATCCGTTTGCCGCCGACCTCGCGGGAGAGCTCCGCAAGGCAGGGGGCGTAGCAGTCGGGGGTGCACGGACGGAGTTTCCGTGCCAGGCAGAGGAACGCCGAGACGGCGTTGACGATCGCGCCTGCTGCACTCCGCTGCTTTGGGCTTGCGAGCGGCGCACCGAACATGAAGGAGACCCGGGTGTTGGCCCGGAGGGGCTCGCTCGTGATGAACTGTCCGCCCCGCCCGCCGAAGCACCCCTCCATGCAGACCCCTCTGGGGTACTGGCAGACGTCTGCTTCGTAGTTCACACCGAGCGTCACGACACCGTCCTCGCACCCGCTGTCCGCAAGGATCGTCTCCAGTCTCCCGATTGCATCGTGCCAGAAACTCATGATTCTTCCTCCTTATCCCAGAGGATCGCCCGCACGGGCGATCCGTCCGCACCTTTGAGCCGCATGGGGAGCGCCACCATGAAATAGTCTCCTCCCGGCACGGCAGAGAGATCGAGCAGTTCGAGGATGACCGTCCCGCTCCCGAGCAGCCGGCGGTGGACCGAACCGTCGCCATGAAATGCCTCGATCGACGGGGCATCGGTCCCGAGGCAGGTTATCCCGGCCTCGACGATCATCTCCGCCGCTTCGGGAGAGAGCGACGGGTAGCCGGGCTCGAACTCCCGCCGTCCCGAGAACCAGGTCTTTACGAGGATCGTCCTCGCGCCGTCGAGGCGGCCAGCGAGGCTGCCGGGACCGATGATCCCTCCCGCGTCGCTGCAGTCGAGCACCCGTGCGGGCCCCACCAGCACCCCGTGCGGGATCTCGTCGACCGTCCGGCCCCCTTCCAGGTAGTGCGACGGGGCGTCGATGTGCGTCCCGGAATGGCTCCCGAGGGTCATCTCGGTCACGCGGTACTGCCCGTTGTCGATCTCGCGAAACCGGGGCCGGACGTCCCCGGGGTAGAGGACGCCGTTCTCGGAGAGGTCCCGGGTGATGTCATAGACCTTCACGGGGAATCTTCTCCCTTCCATCCGAACTGCCCGATCAGCGGCACGAAACAGACGCCGCCGAGCGGGATCTTATCCACCCTCCCTTCGCGTTTGACGAGTTTGACGAGGTCCTGACACTCCCGCGGCCCGACGGGAGCGATCAATCGCCCGCCTTCGGCGAGCTGGTCGATCAGGGGCTTCGGGATATCGGGCGATGCCGCCGTGACGATGACGGCGTCGTAGGGTGCCTCCGGCGGGTACCCCTGCGTGCCGTCGCCGATGACTACCGTAACACCGGTGACCCCCGCCCGGGCGAAGTTCTTTCTGGCGCGTTCGGCAAGATCTGGCAGGCGTTCGACGGAGATGACCGTGCCGGCGAGTTCGGCGAGGAGTGCCGCCTGGTAGCCGCTGCCGGTCCCGATCTCGAGGACCCGGTCGTGCGGTTTAAGTTCGAGCTGTTCGGTCATGACGGCGACGATGTAGGGCTGGGAGATGGTCTGCCCCTCCCCGATGGGGAGCGGCCGGTCCTCGTAGGCGGCACGCTCGAAGCCCTTCGGCACGAAGAGGTGGCGGGGGATCTTCCGCATCGCGGCGAGCACCCTCCGATCCCCGACCCCCCGGGCCCGGATCTGGAACTCCACCATCTCCTCGCGTTCCCCCATGCAGGGATCGATCTGTGTCATCCCCTCTCCCGAATCAGAACCCTGATTCAGCTTTATCGATTGCGGCATCGATCTGCGCCTGCAGAACTGCAGGCAGACCGCTGATCTTCACATCCAGGAACCCGCGTATAATGGTTGCGGTGGCCTCCTCCTCGGAGAGTCCTCGTGCCATGAGGTACTCGATCTCGTGGCGGGCAATCTTGCCGACAGCAGCCTCGTGGGAGAGTTCGGTACCGGTCAGCGTCCCTTCTATCTCGGGGATGGCGTGGATGATGCCGTCTTTTAAGATCAGGCCCTTGCATTCGATGTGGCCCCGGGTGTTGTCCTTCTCGCCGAGGATGTGGCCCCGGGAGATGATGGTGCCGCCGGTGGTGATCGCCCGGGTGACGAGCTCGGCGCTCGTGTGCTCGGCGCCGAGGATGGCGCGGGAGCCGAGGTCGAGGGTCGAGCCCGGCGTCGCGACGACGATGCTCGAGAACCGGGCCACGGCGTTCTTCCCGACCAGGCGTGCCGTCGGGTACATGTCGATCCGGTTGACCGGCTGCATGCAGACGTAGTTCGAGAGGAACGTCCCGTCCTCCTCGACGATGGTGGCGCTCCGCGGGAAGACGCTGATCCCCGGGTTCCAGTTGTGGATCATCGTGGACGTGACCTTGGCCCCTTTGCCGACGTAAATCTCGGTCACCCCGATGTGCGCTCCGTGCTCCTTCTGCCAGGAACTCGCGCAGCCGGAGATGATGTTGATCTCCGAGCCTTCCCTCGCGATGAAGATGTTGTGGACGTGCTGCACAGGCTCTTCGCGGAGGAAGAGGCAGGCCTGGAGGGGCATCTCGACCTTTGCACCCTCGTGAGCGATGACGACGAGGCCCTGCGGGTTCTCCTGCTTCGCCAGGTACTGCGTGTATTTATCCTTATCGCGCGATACGGCGTTCCAGTAGTAGTCCTTGATCCAGTCGTACTTCTCGAGGGCGGCCTTGATGGGGATCATCTCGATCCCTTCGGCCCCGCAGGTGGTCTGGATCACGTCCTGGTCGATCTGGAAGAAACTCCCGCACCGATTCTGCATCCCTACTTCAAGGCCGGTCAGAGCGAGGCGTTCCCGGTCCTTCTCTGAGAGTTGCTCGATATCGGTCACATCTGTTTGCAACGCACACACTCTCCGTATCCTTTCTCTTTGACCACGCGCAGGATCTCGCGGGGGTTTCCGTGACACCGGATCTGGCCGTCGATCAGCACGTGCCCCTGGTCGGCCTCGAGGTAATCGAGGATGTAGCCGGTGTGGGTGATGATCAGGCCGCTCCGACGGCGGTTGACGATATGGACATCCTTCTCGAGCAGGCCTGCGATCTCCTTGCCCATCAGGTTCATGTTCTCGAGGTCGACGCCGCTCTCCGGTTCGTCCAGCATGAGGAAATCGGGCTGCTGCACCTTCAGTTGCAGGACTTCGCTGCGCTTTATCTCACCGCCGGAGAACCCGACGTTGGTATCCCGGGCAAGAAAGTCCTCCATGTTGACCGTCTGTGCGAGCGCCTCTATCGCGTCTTCCCCCATGTGGGATGTGGCGGCGAGCAGTTTCCCGAGTTTCAGCCCGGATATCGCGGGCGGGTGCTGAAACATCATGCCTATCCCGAGATGGGCCCGTTCGTGGATCGGCATCCCGGTGATGTCCTGTCCTTTAAAAACGATAGACCCGGACGTGATAGTATAGCCGCCGAACCCCATGATGGCTTTGAGCAGCGTGCTCTTTCCCGAGCCGTTCGGCCCCATCAGGATATGGGTCTCCCCCTGCCCGATATGGAGGTTGATATCGTGGAGCTTCTCGGTGCCATCCACTTCCACGTGTAAATCACTGATATCCAGCATACGGCACTCCGTTCCATGTATTTGTCAGGGGATACATTAACACTTGCCAACGGAGCAATTACCGTTCCGGCGGCTAAGGGTCCGGGTCGGGGTGACACCCGATATTCCGGCCGAATGAGTTCAAATTCCCCGAACCGCTGCGTAAAAAGTGGGGAATTCCGGGCGGACCTCCCGGATCTTCACTTTCACCCCGCACGCGGCCTACGGTTAAGTAACGGCCTCACTCCGTTTCATATATGGAAAGATCCGCATTCACCACGTTTGCCTGCCTCGCCGAGCGGGCTGCCCGGTATCCGACCGTTGTTCGGCGGAGCCAGATGCGTAAAGCGGTGTACCTCGCCACCACCGCTCCGGCAAACCGTACCCTTCTTGAGACAAAGAGCTACGCCTGAACTCTCCCGGGAATCCCGGCACCTCCCCCGCTGCACCGTCCGGGAGTGACCGGCCCCCGGTCACCCCGCGAGGTACTCCCGGGCACGGAGGTACGACCCGGGCCGATCGTGGGCGTGGGCGATAAGGTAATTGTGGAGGTCCACGGTAGCCATCGACTCATCAAGCAGGGCGTTGTAGGCTCCTATCGCATCGTTGTAGTCCCGGGCCATCCGGTTGTATTCCGGGACGAGGCGGTTGTACTCCCGGATCTCCCCCGACCGGGAGAGAGCCGTCAGCCGTGCGCCGAGGGACTCAAGGGACGCTCTCTCCTCTTCGAGCTCCCGGCCGCGTGCCGCGAGTTCCGCCCCGAGTTCCCCGGCCCGGTCGCGGGATGCCGAGAGGGCGCGCTCGATCGCCTCGACCTCGCCGCACGCACCGTAGAACCGGTCCCCGTCCCCGACCGGGATCACCAGGGGGTCGGAGGCGAGGACCGTCCCGTCCGCGAGCGCCGCGGGCGGGATACCGACGTAACTTCTATTCGTGGTCTCGATGTAGGCGCGAGACGTGTTGCGGTAGAAGCACCCGGCGCTCCCCACTCCGACGGCCATGTGCCCCTCCTCCCCGAAGTAGAGGAGCGCGACCCCGTAGCCTTCCCGTGCGAGGAGCCCGGCGAGGAGGAGGCTTTTGTCGTCGCAGTCGCCCTCCCCGTCGACGTAAGTCTCGATGGGGAACTTCGGCTCCACAATCGAGGCGTCGGTCTCATACGAGATGGACTGCACGAACGCGGCGATCAGTTCCAGGTAGCGGTCGTCGTCGAGCCCCTCCCGGTCCCGGATCTCGCGGAGTGCCGCGAGCAGGTCTGCGTAAAAGGGCTCCTGGTGGGAGTCGTTGACGAATGCCCGATAATAGATCGGGATCCACTCCTCTTTTGGGAGGTCTTTTGCGAGGTAGAGTTGCCGATCGGCCTCTTTCGCACCGGCGTAGACCGCCGGGTCGGGGTCGATCCGGATCGTCTCCTCCCCGTCCTCGAAGGGGAAGGTGTAGACCGGCGGGTCATCGAGAACCGCGTCCTCGACCGGCACGATCGCCGGCGCGACGACCGAAGGGTGCAGGAGGCCGCCCAGGCATCCGGCACCGAGTGCCGCGGCGACGAGGACGAGCGCGGTGAGGATGCGTTTCCACATGGTATCAGATATAGTCGGGAAGGTCCGCGAGCGAGTCGATGACGAGGTCCGGCACGATGCCGGATCGGCGGACCGTCTCCTCCCGGTACTTGCCGGTCCTGACCAGGATGCCCTGCATTCCGCAGGCCCGGGCGCCGCCGATATCGGTGACGATGTCGTCGCCGACCATCGCCGCCTTATCCGGGTTTATCCCGATCTCCCGGAGCGCACGGCGGAAGAACGCCCCCGAGGGTTTCCCGATCACCTCCGCCTCCTTTCCGGTGGCGTACTCGAGCGCGGCCACGAAGGGGCCGGCCGAGAGCATCAGCCCGTCCGGCCCCATCCAGTAGCGGTCCTTCTCGAGCGCGACGAGGTCCGCGCCGTTCACGAGAAGGCGGAACGCACGGTTCAGCGTGGCATAGGCGAGTCCGTCGGCCGCATCGGCGACCACGACCGCATCGGCCCCCTCCTCGACAGCCACGATACCGGCCTCCTCGAAGTCCGTCCGGGCGTCGGGGGTGGTGAGGAGGAAGCACCGGGTCCGCCCTCCTTCCCGCAGGTGTGTGGCGGCGGCGACCGGGGCGGTGATTATCCAGGGTTCCGGGATGGCGTAGCCGAGGCCCTGCAGGCGGGCGGAGACCGAGCGGCGGGAGCGGCGGGTGGTGTTGGAGACGAACCGGTAGGGTATCCCCTGCCGGTCGAGCTCCCGGAGCGCCCGATCCGCTCCAGCGACCGGCCGGTCGCCGACGTAGAGGACGCCGTCGATGTCGATCAGAACTGCTCCTATCTCCATATCTCTCCTTCTGTTGTCTGCAGGAGTATTTATGCGGTGCCCGGGACACGGGGGAGGGAGGTCCCCGTTCACTTTCACCACGCGGCGGTTATGTTGAATGCCGGCAGAATCCAACCCTCTGCCGACAGGATGGCTCACCCGTTCGATCAGGCAGGGAGGCTGTGGCGGGCCCGGGTCGACCGGGCCGGGGAGTACGATGCCGTCGGCGAGAGCAACGAGTATTCTCCGGACCCCTGGTCCTCGTTCATCTGCCGCTCCGACTACGACAGGGCCCGGAGGCTCCGGGACGACCTCGTCGCCGGGTACCGGGGGCGGGCACTCGAGGACGTCTTCTGCGGCCGGGAGGTTGCGTGCCCTTCCGGGACATGTTACGTTCTCGAATCCCGGAGTGCCATGGACCTCGACGACCGGAGTCCGGACCGGGCGGCGGCGGCCATTCTCGGCGACCTCACCCTGGTCCACGGCATCGGCGAGGCGACGGAGCGGAGGCTGAAGGGGCGGGGTTACCGGACGGTCGCCGATCTCGCCCGGCACCCCCGCTACCGCCGCGAGGCCGCACGGCTCCTTGACTCGGTAGCAAAAGGAAACACCTGCGATCTTCTGGAGTGGATCGGGCGGCGGCATCGACGAAGCGACCCGCTCCTCCTCGAGGCCAGCCGGTTCCATGCCCCCGAAGACTTCGTCTTCCTCGACATCGAGACGCTGGGACTCTTCTCCCGGCCGATCATCCTCATCGGCCTCGCCCGGGTCGGGGACGGATCGATCACCACCCGCCAGTACCTGCTCCGGTCGGTCGTTGAGGAGGAGGCGGCGCTCACCGCTGTCCTCCCGGATCTGGAAGCGGATGGTACGGCACTCGTCACCTTCAACGGCCGGGCGTTCGACCTCCCCTACATCAGGGAGCGGCTTGCCTACTACGGCATTCCGGCAGACCTCGGCATGCCGCACTTCGACGTCCTCCATTTTGCACGCCGGCGCTGGAGAGACTCGTTTGCCTCCTGCCGGCTCGGCGCGCTCGAGACGGGGGTCCTCGGCGTCGGCCGGGAGAGCGATGTTCCTGGCAGGATGGTGCCGGAGTTCTACGACGCCTACCAGCGGACCGGGAATCCCGGCCCGCTCGTCCCGGTGGTGGAGCATAACCGGCAGGACCTCGTCTCGCTCGCCCGCCTTTTCGCGCTTCTCCGGGGGGATGGCGACGGCGGTGCGTGACTTCCTCGACCTGTTCGCGACCGACCCCGACTTCCGGGAGCGGGTCGTGCATATCGAGACCACGTCTCCCCGTGAAGCCCGCTACGGTGACCTCTCCCGCCCACTCCCGGAAGAAGTCCGGGCTTACTGCGACGGGAAGGGGATCCGGCTCTATACCCACCAGTGCGCGGCGATCGAGCACCTGCGGGCGGGGGAGAACGTCATCATCACCACCCCGACCGCGAGCGGGAAGACGCTCGCGTTCCTGCTCCCGGTCTTCGAGCGCCTCGCGGGGGACCCCGCCGCGACCGCGCTCTTTCTCTACCCGACAAAAGCACTCGCGAACGACCAGATGAAGGTGGTCCGGGAGCTGGAGAGGGTCTCCGGGATCCGGGTGGACGCCGCCATCTACGACGGCGACACGCCCGGCGGGAGGCGGCCGGCGATCCGGGAGCGCTCACGGGTCGTCCTCTCGAACCCGCACGAGCTCCACCAGGTCCTGGCCTGGCACATGAAGTGGAGCCGGTTTTTCCGGAACCTCCGGTTCGTGGTCATCGACGAAGCGCACCGCTACCGCGGCGTCGCGGGGTCGCATATGGCCATGCTCCTCCGCCGTCTTGCCCGCATCGCCGGACACTACGGTGCCCGCCCGCAGTTCGTCCTCTCCTCCGCCACCCTTGCAAACCCCGCGGAGTTCGCCGCCCGCCTGACCGGCGAGGAGGCGATCTCTATCGGGGAGGACGGGTCTCCCGGGGGTGAGAAAGCGTTCGTCCTTTACAATCCCTCTGCCGACGGCGGACGGTCCGTCCATTCGGTGACAAAAGACCTCCTCCTCGCCTCGGTGGAGAGCGGGTGCCGGACGCTCTGTTTCACCGTCTCCCGGAAACTTGCCGAACTGATCGCGATCCGGGCCCGGGGGGTCCCCGGGATAAGCGCCTACCGGGCCGGCTACCTCCCGGGAGACCGGCGGGCGATCGAGGACGCCCTCAAAGACGGCAGTCTCCGGGGCGTCGTGACGACGAACGCCCTCGAACTCGGGATCGATATCGGGTCGCTCGACGGCGTCATCATCTCCGGGTATCCCGGGACGATGATCTCGGTCCGGCAGCAGGCGGGGAGGTCCGGGCGCCGTTCCGGCGAGTCGTTTGCCGTTCTCGTCGCGTTCGAGAACCCGCTCGACCAGTACTTCATGCGTCACCCTCAGGCGTTCTTCTCCCGGCCCTGCGAGCACGCCGTCGTGGATACGGGGAACCCCTACATCCTCTCGGGCCACCTCCTCTGCGCGGCGGCGGAACTCCCGGTCGATCCGGAGCGCGACGGCCGCTGGTTCGGCCAGGATCTGCCGGAGATGCTTGCGGCGTTCGAGCGGGTCCACCTGCTCCGGAAGGCCTCAAGGGGCTGGATCTACGCCGGACAGGGACGGGCGGCGGATACGGTCAGCCTCGACGCCGTCTCCTCCGATACCTTCCGGGTGATGCACGGGGCGAGGCTGCTCGAGACGATGGATCGGGGGCAGGCCTACCGGGAGGGACACCCGGGCGCCGTCCTCCTCCACCGGGGAGAGACCTACGCGGTGACCGGAATGGACCTCGACCAACATACCATCCGGGTGGAAGAGGCCGATACGGATACCTACACCCAGCCTCTCACCACCACCGACGTGGCGGTCGTGCAGGAACTCCGGCGCCGCGATATCGGCGGCGTACAGGTCTCGTTCGGCGACGTCACGGTCACCGAAGAGGTCGTCGGGTATACGGTACGGCACTACGGCCGCCTCGTGAGCCACCACCGGCTGGACCTCCCGCCGCTCCGCCTCGCGACGAAGGCTCTCTGGTTCACCGTGCCGGATCGGACGGCGGAAGCGGTCGCCGCCGGGGGGCAGGACCTTGCCGGCGGGCTGCACGGCGCGGAGCACGCCCTGATCGCCGTCATGCCCTATCATGTCGTCTGCGACCGCCGCGATATCGGCGGGCTCTCGACCCCTCTCCACTCCGCGACCGGTGCGCCGACGATATTCGTCTACGACGGCTACGAGGGCGGGATCGGGCTTGCGGAGAAAGCCTTCGCCCTTCTCCCTGCGATCGCCGGGATGGCGCACGAACTGGTCCGCGACTGCACGTGCGCCGCTGGGTGCCCGGCATGCATCTACTCCCCGAAGTGCGGGAACCAGAACCAGCCGCTTGACCGGGAGGCGGCCGTTATCATCCTCGAAGACCTTGCCGGACGGTTCTCTGTCATGGGGGGCCAACCCACGAATCCCTGACCGATACCATCAAGTTCTCGCCTGCCGATAACCGGCGCCGGGACGCCGCCATGAGTATCATCCTCGTTCCTATCGGGAAGGTCGATCCGGCAGAGATACTGATGCTCAAGAACCCTCTGAAGGCAGCGCTCTCCCGTGATGTGGCGACAGGCAGGGAGATCCCGCTCCCCGCGGCTGCACGGAACACCGCCCGCAACCAGTACGATGCGGAGATGGTGCTCGAGTTCCTCTCGCTCTCCACGGAGACCGCCGACTACGATCGGGTACTGGGGGTCACCGACGCCGATCTCTACTTCCCGGGCATGAACTTCGTCTTCGGGATAGCGGGCCGGAGATGCGCCCTGATCTCCCTCCATCGCTTGAGGCAGCCGTTCTACAGCCTCCCTGAAGACCTGGGCATCTTCCAGCGCCGGGCCGTCGTGGAAGCGGTGCATGAACTGGGACACACCTTCGGGCTCGCCCACTGTGATGATCCCCGGTGTGTCATGCGGTTCTCGAACACAATCGCCGAGACCGATCGGAAGGGGCCGGCGTTCTGCACGTTCTGCCGTCCGCGGGTCTTTGCGGGAGGCCGGACGGCGGTGACCGGCAGGTAGAAACGATTGACACATGTCTCTCCAAAATGCGGAAAACAATTCCCTGGTGCTGCGCTCACCCCGAATGATCGGAGCGTTCCCATATAATATATTCATGGTCTGATAAAAATTGGTTCCGGGGAAATGGGCGCAAATGATCGTTTAAACGAAAATCGGGAGCATTATTCTACGAATTTTAAATCAAAATGCTTTTACCCTGCCACTCCAACCTTAGTGATTGTCCCCAATATCTTTTTGCGATTCCTCCGTTTTCCGTCGTATCGTCCCGGAGCGGACGCTTTCTGCTGCACCCGCCTGCCCGTCCTCTCCCGGGGGTGTCGGTTGCGAATCCCGGGGCCCGCCTGTCCGGGGAGGTCCGGATGGCAGCGGCGTTCAGAGGTTCCCGGTCTTCCGGCTACGGCACGATCATGCCGGGTCCTCGTCCTCGAAGGTGAAGACCTCTTCGATGGTGGAGCCGAGTGCCCGGGCCACCCTGTAAGCGAGTTTTAAGGAGGGGTTGTACTTCCCCTTCTCGAGAAAGACGATCGTCTCCCGGCGGACCCCCACCTGCTGTGCCAGTTCTTCCTGGGTAATCCCCGTCTTCGCCCGGAGTTCCCGGATCCGGGTCTTCACCCGACGTCCCCCTTCCCGGGCAGATGCCGTCCGGCTGCGTTTGCCGGTCTCACGCTATGTCACCCTGCCGGAAGAGGTACCACTGGAAGATGCGGGCCGAGAGCCCCATCAACAGGATGGTGGCGAGCAGCACGCTCTCGACCGTGAGGGAGAGCACGCCGAGGTAGTCCACCCAGAAGAGGAGCGCGAGGAAGACGAGGGTGAGGAACCACGAGTAGGAGATGCCGTATGCCCCGATCTTCTGCGTCCGCTCGTCTTTCTCCGGCTCGTCCCGGAACCTCCAGTGCCGGACCACGGCCACCGCAAGGATCACGAGACCGATCGTCACCAGGATCGAGGAGATTGCCTCCGTCCCGGCTACGAGGAACGGGAGGAGGATTCCTGCAGCGCCGAGAACCGCTCCCGCCGCAATCTGTACCGCGTATCGCGTCTTCATCACTTCACCTGTTAGGTATATCTAACATTGAGTTAGAAAAATATAACGTTTCCGGTATCGTGCGGGTGTGCCTCCGGGGACGCCATCCGTCGGGGCCTTCCCGCCGGTATACGGACCGGCATCCCGGCCACGCCGGGCCCTGTGAAAATCGGCCTTCCCGCCGGCAACCGCCGCCGCGGATGCCCAGACGAAACCGCCGCGATGGGGCATGCGCGGGATACGCGGTGCCGGCGGGCTCCGGGAGAGCCGGGAAGAAGAGTTGTTCGCCCCGGGTTCGATGTCTGCAATTTTTCGAGATTTCTCCAAAACCTTAATTTTGGTTGAGAATCCTTGGGTGGTGATCATTCCCACGATTGTGAGCAGGGTCAACCATGAACCGGTTATTGATAGTTTCAAACAGGCTTCCGATCAGCATCTCCCGGAAGAACGGCGATCTCCGCCTGCAACGGAGTGTCGGCGGTCTTGCGACTGGAGTCGGCTCTTTTTACAAGTCCTACGAGAGCCTCTGGGTCGGCTGGCCCGGTATGAACGTTCAGAGGAAGCAGGAGGAGGAGAAAGACCGGATCGTCGATATGCTCAAAAAAGAGCAGTGCCATCCGGTCTTCCTCTCCCCGTACGATATCAAGCACTACTATGACGGGTTCTGCAACAACACCCTCTGGCCGCTCCTCCACTACTTCAACCTCTTTGCAGACTACGACCCGAAGACATGGCAGGTCTACCAGCGGGTGAACGAGAGGTTTTGCGATGCCGTGATGGAAGTGGCCCGGCCCGACGACGTCATCTGGGTCCACGACTACCACCTGATGCTTCTGCCGCAGATGCTCCGGGAGCGCCTGCCCGACGCGGAGATCGGCTACTTCCACCACATACCCTTCCCGTCGTTCGAGGTGTTCCGGAACCTGCCCTGGGGGAAGGAGATCCTCTCCGGCCTCCTTGGAGCGGACCTCATCGGCTTTCACACCTACGGCTACGTCCGCCACTTCCTCTCCAGCGTCCGGCGGCTCCTCGGGTACGAGCACACCTTCGGGGAGGTCAGGACCGGGACCCGGATGGTACGGACCGACCTCTTCCCGATGGGCATCGATTACCACCGGTTCGCCGACTCCGCGGGCAGCACCCCGGTCCAGAAGGAGATCACACGGATCCGGCATAAGTACGGGAAACGAAAGATCATCCTCTCGTTCGACCGCCTGGACTACACGAAGGGGATCCCGCTCCGGCTCGAGGCCTTCGACGCACTCCTTACGAAGAAGCCGGAATACCAGGGGAAGGTCTCCCTCGTCCTCGTCGCGGTCCCGTCCAGGACCAGCGTCAGCAGTTACCAGATGCTGAAGAAACGGATCGACGAACTCGTCGGCCGAATCAACGGGCAGTACGGGACGACCGACTGGATCCCTGTCCGCTACTTCTACAACTTCCTCCCCTTCGAGACACTGGTGGCGTTCTACAGCGCCGCCGACGTCGCCCTGGTGACGCCGCTCCGGGACGGCATGAACCTGATGGCGAAAGAGTACGTCGCCACCAGGACCGACGGCACGGGAGTCCTCATCCTCTCCGAGATGGCGGGAGCGGCCGAGGAACTCGCGGAGGCGGTCATCGTCAACCCGAACGACCAGGACGCGGTGATCGAGGCGATCGAGGCGGCGCTTGCCATGCCGGAGAAGGAGCAGGCCGAGCGGAACCGGGCCATGCAGAAACGGCTGATGCGCTACGACATCGAGCACTGGGTCGGTGACTTCCTCAACCGCTTGAGCGATGCCCGGGCGGTCCGGGTCGAGCGCTCGGAGCAGATCGTCACCCCCGCCATCAGGGAGGAGCTGGTCACGGATTACGCTGCTGGCAAGGATCGGCTCCTCCTCCTCGACTACGACGGCACCCTGGTGCCCTTCGCCGCAAAACCCGAGAAAGCGGTTCCCGGCGACGCCACGCGGGAGGTGCTCGAGGCCCTCTCCCGCACACCCGGAAACGAGGTGGTGGTGATCAGCGGCAGAGACCGGTCCACGCTGGATGCCTGGTTCGGGGCGATGGATCTCGGGATCATCGCCGAGCACGGTGTCTGGATAAAGGAGCGTTCCGGGGAGTGGCGGATGCCCGAAGCGCTCTCGGACGAGTGGAAAGGAGAGATCTACCCGCTCCTCGAACTCTACACGGACCGCACGCCCGGCGCCTTCATCGAGGAGAAGGACTACTCCCTCGTCTGGCACTACCGGAGAACCGAGCCGCTGCTCGGTGCACAGCGGGCTAAAGATCTCAAAGACGACCTCCTGCACCTGACGTCGAACCTCAACGTCGGCGTCATGGAGGGGAACAAGGTCATCGAGATCAAGAACAACGTCGTCAACAAAGGAAGGGCGGCGCTGAACTGGGTCTCCCGACATGCCTGGGACTTCATTCTTGCTATCGGGGACGACAGGACCGATGAAGACCTCTTTGAGGCGATGCCGCCCGAAGCCTATTCGATCAAGGTCGGTCTCTCCCCGAGCAGGGCCCGCTTCAACCTGGTTGCCCAGCGGGACGTGCTGCCCCTGCTCCGGAGGTGCATCGAGCGCGATAAAGACGGCGCGGCCGGGAAAAAAGAGAAACCGGGACGGGAAAAAAGCCTTATCGAGTCGGCGGCTCCGGGATGACGGACCTGACCGTCAGGAAGACCGGCCCCCGGAGGTCCACCTTCTTGTTGTGGTCGGTGACAAACCGCATCGCGTACTCCTCGATCCTGAGGTTGACGTCGGAAGGGAGCTTCGACATCTTCACCTGGACGTGGGCCTCCTCCCCGCACCGTGCCGCCTCCTCGATCCGTGCGGCGGCGAGGCTCGATACCGCGTCGAGGTAGGTGATTCCGGTGGAGGCTCCCTCCTGCCGGACGGACGCCCACTTCTCGGTATCCGGCACCCCGAGCACCGAACCGTTGTGGACGAAGACCTCGTTGAAACAGGCCGGCCCGCAGAGTTTCGTGTTGGATTCGGGTTCCTCGACGATGACTTCCACCTCCCTTCCGGCAATCTCGCCTTTCCACGCGACAAACGCACAGGGCCCCGGCGCGGTCGCGTGCTCGGCGGCCGTAGCGCGGATTGCCTCCGCCATCCGTTTCCCGGTCGCAGACGCCGGCTCTTCGCGGAGGTGGACGGCGCCGGCGATCTCGCGGTCGGAGAGGTCATGCGGGAAGAACTGCGGGTAGGTGAGCTGGCGGACGTCGTTTGACTGGTAGGCGATCATCGCGAGCCGCTCCACCCCGAGGCCGAGGTTCATCACCGGCACGCCGATCCCGTACTCCGCGAGCGCCGATGGCGAGTAGATGCCGAAGGTGGCGACCTCGACCCAGCCGAGGACCGGGTGCCGGGCGTAGACCTCCGTCTGGGTCTCGGGCATGTAGTACTTCGACCGCTTCTCGTCGGGCTGAAACCGGAACTCCGTAAAGCCGAACGCCGAGAGGAGTGCCTCGCTGATGGCTTTTCCCTCCTCGAGGGTGACGTCCTCTCCCGCGACGATGCAGGAGGCGGAGTGGTAGGTCATCAGGCGGGTGGGGCCCTCCTCCTGCTCACGCCGGAAGCACCGGTCGATCGAGAAGAGCCGGAGCGGGAGGTGACGCTTCTCCCAGAGGGAGGAGAGCGTCAGGAACCAGCCGCTCGTCATGTGGCTCCGGAGGGTGTTGCGCGACGACTCGGGGGCGAGCGCCTTAAACTCGGGGAAGACCGCATCCAGGATATGCACCACGGCGGCGTCGTCGGCCTCGAGGACGGCCGCGAGTTCATGCGTCAGTTCATCGCCGTCGACCGTTCCCTTCTTGTAGCCATGGAGGGTCTCGCGGAGTTTCTCCTCGGCCCCGGACGGGAGGGCACGGCCGAGAATGGCCTCGATCTCCTCGATCTGCTTTCTCGCTATCCCGACGTTCGGGCGGGGCAGCCCGCCGAGGTAGAAGACCCGGTCGAGGACGGCCATTGCTTCGGGCCCGAACTGCCGGTAGATGTCCGATTCTTCGACGATCAGGGGGTTCATCGCCTCGTCAAACCCCATCGAAAGGTAGGTCTCGCGGAGCCGCTGCATGATCTCGAAGATCGGGTGCGCCGCAGCCCGGGTGTACTTCAACCGGGGGTACCGGCCCGAGACCCCCGGCGGGGTCAGTACCGACGGCCCTTCGTGCCACGCGTGCTCGAAGTCCTCTCTCGCTCTCTTTTTGAACTCTTCCACATCGAATCTCATACGTCTCGCTCCAGACAGACGACCCGGCTCACCGGGCTCTCGTCCATGATGCAATAGTCGCAGTGTTCCGCTATATTCTCCGCGAACGCCCGTACTTCGCAGTGTTCGGGCATCTGGTCCCTCTGCAGTCGATTCCTACTGTACCCCAGATACATATAACCCTTTACCTCCACGAACCGGGCGCCGGAGTCCTGGTAGATCGCTGCATACCCCTCCGGGGAGAAGTCGTTGTAGCCGCGCACCACGGTGGTGCGGATGGCCGACCGGCGGCCGGCAAGCCCGGCAAGGCTCTCCTGCACCCGGTCCCAGTAGTCTTCCCTCGGCCGGCAGAGAGAGAGATAGGTCCCCCGGTCGGGAGCGTCCAGGGAGACGTAGGTCTGGTATGGCCGGCACCTCGCGAGGACGTCCGGTCGGGTCCCGTTCGAGACAAGGAACGTCGTGTACCCATCGGCATTGAGTCCGTCGATCAGTTCCGGGAGGCGCGAGTAGCAGGTCGGCTCCCCCGAGAGCGATATCGCGACCATCGTGGGGTCGAGGGCCTCCGCGAACCGTTCCGGCGTGACGTAGGGCGAGACCTTGTAGCCGGAGAGCGCCTTCTTCTGGACGCGCCGGAGGTTTGCGACGATAACATCCGGCGGACACTCCTCCTCTTCCGTCACCTCGTGCTCGAACGACCGCCAGCAGAAGAGGCATTGCTGGTTGCATTTGAGAGTCGGGGTCATCTGGACGCAACGGTGGCTTTCGATGCCGTAGAACTGCGCCTTGTAGCACATCTCCCCGCCCTTAAGCGCCCGCTTGTTCCACATGCAGGGCTTGACAGCCGCCGAAGTGTTCGGGGTGATGAACTGGTAGCCCTGCTTTTTGAGGGCCTTACATGCTTCTGAGTGCATCGATCCCGAGAGTCGTAAGGGACTCCTGCAAGGTGTTCCTGACCGCGTCGACGAGCGTAAGGCGGCTGTTCCGGGTCTCGCCCTCGCTCTTCAGGACCGGGTCGTAGTGGTAGAAGGCGTTGAAGAGGTCGGCAAGCTCGCGGGCGTAGGAGGCGAGCAGGTGAGGACGGAGTTCCTCTATGGTCTGCTCGACGACGGCGGGGAACCTCGCGAGGTGCCGGGCGAGCGCGACCTCGTGTTCGGTCTCGTAGTTATACGCTTGCTCGAACTCCCCGGCCTTCTCGAGGATGCTGCAGGCGCGGGCGTGGGCGTACTGGATGTAGGGGCCGCTCTGCCGCTCGAAGTCCAGTGCCTCCTTCCAGTTGAAGACCGTGCTCTTCTCGGGGGAGACCTTCACGATGTCGTAGCGGATGGCGGCGATGGCGACCGACCCTGCGATTGAGCGTCGCTCCCCCTCGGGGAGTTCCGGCCGGCGGGCGGTCACCTCATCGAATGCCTTCGCGGCCACCTCCTCCACCAGCGCGTCCGCTGAAACGAACTTGCCCGCCCGGGTGCTCATGGAGCCCTCGGGGAGGGAGACGAACTCGAAGAAGACGATCTCGGGCGGCTGTTCGCCGAGGAGTTCGAGGGTGGCACGGAGCTGAGCGCCGATCAGTTTGTGGTCAGCCCCGAGGACGTCGATCATCCGGTCGTAGTTGCGCCCCTTCCAGGTGTGGTAGGCAAGGTCCCGGGTGCTGTAGACCGAGGTGCCGTCGCTCCGCCGGAGGATGTACTTCTTCTCGAAACCCTGCTCGGTGAGGTCGACCCAGAGCGTCTCGTCCTCGTGGGCCTGCGGCAGGCGCCGGATCCGTTCGATGATCCGGTCCACGTCGCCGATCCGGACAAAGTCGCTCTCCCAGACGAATCGGTCATGATGAGCGTTCAGGGCGGCAAGGGTAGCCTTGATCCCCTCCGCACAGAGGGAGACGGCCTTCCTGAACTTTGCGACGGTCTCCGCGTCGCCGCGCTCCACCTTCTGCATGAGGCGGTCGATCTCGTTTACGATCTCCGGGTTCTTCTCGATCTCCCGGTTCGCCGCGATGTAGACCCGGGCGACGTAGTGGTCCTCCTTCTCGCCCTCCTCGCGGGCGAGACCGAGGTGGTCGAACCCCCAGGAGACGATGGCGATCTGGCGGCCCATGTCGTTTAAGTAATACTGGACCTCGAGCGGATAGCCGGCCTTCCGGAATGCCCGGGCAAGGGTGTCCCCGATGACGGTGTTCCTGATGTGGCCGACATGGAGGGGGCCGTTCGGGTTCGCGCTGGTGTGCTCGAGCACCACCCGCCCGGAGCGGCGGGAGAGGCTCCCGTAGCCGGAGCGAACGGCTTCCCTGACGGCCTCGGAGAGAAGCGTCGGCCCGAACCGGAAGTTGATGTAAGGCCCGGTCGCCTCGACCTGGATATCCCCGAGTTCGGGATTTACCGAGAGCTTGCCAGCGATATCGGCGGCGATCATCTGGGGGGCCCGCTTCTCCCTCTTTGCAAGTTTAAACGCTACGGTCGAGGCGAGATCGGCGTGATCTCCCCCCGTTGTGAGGAGGACATCCTCTTCACCGGTGCATGCCCGGAGCATGCACTCGATCTGGTGGTACTTCTCCTGAAACATCAATATCCGGTCCTGTAACGCAGAATCGCTGCGATCCCGCCGAACGCATTATAAAGCATCGAGCCTTCTTCGAAGTCGTCCGAGATGATCCTGACCGACGCGCTGCTCTGATCCGCGAGCGTGGTCAGTTCTTCGATGATATCGGTCTCTTCCGCCACGTAGAACGACCCGCCGTCGTTCGGGCAGGTGCCGAAGTCGAGATCCTTGATATGTTTTCCCGGTTCGATACTGACCGTCCGCTCCTCGGTGTAGTCGCTGTTTGAGCAGGCAAGTTTCAGCCGGGCTCTCCGGAGTTTGTCCGAGAGGAGGAGGGTATCGACGGCCCCGAGCTCCAGGTTCTTCCGGACGCTCTCCTCGCCGTAAGCGGCCGGCCCGTCGTCTTTGACCAGTTCCTGGAGGAACCGGTTCATCACGTTCTTCTCCTTGATGACATCAAGGCCCTTCAAGGCATCCGACGCACTCTCGACGAGTTCGGCAAGCCCGGACTCGTTCGTGTAGCAGACATCGAAGAGTCCGATGATCCGCTTCTGCAGTTCGTGATGGAGGTAACCCCCCGCCTCGAACTCCTCCTTGGTCGGCGTCGGACCGCCGATCAGCACGCCTTTGAACCGCTCGAAGAAGTCCTTCTCGGCGAGGAAGATCTCGCTTGCATGATCACCGATCTTCTTGTAGAACTCGTTGATAGCGATCAGCCGCAGCCGCTGGAAACGTGCGCTCGATTGGCCGCCCTTGCGCTGCTTGCCGGGGACCGTCGAGGTGATGCCGTGGATCGGCTCGATACGGTTGCCCCGCAGAAAGCCTATGTAGGCTTCCCGCCGGTCGAGGACGATCAGGCCGTAGATCTCCTTCTCCCCGAGCATCTGCTGCAACGGCTCGAGTTCGAACGAGGAGCTGCACCGGTACATATAGGTGTTGAGCGGTTCGGGCGGCTCGATGATCTCGCAGTCCAGGTCGGTGCGGTCGCCGCCGATGTTGATCGTGCCGCAGAAGACCGCCATGCCGTTCTCCGGCGGGCGCTTATAGTATTTCAGGCGGGAGAGGATGGAGGATATGGCACTCTGGACGTTTGTCCGGGTCTGTTTGCTCTTGATGTTGGCGCACTGTCCGAACTCGTCGCGGAGCTGGGCGGTCACGTCGTATATCTGCTTATCCGGGGGTATATACAGTGTGATCAGCTCGGTGCCGCTCCCCTCCTTCTCCGCAAGCCTCTCAAGCATCTTTTTAAATTCATAGCGCTTTCGCGGGGTATCCATCTCTTGCGTCTCTTCCATAGGAGTTCACCAGGCCAGCTGAATGTTGTTTGTCGAAGCTACCATATGTTTCCCCGGAGAGGGCATAAATCTGCGCACATCCGCCCCCTCACTGCAGGCACCGGCAGATGAGGCAGATCGTCTTTGCGTCGACGATCCTGCCGTCCGCGATCATCGCCCCGAGGTCTCTTGCCGGGACACGGACGACCTCGATCACCTCGTCGTCGTCCATCCCGTAGTCGGAGCAGGGAGAGAGCCCTTCTGCCCGGTAGAGCCAGATCCGCTCGTCGGTGTAGCCGGGAGAGGGGTAGATCCAGCCTTTCGGAACGAACGTCTCCGCCTTCATCCCGGTCTCCTCGATCAGTTCCCGGTATGCGGTCTCATGCGGCTTCTCGCCCTCGTCGATGGTGCCTGCCGGCGCCTCGAAGATGTATTCGTCGACGGCGAACCGGTACTGCCGGATGAGGTAGCAGTCGTCTCCCTCGAGGGGGAGGATCGCGACCGCCCCGCCCGGGCGGATGACCACCCGCTCCTTCTTCTCTCCGTTCGGGAGCGTGACCTCCTTCATCTCGACGGTAAGCCTTCCACCGCTGTAGATCTCCATTATTCACCTCTCGTACTCGATCGGGTCCTCTATCCCGGCCTCACGGAACGCCTCCCTCCTGTAGTGGCAGGAGGAGCAGACCCCGCAGGCCCGGTCGTCGTTCTGGTAGCAGGACCAGGTTTCTTCGTAGGGGACGCCGAGCGCGAGCCCCTTTCTGACAATATCCACCTTCGTCATCCGGACGAAGGGCGTCATCAGGGTGATCCGCGGGTCTGCCGCCGTGCCGAGGTCGACCGCCCGCTGGAACGCCTCGATGAACTCCGGCCGGCAGTCGGGGTAGCCGGGGTAGTCCCCGGTCTGGACGCCGATGAAGATCGCCTCCGCCCGCCGGGCCTCCGCGAGGCTGGTCGCGATGGCGAGGAGGTTCGCATTCCGGAAAGGAACGTAAGTGCTCGGTATCCCCTCCTCCTCGCCGGCATACTCCTCGACCGGGATCTTCTCATTCGTCAGGCTCGAGGCCCCGATCTTCTTGAAGTGTTCGAGGCTGATCTCGACGAACTCCGTAGCATCGAGCATACGGGCGACGGTTCGGGCACATGACCGTTCCTTCTTCTCCGTCCGCTGACCGTAGGTGAAGTGGAGTGCGACGATCTCGTAACCCATATCCTTTGCGACGTAGGCGAGCGTGGTGGAGTCCATGCCGCCCGAGAGAAGGCAGACCGCTTTCATCATTTTACCCCCAGGATCTTGTGGAGTTGCAGCTGGAACCTCGCCGGGAGGTTCTCTTTCACGACGTAGTCTGCGATGGCGCGGTAATCGGACCCCTCCACCGGCGAGATGAAGACCTCGCCGCGGATCTCGCACCGGCTCATCACCGCCTGTGCATAGAGGAGGTCGTCCTCGTCCGCCACCACGAACTTGACGCAGTCGCGGGGGGTGATGAATGAGAGGAGCGAAAGATCGCTCTTCTCGCCCGACGAGGGGCACTTGACGTCCATGCAGATGGAGGCGTACGGCTGCATCCGCCGGAAGTCGCGGGTGCCGTTCGTCTCGATCTCGACGGTATATCCATGAAGGCTGAACTTCTTGAGGAGCTCGAGAACCTCCTCCTGCTGCAGGAGTGGTTCCCCGCCGGTGATGCAGATCTGCTTCCCGTTCTGCAGCCAGACCCGGTCGAGGACCTCTATGACGCTCATCTCCGTCCCGCCTTCCCTGGCGTAGGAGGTGTCGCACCAGGCGCACCGGAGGTTGCACCCGGCGAGCCGGACGAATGTGCAGGGCCGCCCCTGGTTCTTCCCCTCCCCCTGAAGGCTCCGGAAGATCTCACTGACGATCATAGGTGCGCTCTGCGTAACAGGTCGTCGACTCCCAGACCCGGATCTTCGCCACGCGGGCATCGTGTCCCTGCCGTGCGGCTTCGGCATCGATCATCTCCGCGACGAGGCCGGCAAGGAGCTCGCTCGTCGGGTCGCCCGGGGTGGTGACGACCGGATGGAACGCCTCGATGCATGCCGCCATGGGGTCGTCCTCGTTTAAGATCACCTGGTGGTCGAATCGTCCGACGACCTCTTTGATGCAGTTGTAGTCAAGGACGATCCCGGTGCGCTCATCGGCCTCACCCTCGATCCAGGTCTCTACACGCCACTGGTGACCGTGCAGCCGGAAACACTTCCCCTGATAGTGGATCAGGCGATGGGTAGCCTCGAAAAAAACCTCTTTGTATATCCGGGTTATCATCAATGAAGGTTGCCCGCCAGGATATAATATTATATCAGCTCCCGATCAAATAATTAAGGCGGAAGATCGGCGCGCAGACGGGTTCCACAATATATAAATCCGTAACGCGCGTTGCTTTATAGCACACCAGGAGTTGCTCCTATCCACAAATTCAACTGATACGAGGGTATTCGATGGGAAATGGTAAATTTGCAGCCCGAAAACTGAAGCGCGACGCAAATAATAACCGGTGGCACGACACCGTTTACGCACGGCGCCAGCTCGGGCTCGATGTGAAATCCGACCCCCTTGAGGGAGCACCGCAGGGCCGCGGGATTGTTCTCGAGAAGGTGGGTGTTGAGGCAAAGCAGCCGAACTCTGCGATCAGGAAGTGCGTCCGCGTACAGCTGATCAAGAACGGTCGTCAGGTAACGGCGTTCGCCGTCGGCGACGGTGCCATCAACTTCATCGACGAACACGATGAGGTCGAGATCGAGGGCATCGGCGGCAGACTGGGCAGGTCGATGGGTGATATCCCCGGCGTCCGGTTCGTCGTGACCAAGGTGAACAACGTCAGCCTGCGTGAAATGGTCACGGGCCGCAAGGAGAAGCCGCGGAGGTAAATAGTATGGTAGAAGCAGAGGCGGGAACGGGAGCCCAGCAGCTCCTCTTTAACCGCTGGGACATGAGCGAGGTGGAGATCCAGGACCCGAGCCTTGCCCGTTACGTGAACCTGCACACGATGATCGTGCCGCACTCCTGCGGCAAGCTCGTCGGCCAGCAGTTCAACAAGAGCAACATGCTGATCGTCGAGCGCCTGATCAACAAGCTGATGCAGACCGAGAACAATACCGGCAAGAAAGAACTCGCCATCCGCATCGTCCGGGACGCCTTCGAGATCGTCAACAAGAAGACCAAGAAGAACCCGGTTCAGGTGCTGGTGGACGCAGTCGCGAACACCGGGCCCCGCGAGGAGACCGTCCGGCTGAAATACGGCGGTATCAACGTGCCGAAGTCGGTCGATACCGCTCCCCAGCGCCGTGTCGATACTGCGCTCCGGTTCATCACTGCCGGTGTCCTGCAGGCGAGCCACAAGAAGAAGAAGAGCGTGAGCGAGGCGCTTGCCGAAGAGCTGATCGCTGCGGCGAACGGCGACACCCGCTCATACGCCGTCTCGAAGAAAGAAGAAAGAGAACGTATTGCAAAGGCTGCCCGCTAAAACTCTCTATTATTTTTTTGGTGTATTTCATGACCAGACGAAAGAAGATGGTAGAGCGGGTGACGGAGCTGATGGACAAGCCGGAGCACATCCGGAACATCGGTATCGTCGCCCACATCGATCACGGAAAGACAACACTCTCGGACAATTTGCTCGCCGGCGCAGGCATGATCAGCGAGGAGCTCGCCGGCAGACAGCTCTTCATGGACTCCGACGAGGAGGAACAGGCACGCGGCATCACCATCGATGCGAGCAACGTATCGATGGTCCACGAGTACGGCGGGGAGGAGTACCTCATCAACATGATCGATACCCCCGGCCACGTGGACTTCGGCGGTGACGTGACCCGCGCCATGCGTGCGGTGGATGGCGCCGTCGTCGTGGTGGACGCGGTCGAAGGCACCATGCCCCAGACGGAGACGGTGCTGCGGCAGGCCTTGAAGGAGGGTGTCCGCCCGGTTCTCTTCATCAACAAGGTGGACCGGCTGATCAACGAGCTGAAGGTGGACGAGCAGGAGATGCAGATCCGCCTCGCGAAGGTGATCGACAAGGTCAACAAACTGATCAAGGGCATGAACGAGAAGATGTATAACGAAGGCTGGAAACTGGATGCCGCGAAGGGCACCGTCGCCTTCGGCTCGGCTCTCTACAACTGGGCCGTCTCCGCTCCGTTCATGAAGAGCAGCGGTGTCTCGTTCAAGGATGTCTACGAGAAGTGCAACACCGGCGACATGAAGTGGCTGGCGAAGAACAGCCCCCTCCATGCCGTGCTGCTCGACATGGTGGTCAAGCACCTCCCGAACCCCCTCCAGGCCCAGGACCGGCGTGTCCACATCATCTGGCACGGCGACTACACCTCCCCCGAGGGCAAGGCAATGATCAACTGCGACCCGAACGGCCCCGTCTGCCTGATGGTCACCGATATATCGTTCGACCCGCATGCAGGCGAGGTCGCCACCGGCCGTCTCTTCTCGGGGACGCTCCGCCGGGGCACCGAGTGCTACGTCATGGGTACGGCAAAGCGCGCGAACCGCCTCGCTCAGGTCGGTATCTTCATGGGTGCCGAGCGGATCGAGGTGGAAGGACTGGCCGCCGGCAACATTGCCGCCGTGACGGGCTTAAAGGACGCCATCGTCGGTTCGACCGTCACGACGCTCATCGATATGACTCCCTTCGAGTCGCTGAAGCACTACTCCGAGCCGGTCATGACCGTCGCCGTCGAGGCGAAGAGCATGAAGGACCTCCCGAAGCTCGTCGAGGTCCTCCGGCAGGTGGGCAAGGAAGACCCGACGGTGCAGGTCTCGATCAACGAGGAGACCGGCGAGCACCTGATCAGCGGCATGGGCGAACTCCATCTCGAGATCATCACCGGCCGCATCAAGCGCGACAAGGGTGTCGAGATCATCACCTCCCCGCCGATCGTCGTCTACCGCGAGACGATCACGAGCGGGGCAGGCCCGGTCGAAGGGAAGTCGCCCAACCGCCACAACCGGTTCTACATCGAGCTCGAGCCGATGGACCCGGCAGTCGTGAAGGCGATCCAGGACGGCGAGGTCTCGATGAACCAGCAGGCGCTCGAGCGGCGTGATGCCCTCGTTGCCGCCGGTATGGATAAGGACGAGGCCAAGAACGTCAAGGCGATCGAGGCTACCAACATGTTCATCGACATGACGAAGGGTATCCAGTACCTCAACGAGACGATGGAACTGGTCCTCGACGGCTGGCGCGAAGCGCTCCGCGGCGGCCCGCTCGCCGACGAGCTGGTCCAGAACCTGAAAATTCGGCTGGTGGACGTGAAACTCCACGAGGATGCCATTCACCGCGGTCCCGGTCAGGTCATTCCGGCGGTCAGGAGCGCCGTCAAGGCGGGGCTGCTGATGGGCGGCGACTCGCTCCTCGAGCCTATCCAGAAGATCCAGATCACGGTCCCGACCGACCAGATGGGTGCGGCAACCTCGCAGATCCAGGGTCGGCGCGGTCAGGTCTCCGATATGCTGAGCGAAGGCGACACGATGACGATCGTCGGCAGGGCGCCGGTCGCCGAGCTCTTCGGGTTTGCCGGAGACATCCGGTCCGCCACCGAAGGGCGTGCGATGTGGAGCACCGAGTTCGCCGGGTTCGAACTGGTCCCCGCCGGCATCGTGGGCGACGTGGTCAAGAACATCCGCCGGCGCAAGGGTCTGAAGGAACAGATCCCGCGCCCGGACGACTACCTGGCGTAATCACCCCCCGATACCCTCCCTTTTTGTTTTTCTCTGCGGCGAGCGGATGCGTTCTCTTCACCGCGCGAGACTGCCGGCAGGAATTTGTTGCTGAAAACTACCCTCGAGATAGCTCCGTCTCCGACCTTTAAACATCTGTATGCTCTGCTACTCAGTAGGCCCGTTGGAATGCAGGGGCATGTCCCACCGGGTGTATCTGAGATTCTACGCCGGTCTGGATCCGATCACTTGACGATTATATCGGGGGGCGTCGGTGTTACGACGAGCAGCGGATCGCCTAGCTCGCTGGGTAGCGGGCTTTTCGGTGTTACCTCGATGGGTATCCGGGTTACCGGCGTTACAGGTGGTCCCCCCTGCGATTCAGGCGATGGTCCCGGGGGTACTTCACCGACTTCGTAATCCTCCTCCGGTGTTGGGGTCGGGGTAGCTATCGATTTCACGATTGGTGCCGAAGTGGTCGGTGGGATGGTCGTGCCAGATGCCCCGGGTGGAGGGGGTGTCAGAGCGGCCCCGGGATCGGGGGCGTCGGTGTTACGACGAGCGGCGGATCGCCTAGCTCGCTGGGTAGCGGAATTCTCGGCGTTACCTCGACGGGTGTCCAGGTTACCGGCGTTACAGGTGGTCCCCCCTGCGATTCAGGCGATGGTCCCGGGGGTACTTCACCGACTTCGTAATCCTCCTCCGGTGTTGGGGTCGGGGTAGCTGTCGATGTCACGGTTGGTGCCGAAGTGGTCGGGGGGGTGGTCGTGCCAGATGCCCCGGGTGGTGGGGGTGTCGGATCGGCCCCTGGAGCCGGCGGCGCATCTGGAGCAGGGATCCCGCCCGCCCCCGGCCCAGACGGCGCGGATGGTGCCGTTGCGTCGGGTGTCCAGGCGTAGATGTCCCAGTTGCCGTTCCGGTAATCGTTCCAGACGACCATGCTCTCCGTGACCGCAGGGGTCATCTGCACGTTCTCGTCCGTGGTGATCTGCGTCTCCGTTCCCGTGGCGATGTCGTAGAGATAGATATCCCAGTTGCCGTTCCGGTTGTCCTGCCAGACGATCCAGTCCCCGGCGACGGCAGGATTGACCTCATGGCCGGTCTCATTCGTGATCTGGCTCTCCTCTCCCGTGGCGATTTCGTAGAGGTAAATATCCCGGTTCCCGCTCCGGTTGTCCTCCCAGACGATCCGGTCTCCGCTCATCCCCATGCCGGCCGGGAGTGCTGAGGCGAACTGGTCGGTATCCGGCGGCGAGACCGCACGCTCGCTCTCCTCGGTCAGGTTGTAGAGGTAGACGTCGTAGTCGCCTGTCCGGTTGTCGGACCAGAGGATGCGGTCGTCGAGCACCGTTGAATAGACCTGGTCCACCGAAGCGTTGGTAATCTGATGTTCTTCTGCCGATACGACACCGGCAAGGAGCGTGAGGGCAATCAGCGCCAGCACCGGTGCATAGAAGTTGCGTTTATCCAGCATTTCAGTCTCCTGGAGATTCCCCCGGCCGCTTCTGGAGTGCCGGCCCGGGGAACCCCCGTGTTGGAGAAAGGTTCCCGACGGCATTTCGTAACCCTGAGAGCACAGGATATCTCTGGTATGGGCATCAAACGGGTAATCGCAAGAGATTGGGGGAGCAGGGTGCACGGGTGATCCTTCCTCGGCGGGGAATGGGTCTGGCTGTATATAATAGCAGCCTGCCGGGTACAGGATCGCGATGCAGACCGGCCTTTCCGCTGCAATGCCCCGCATCTCTCCTTTCGGGCGCGGAGGGGATTTCGCGCCGACCCCTGCCGAGGCCCCGCGGGAGTCCGGGAGCATGACGGGCGGGCCGCCTCTATCCGGGCCCCCGTGTCGTCCCGCAGGGCGCGATGCGGGGCCGGCGGTTATGCCGGGTTTCGCATCTGTTCCGGTTTCAGTCACAGGATTACCGGCGGCTGGGTTGGCGCCACGGTTACGAAGGTCAACGGCGGCAGCGTCGTAGGTGTCACGGCTATGAAGGTCAACGGCGGCAGGGTTCCTGTTGGCGGTGCGGTTGTTGGCGGCAGGTCTTCTGCCGGGGTTACCGTTGAGGTTGGTGAGGGGGTTGTCGTCGCTTCCGGTGTCGGGGTGACCGTACCCGGCGCTCCGGGTGGAGAGGGTGTCAGATCGGCCCCTGGAGCGGGCGTCCCGGCCGGTCCCGGCACAGACGGGGCGGACGGTGCCGCTTCATCGGGCGTCCAGGCGTAGATATCCCAGTTGCCGTTCCGGTAGTCGTTCCAGACGACCATACTCTCCGTGACGGCGGGGGTCATCTGCGCGCTCTCGTTTTCGGTGATCCGGGTCTCCTGTCCGGTAGAGAGGTCATAGAGGTAGATATCCCAGTTGCCGTTCCGGTTGTCCTGCCAGACGATCCAGTCGCCGGCGATGGCGGGGTTGACCTCGTGGCCGGACCCGTTGGTGATCTGCGTCTCCTCTCCCGTGGTGAGGTCGTAGAGGTAGATGTCACGGTTCCCGCTCCGATTGTCCTCCCAGACGACCCGGTCTGTGCTCATCCCCATGCCGGCCGGCAGCGCTGCGGCGAACTGGTCTGTGCCCGCCGGGGAGAGGGTGCGTTCGCTCTCCTCGGTCAGGTTGTAGAGGTAGACGTCGTGGTCTCCCGTCCGGTTGTCGGACCAGAGGATGCGATCATTGAGGACCGCTGCATAGACCTGGTCCACCGTAGCGTTGGTGACCTGATGCTCGGCGGCCGATGCGATGCCGGTGAGAAGCGCGAGCGCGATCAGCGCCAGCACCGGTACATAGAAGTTGCGTTTATCCAGCATTTCAGCCTCCCGGAGGTTCTTCCGGCCGCTTCTGGAGTGCCGGCCCGGGGAACCCCCGTGTTGGAGAAAAGCTCCTGACGGCTTTTCGTAACCCCTGAGAGCACAGGAACTCTATGACGTGGGTATCGAGCGGTTATCGCAGGGAGCGTGGGGAGAGGCCGCACAGGTAATCCTTCCTCGGGCGGGGAGTATGCACGGATGTATATAACATTGACCTGCCCGGCCGGGAGGCCTCCGCAGGGCCACCCTTCGGCGTTCTACAGGAAACCGCCGGCCTATCGAGTGATCTGAGAAGAGGTTTTTCGGAATAGAGGAGGTTAGATGAACGTTCCCGGAGGACGGCACGGCGAGGGAGCCCACCCCTCACCGCACCGGGGCCTGCCTACCGCTTTTGCGCCGCCGCGAGCAGCCCGCAGATGCCGAGAGCGGCGATCGCGATCAGTCCCGGGAGCGGCGCCTGCGTCGTGGCCGTGGCGGTCGTTGCCACCGGTGTCTCTGCGGGCGTCTCCGTGGCCGTAGCGACGGTCTCCGTGGCCGTAGGTGTTGAAGCGTGGACGAATACGATGCTGTTTTCGTGTATCAGGCCGTCCTGTTTACTATACGCAAAGTACCGTCCGTATTTCCCTTTGAGCGTGTAGACGTTGATCTTGAAGAAGTCGTCGTTCGGCACGCCGATGACCTGGACGAGCTGCTTTAAGGGGTCGTCGTCCCGGTAGAGCCGGAGTTCCGTGACCGGGTTGAACGTATCCGCTTTGCGGAGGTTGATGAGGTCGAGGATGATCGGTTCGGCCCCCACCTCGATCGTCTCGCCGGGTTGTACCGTCAGTTTGCCGGTCTCCTGTGCGGCTGCCGGGACGACGAGCGCCAGGCAAAGGACAACGAAGATCGCGAGGAGATACCGGGATATTACTTTATCACACGTCATAGTGCCAAACTTGTTTTCGCAATATTTATATGTGTTGAAACGCAGCTGGAGCCGTCCGGTTCGCCACCGGGCGTCGTGCGACGTGGAACATCGAATTCGGTGGGTTCAAGCGGGTTCCCGGAGGCATCGTGGACGACGTGGTCAAGGGTATCTGCCGGCGCAAGAGGTTAAAGGAGCAGATCCCGTGGCCGGATGACCACCTGGCGTAATCCCGATCCCCCTCCTCGTTTCGTGTCTCCCGGCGAGCGGATCTGCTTGCCGGAGGTTGCCGGGTTTGCAATCGGAATGGCTTCGTGCCTGAAAAAAAGTGCGAGACTGTCCGGGAGCCTGTCTATCGCTTCTGCGTTGCCGCGAGCAGCCCGCAGATGCCGATTGCGGCGATTGCGATCAGTCCCGGGAGCGGTGCCTGCGTCGTGGCCGTGGCTGTGTCTGTTACCGTCTCTGTGGGCGTCTGCGTGGCCGTGGGTGTCGTTGTCTCTGTGGGCGTAGCCGTCGGAGCGGGCGTGAATATGATGCTGTTCTGCTGGAGCAGGCCGTCCTCGTCACTGTACGCGTAGTACCGCCCGTACTGTCCGTTGAGCGTTTGAGTACCGATCGTGACGCGGTCGTCGTTCGGCACGCCGATGACCTTGACGACCTGCTTGTTGGGGTCGTCGTCCCGGTAGTACCGGAGTTCAGTGACCGGGTTGAATGTGTCCTGGTCGCGGAGGTTGATGAGGTCGAGGACGAGCGGTTCGCTCCCCACCTCGATCGTCTCACCGGGTTGCACCACCCGTGGGATGGTCTCCTGTGCGGCTGCCGGGACGACGAGCGCCAGTGCAAGAACCGCGAGGATTACGAGGAGATACCGTGATGTCACTCTCTCACGAGTCATGGTGCCAACCTGGTTTCCGCGATATATATGCGTATTGAAACACCGCCGGAGCCGCTGCCTGCCGGTGCCCCACCTCCACCCCCACCCCGACCGAATCATTGATGCGGCGAGAGGGTATCTCATGGTAAGAATGCCATGACGGCTGCCGACCCGGGTATGGGGAGCTCTGCCGGGAGCGGACAGGCTACCCGGGCTCCGGCACGAAGGACAGAGAGCGTCGCCGTTCGCTACCTGCCGGCGGTCATCTCCGTCCCGCTCGGCCCGACCACCGCGTTCGTTGTCAGGGACCGGAGCGCGATCCTGATCGACACCGGCAACCCCGGGGATGAGATGGCCATCCTGGCCGCGATGAGGAGAGCGTGCATCAGGCCAGACGAAGTTTCGCTGATCCTGGTCACCCACGGCCATCCGGACAACTACGGGAGCGCCGACGCGCTCCGGGAACTGACCGGCGCACCGGTCGCCGTCCACGAGGCCGACGCCGGTGCCATGCGCCTCGGGTTTGACGGGCTGCGTTTTCCCGCCGGGCTCATCCCGCGCCTGATGAGGTTTGCAGGCGGCAGGAAGACCGTTCCCGGTTCGGGCGGTGTTGAGCCCGATATCGTCGTCAGGGGCATCGCCGACCTTGCGGCCTTCGGGGTGCGGGGCAGGATCGTTCCCACGCCGGGGCATACTTCCGGCTCGATCTCGGTACTCGTTGCCGGCGGCACCGCTATCGTCGGGGACCTTCTCTCTGCTCTGTTTCCCGGAGGGAGGCCCCGGCTGCCCTTCAGGATGGACGACCCCGCGGCGGCACGGAGGAGCCTCCGGACACTCCTTGCCTTCGGGCCGGAACGGGTCTACGGGGCGCATGGAGGGCCGTGGCGGGGGACGGAGGTCTTGCGGTGGTTCGGGAACGGGCGGTGACGGCACGGATGCGCAAAAAGAGGGTGGAAGGTTACTCGATGACAAACGCCATCGAGAATGTGGTCTCGTTTCCGGTCACGTTCTCCCAGGGGCGCTTGTAGATCGCGGAGAACTCGGCGCTGCCTTCCTCGGCAGCGAGGTACTCCCATACGTGCACGCCTCCGGCACCCACGAGTCCGGTCTCCGGCGCGATGTAAGTGTCGTTCACGTACTCGAGCCCGGCGGAAGAGGTGACGTTCCACTCGTATCCGGTCGTCGGGTTCTCGTCGAGGCTGATGGTGATGGCGCTCCCGACCGGGAGCGTGATGGTTTCGTTGTTGTTCGTCTCGTTAAAGACGAATTCTTCCGCCGCGGGCGGCGTGGTCGCCACCGGGGTGGGCGTCGCGGTCGGGGTTCCCGGTTCCGCCGGCTGCGACGTGCAACCGGCACCGAGCATGCACAGTGCCAGGAGTCCTGCAACCAGGACGGCATAGATACTCTTTTTCTGAACCATGCGATATGATTGGTCATATCCGGTAAATAATTTACTGAAAGTCCCGGAAGAGATCTCTGGATCATTTGGGGATCGGCCGTTCCAGAGGAGATCGGTGAGCGCTCCAAAACAGATTCGGGGCTTTTCAGTCGCCCTGTACTGCAAAACGATAAGCTATAAATAATATTCTGTCGTTCAAAACTCCCTGAGGGCATCATTATGAGAATATCCCCCCAGAAACTGATCTTCCCGGCACTCCTCGTTGTGCTCGGGCTCTGCCTTCTCACGGCAGGCTGTACGTCGGACGAATCCGATACGACCACACCGCAGGTAACCCCTGCCGCCACCACTACCGTCTCCGGGGCCGCACAGGGAAGCGTAACCGCGGTCTCGTTTGAGACCCTTATCTCGCTCCTGCCCGATGCGCCGGCGGGCTGGACTGCAGAGGAAGCCGTCGGGGCATCCTGGACTGCCGATGACGGCCAGTGGACCTGGGCGTCCTGTGATTACAGGAAAGGCGATGCCGTGGCAGCGGTCATGATCCAGGACTCGGCCTACTACGGTGTGGGCTACTGGGAGTCATGGGACTCGCTTGTCGCGTTCGAGACGACTGAAGGCTACTACAAGCAGAAAACGGTCGGTGGACACCCTGCCTGGGAGGTCTTCACCGAACCGGACTCCTATGGCACCTGGGTCGGCATCAATGAACGGTTCATGGTCTATATCAGTGTCGACGGATCCAAGCAGGATCTCGATGCGTTCGTAAACGCCGTCGATTACGGCAGCATCGCGAACCTGAAGTAACCCTGGCCCCTCCTTTTTTTACCGCCCCGGCACGGCCGTGATGATGTAGTGGTACGGCCCTGACTCCGCCACCGTCCTGACCTCCAGCCCCGCCTCCGCCATCAGCGACGCCGCATGCTCGGTGCTGAACTTCTTTGCGGGCGGCGGGCCGAGGGGAAGGGGTTCCTTCTTCCAGTCCACGTCGACGATCACTCCGGTGTCGAGCGCCATCCGCTTTGCATTCGCAAGGACCTGGACCGGGTCGACGAAGTCGTGGAGGTCGATGCCGAAGAAGACGACGTCCGCGCATCCGTCACAGAGGACGATCTCCTCGGCCATCCCCTGGTGGAGGAGGACGTTGTCGAAACCCCCGGAGCGGGCCTTCTCCCGGAGCAGGTCCAGCGCTCCGGCATCGATATCTATCCCGCAGACACGGCCGTGCGGCCCGACGATCCGTGCCGCAGGAAGCGCGAAGAATCCGTCCCCGCACCCGACATCGACGAAGGTGCCTCCGGGAGCAAGCCCGATCCCCTCAAGGATGGACTCCGGATGCTGCCAGCGCCGGCGTGCGGCCTCCTCCTCGGGCGAGTGTCTCCAGGAATGCCTGTGCTGCACCATACCTGTCCCGGTGGCGTGCATCCCGGATGAATCTGCCGCCCCTCACTTCATCGCCTTGCGGATCTTCTCCTGCACTTCGGGCTGTTCCGGGTTCATCTGGTGGGCTGTCTGAACATGCCCTTCGACCCGCTTGATCAGCTCGTTCTCACTCTCTGCCTTCTCCTCAAACTCGCACGCAAGGCCAAGGTCCTTGCACCTGAATGTCTTCATCTCCTGCATACTTCTCACCGGCCGGGGTTGTATCTCATGTTAGATATAAAAATATCGCCGTCGGTTTTTCTGCCGCAACCGCTCGTGTGAGGTCCGAATTGCCGCACCCGGCTGCACCGGCACCGCCACCGTGCGGCACTTCGGGGCGAGCGACCGGCCGGCTACTCCCCGCCGCCCGGGCGTGGCCCCTTCCTGCACTCCGTTACATCCGCGATCAACCCGTCCTGCAGGGTGACGACCCGGCAGAAGTACTCCTTATGCCACTCCTCGTGCGAGACCATCACGATCGTCTGGTCCAGGTCTTCGTTCAACCGGGCGAAGAGGTCGAGGATGCTCTTCGAGGTCTGGCTGTCCAAGTTGGCGCAGGGCTCGTCGGCGAGCAGGATGCTCGGGTTGTTCACGAGCGCCCGGGCTATCGCCACGCGCTGCTGCTCCCCGCCCGAGAGTTCGCTCTGCCGGTGGTCCATCCGGTCGCCGAGGCCGACCCGCTCCAGGATATCGGCGCTCCGGTCGAGATACTCCTTCTTTGATGCCCCCCGGACAAGCGACGTTAGGTAGACGTTCTCGAGTGCCGTGAGCTCCCCGATCAGCGCGTAGTCCTGGAAGACGTAGCCGAGCCGGTTCAGCCGGAAGAGGGTCCGCCGGTGGTCGGAGAGGGCGAGGACGTCGGTCCCGTCGATCGTCACCCTGCCGGAGTCGGGGCGGTCGAGGAGCCCGAGGATATGGAGGAGTGTCGACTTGCCGCTGCCGCTCGCGCCCATTATCCCGACGAACTCCCCCTTTGCGACCTCAAGCGAGACGCCCCCGAGGGCGCGGACCTCCACCCTCCCCATGGTGTAGACCCTCCTGAGGTCCTCTGCGACGATCATCTCTTCACCCCCTGATTGCGGAGAGGATATCCTCCCGTGCTATCCGCCACGCCGGGATGTAGCCCGCCACCACCGAGACCGCAAAGAGGCTCGCGATGCTCCGGAGGATTGCCGACGCTTCCACGACCGGGTAGACCGGGCCGCCGGGGAAGACGAGCGGATAGGCGGTCAGGTAGGTCGTCACGCCGGCGTTCAGCACTATCCCGGCCAGCGCCCCGACGGTGGTGATGAAGAGCACCTGGAGGACGTAGGAGTTGATGATGATCTGCTGGTCGATCCCGATCGCCTTCAAGATCCCGATCTGCCGCCGCCGGTTCACGGTGTTGATGAAGATCACGATGAAGACCACCACGATGGCGATGATCAGGCTGACGAGCGTCGAGATGGCGTTGATGATGTTGAAACTCTGGATCGCCTGGTCGACGAACCCTCCCGACTTCTCCTGGAACGTCCGGACCTCCTCCTGGATGCCGTAGGAGAGGATCTCCGTCTTGTACTCCTCCTCCCTGCCGTTAACCTCGGTCTTCACCAGGATGATGGACGCCTGGTCCTGGAGGCCGAGCACCCCGCTCATCTCGCGGCTGGTGATGAAGGCTGCCGTATCGACGCTGAAGGACTGGGTCTCGTAGATCCCCTTCACCCGGTAGGTCCGCATCTCGCCGTTCGGGTAGGCTACCTCCACCGAGTCGCCGACCCCGACCCCCTGAAGCGAGGGAAGGCCGCCTGCCTCCTCCCCCTCCGTCCCCGCGAGGGTCGTGCCCATGACGATTGCGTCGGTATCTCCGTTCGAGAGAAACTCTCCCTCGGTCATGTACTCGGCAATCCTCGTCACCGACCGCTCATCCTCGGGCGTTATGCCGTAAAGCGTGCTTGCGGCGTTGCGGCCCTTATAAAAGTAGGTTGCCCCGGCGGCTATCCGGGGTGATGTGCCGGTGATCCCGGGGATCCGCCCGACCGTCTTCTGGAGAGATCCGACGCCGTCGATATACTGGCTCCCCTCCCGGGGCTCGATGACCAGATTTCCAAGGTCGAAGTCGATAGACTGGGTGTTGAAGGTCTCGACGACCCCGGAGATGATGGAGGGGAGGAAGACCAGGTTCACGAAGATGAGGGCGATGATCATGATGGTGAGGGCGAGCGTCCCTCTGCTCCCACGCTGGATGGACTTCCACGCCAGGAACGCGGAGACCCTGAGGCCTGCAAGCACGGGCAAGTCACTCCTCCTTCTGTCTCCGGTACCAGAAGACCGCGGCCACGATGACAATGATGAGTATCGCTGCCACGGCGGCGATAGCCAGGATCGGGCTTGATTCCGCAACAACAACCTGCAGGGCCTGCCGGGTTGTGTGCGCCCCGTAGTCGTCGGTATACTGTACGACGAGGGTGTAGTCGAACTCTCCCGCCTCGCTGGCCTGCAGGGAGAAGACGGCGGGACCGTCGTTGCCGGGCTCGATTGTTCCGAGGAACGCCTCTTTTGAACCGGGAAGAGAGAGCCCCTCGACGGTTGCCCGGACCGACTCCGCGTCCGCCGTCCCGGTGTTCTCCAGCCGGATCGTCAGGTCCACGGGGTCGCCGGCGGTGATCCGGGAAGGTTCGGTCCTGATGGAGGCGATGCCCATCTCGGCGCGGCCGACAATGGGGACACCGATCGTCGCCACCTGCTGGAACTCTGCGAGATCGGCGCTCCGGTAGTCGATAGTGACGAGGATAGGTGTAAGTCCGAGGGGTGCGCTGGTATCGGTCTCGAACGTCAGGTCGAGGACCGACTCTTCCCCTGCCCCGAGTTCGGGGATGAAGTAGTTCTCCGAGTTGCCTGCGGTGATCGCGCCGGAGGTTGCGTTGATGCTGACGGATATGTCGCTTGCGCTTGCCCCGCCCTCGTTGTAGAGCGTGAGCGTGACGTTGAAGGGATCACCCGGGTCGACGGATGCCGGGACGGTCCTCTCCACCCGGAGCGCGGGTTTCTTGATCAGGGCGTATGCGGAGTTGACGTTCACCGGTACGGGATACCGTACATCGGCCGCGTTCCGCACGCTGACCCAGACCTCCGGGAAGTAGACCCCCGCCTCGCCGGGAGCACGGATCTGGAAGGTGAGCGGGAAGGACTGGCCGGGACCGATCTCGCCGATATCCTGGAAACTCCCGGAGAGAACATCGATCCCTTCGCCGTTTAAGAGCACATTCTCGATGTAGGCGTTCTCCGGCGTCTCTGTCGAGGTGTTCGTCTCTCCGGTACCGGGGTCCAGCCGGATGTTGAGCGGCGAACCCGTGGCCGGGGAAGCGGTACTCGTGAGCACCACCGTGATCGTCCCTTCGTCCCCGGGCATCAGGACGGCGGGGGTGACGGTGTAGTTGGAGACGAACACCGTCGGGGCCTGCGCAGTCGCTATTGTCGGAACAAGCACCAGAACTACCATGAGTGCGCACGCGATACAACCGATCGCTCGCCTCCTTATGCCCCCCCGGGGAGCAGCCGCGGACTTCTGGACCATCTCTCTTCTCTCCTGGATAGAGATCTTCGGAGCCCGAGATTCCCTGATGGTTATATATAACCGTTGTGCATGGCTGCTCCCCCGGGGGGCATAATACGATGCGATAAGTATATGGGTCCAAAAATATTTTTATGCAATCGGAATTATACTGTCTCCGGGATACGGATGAGCCGGTACCGGATCGATTGACCGGATGAGTGGTCGCAAACATACCTCCATTCGTGTTGCAACGCTCTATACCTCCCTATACGTCCTCATTATCCGGGTGCTCACAACACCGTGCTGCTCTCCGTTCTCACCCATCAGTCCACCACCTTTTTTTGCTCTTCGGACAGGAGGGTTTCATGAGCTGTCTTTATCACTCGTTGGCGGTATACTCCGTCCACGTTCTGAGGGAGAAGAGATGGAGACGACTCAATGGCTGGTGACGCTGACGTTCAGGGTGACGGTAAGCGGTGTCCGTTCGAAGGATGATTCGGTGGCTGCGGGCCTCGAGCAACTCAAACAGGGACTCTGCGCAGGGCAGGACGTCCCGGTGGAGGCGAGTGTCCGGAGGATCACGAACATCGTCGAGGAGGAGCCGATCTTCGGCGTGAGGTGGTGAGCGGGGCCCGGCGTGACCCGGCGGCGTCACGGAGCGGGCTGCCGATCCCGGGGAAAACTCTTTTCTACCTCTTTCGCCAGTTCGGCCTCATGCACAAACTTCCTGATACGGTTGCTATCGATGTCGTTCTCCTGCCGCCCGGGCCGATCATGGATATGGCGATCGGCGCGAACCGGACCCTGCTCGCCGGCAGCCCGGACGGGGGAATACGCCTTGATGGAGAGGACTGCCTCCCGCACATCTCGGTCGCGATGCTCCCGGTAAGAAGCGGCGATATCCCGGAGATCACCGCAAAGGTGGACCGGATTGCCCGGCAGTGTTCCCCCATGACGATGACCGTCGACGCCGTCGTGAAACACCGCTCGGGCACGGGAGAGACCGTCTCCGCGTTCCACATCCTCCGGGCGGAGATCCTCCAGCTCTTTCACAAGACTGTGATGAACGCATTAAAGCCGTATCCTGCGCCCCCGGCCGGACCGGAGATGTTTGCAGGAGAGACGTCCGCATCATCCGTCGACTGCCTCGTCCGGTTCCAGAAGACCTCGGCGTATCTGCGCTACTCACCGCACATCACGCTCGGGTTCGGCAACCTTCCGGAGATCCTGCCCGGGATCGACTTTCCGATCCGGTTCGAGGTGACGAAGGCCGCCATCTGCCACCTGGGCAGCCACTGCACCTGCCGCCGGGTACTTGCCGGGTTCGATCTCGGGAATCGGACGCCCGGCGCCCGTGGCAGGGCGGCCCGCCGGTAGACCGGCGGGTTATAGCAGCAGTCCCTTCACGTACGGCCTCGTGCAGAGGACGCACCCGGAGTAGCGGTCGATCGTCCCGGTCTCCAGGACCTCGACTATCGGGGGCTCCCGGCGCATGCGGTCTGCAAACCCCGGATCATGCTCCGTCAACACCTGCAGGAAGACCGCAAGAGGCATGAACGGCCGGGCCTGCACCGGGACGATCCGGAAGTCCGCGAAGTCCGCTTCGAGCGTCGAGTTCCGGGCGAGGTCTTCGTCGAAGTAGAGGATGACCTCCAGTTCGTGGCGTTCCTGCAGGTCCTTCAAGCGATCGAGCCCGAGCCGCACGCCGACTGCAAAGCCGATCGATTCAAGTTCCTCCGGATCCCCGGGGGAGAAGGTCTCGTATCCTGTTTCCGTCATGGATCACTCTCAAAGATTGGTTTCACCGGGAACGACTTCTTTTCTCCGGCCGCCGCGGGGCAACCAGTCCCGGACTGCCTTCTCCCCTCCCGGTTTTGCGGGAGGAAGAAAGCCTTTTCTCCCTTCCTGCCCCCCCTGTGCGATCGTGATGAAAGCATGACCGCCCCCCTGCCGGCACACTCCGGGATCCTGGTCCGGGAAGTCCGGGCCGAGACCATCATCGACGCCCCTCCCGGAGTCGTCTGGCGGGTGCTGACCGACTTCGCCTCCTACCCCGACTGGAACCCGTTCATCCTCTCGATCGAGGGGAAACCCTGGGTGGGGACACGCCTTTCGGTCGAGATCCGACCCCCGGGACGGAAGAGCATGCGGTTTTCCCCGAGGGTGCTGCGGGTCGCGAAAGACCACGAGCTCCGGTGGATCGGCCGTGTCCTGATCGCAGGGCTCTTCGACGGAGAACACCGGTTCACCATCGCTCCCGAGGGCGACGGTTCGCGGTTCGTCCAGGCCGAGGTCTTCACCGGGCTGCTGGTGCCCGTCGTCGACCTCACCGGCACCTTCCGGGCGACCCATCTCGGGTTCCTGCTGATGAACCGGGCGCTCAGGGAGCGTGCGGAAAGCGACGGGTCGTAAGAGCCGGAGCTCGAGCACCGAAGGTGCGAGTTGCGACGTTCCACCGGAACGGAGCATGAGAAGACCGAAGGTCTTCGAGCCGCGACGTTCCACCGGAACGGAGGATGAGCATCGTTAGGTGCGAACGCCCCCGGGAAACCTTCTTAACCCCGACGTTCCCAGTATCTGCATGGATCCGTTCACACCCCCGATTCTCCGCCGGGGCGAGGTCTCCGCCGCCTCCCGGCCTCTTCGTCCCCGGGGTGAACGCTGCACATGAGGCTGACGGTCCTCGTCGATAACGCCACCCTCACCGACCGCTACTTCCTCGCGGAACCCGGGCTCTCGATCTACCTCGAGGACGGCGGGACCCGCGTCCTCTTCGATGCCGGCTACTCGGGCATCCTCGTCAAGAACGCACGGAAGATGGGGATCGACCTCCTCCGCGTCGAAGAGATTGTCATCTCCCACGGCCACCTCGACCACACCTGGGGTCTCGACGCCCTCGTCCGGCTCCATACCGAGGCTATCCTCGAGGGTCGCGAGCGGATCGAGCCCACGTTCATCGCTCATCCCGACGCGTTCCTCACCCGGAGCTGCGACGGCGTCGGGGAGATCGGGTGCCACCTCTCGGTCGAGGAACTCTTCCGGCACGGGAAGGTCCTCCTCACCGCGGCTCCCCTCTGGCTGACCGAGAACCTGGTCTTCCTCGGCGAGATCGAGCGGCGGTTCGAGTTCGAGCGGGCGCCTTCGTGCGGCTACATCTACACCCCCGACGGTATCCGGGACGACACCGTCGCCGACGATACCGCGCTCGCCTGCAAGACCGCGGAGGGGCTCGTCGTCATCACCGGCTGCTCTCACTCAGGGATCTGCTCGATCGTCGAGCAGGCACGCGAGATCTGCGACGAAGATCGGGTCGCCGACGTCATCGGGGGGTTCCACCTCCTCGACGCGCCGCCGGAGCAGGTGCAGGGGATCCTCGACTATTTTGCGGAGGTGCAGCCGGCGGTCCTTCACCCCTGCCACTGCACCGACCTTGCGGCAAAGGTTGCACTCTCGAAGATCGCGGACGTTCGGGAGGCGGGCGTCGGGCTGCACCTGGAGTACGGGTGAGTCAGGGGGCGAGTCCCCGGAGGGCCGGGATCTCCCCGTGCTCCTCCTCATAGGCGCGGACGGCTTTTGGGGCGCCGATGAGGAAGCGGCGGGCGTTGTTGTAGACGGCCGGGTGGGCGCCCGCATCGAGGGAGGCAAGGAGGTCGGCAAGCACCGCAACGGCCGGAACCCGGTGGCGGGGCTCCATCCCGTCGATGAACGCAAACGCGTCGAGAGCCCGGACGGTGCTGTACTCATTGACCGGAGCGAGCCGCCGGAGAACCTGCGCGAGGTAGGCCCGCCCCTCTCCGGTCTCAAGCGACCGCTTCCTGTTCAGCGCGAACCTCCCGTAAAGCGCCCGCTGCTGGTCGGCCTGCTCTATTGCAAAGGCGGGCGAGGATTCGATTTCGCGGAGGATCGCGACAAGATCGTCGCAATCGCTCCCGGCGACCGCGGCAAGGAAGGACTCCCACGCCACAGGACTTCTCGCCGAGGAGAGAGAGAACGCCGCAAGGATCTCCCGGCGCTCCGGGGCACTGCTCTCGAGGAGCAGCGAAAATGCGGTGAGGCGGTCGGTTGCGGCCGTCGCCTCCCGGAACTGGCGGGCGATCAACTGGTGGACCTCGGGGGTATCGAGGGTAGCGAGGATCGCGAGGCAGGTGTTCTTCCTCTGCCGTTGCCGGATCGCCGCGGCCTCTCCTCCGAGGTAGCCCGAGCCGCCCGGAGCGTTCGCCGCCTGCCGGTAGACGCGAAGAAGGGCATCCGGATGCCGGACGGCGACGGCACCGAGGATCCTTTTCCGGGCATCGTAGAGCGCCCGGTAGTGGTGGGCGAACCGCTCATCCCCGACGGAGGGGAAGATCGTCAGGAACTGGCCGCCGGCCTCTTCCATGAGGCGGTCGTCGGCGAGGAGAGCGGTGCAGAGGTCGGCAAACTGCGTCGAGACCGCCGCGTCCGGGTCCTCGAGGAGCCGGAGTAGTTCCCGGTCGGCGAGCGCCGCAAACGCGGTGAAGCGGCCGACGATATCGGTGTCGCTCTGCACCTGGAGGTAGAGTTCGTCCTCCGGCGGCCGGTATGCCACCTTCCCGTAGAAGGAGTAGCCGCGGTTGAGCGAGAGGAATGCGGGCCGATCGACGCCGTCGATGACGATCTCCCCTGCCTCGTCCGCGATACGGACGGTCCGGTCCGTAAGGTCCCGGCCTCCGGCGTCGACGAGCGCGAACCGGAACGGGAACTCCCAGATGCGGCCTTCAGGTGAGCGGCTCTGCCGGTAGGCGAGGGTGAACCGCCGGGAAGCCGGGTCGTATGTGGGGGTCACGGTGAGGACCGGGTACTCCCTCTCCTTCAGCCAGGTCGCCGCCATCCCCGAGAAGTTCTGTCCCGAGGTCTCCTCCATGCAGCGTATCCAGTCGTCCCGGGAGGCGTTGGCGTGCCGGAACCGGTCGTGGTAGCGGCCGAGCCCTTCCGCAAACGTCTCCTTCCCCATCAGCGTCTCGATCATCCTGACGAATTCGGGGGCTTTCACGTAGGTGACGCCCGTGACGAGGTCGTTGGGGTCGTTGAACCCGTCCGGCTCGATCGGCATCGAGCCCGCGCCCCGGTCAAGGACGAGCGTCCCGGCCTCGGGGTCGAGGAGGTCGAGCACGGTCTGGAGGCGGGAGTAGGCCTCGCCGAAGAGGAAGGCGTGGTGCCGGTTCTCGATATGGACCGTCACCGCTTCGTTCAGCCAGAGCTCGAACGGGCTCCTCCCCGTCACCTCGGAGCCGTTCTCGTTGTGGTAGTACTCGTGGACCTTCACCCTGACCATATACTCAAAGGCAGGGTCGGTCGCTTCGGGGTAGGGCATGATCCTGTTTGCGGCAAGGGTTGTGTTCCCGACATTCTCCATCCCGCCGAAGTCGGAGTTCTGCATGGCGATCTCCCGGTAGACTGCTCCCGTGTAGGCGTAGCCTGTCTGGATGGCCGCAACAAGCCCGGCAAGCACCTTTCTGGACGCTTCAATGGCTGCCCGGTCCCCGGCGTGCTTCGCCTCGTCCCGCACCCGGACCTGGCGCCACACCTCCTCCCGGGTCTCGTGGTCGCGGTACTGCGCGGGGCCGGTGAAGAGGTGAACCCACATCACGGCGTCCGCGAGGATATCGAGCGCACGCTCCGCCGCCGCCGCATCAGAGCCGGGTTTTGCGAGAAGTTCGAGGGAGAACGTCCGCCCGTCGGGGTACTCGAACTCGCGCCGGTGGGTGTCGTAGCACCCCACCCCGAGGAAGAAGAGGTAGGGGGCCATCGGGGTCGTGATGCTCCGGTACTCCTGAACGGAGCGGCCGAGGCCCGGGTAGTACCGCGGCCCCGCGGGGTCGCCGTTCGATATGAGGTTCGTATACCCGTCGTCCGCGACGATCGCCGTCGTGTAGGTGCACTTCGCGGTCATGTCGTCGAGGCAGGGGACCAGCCGCTGGAACCCCCACTGCTGGCACTGGGTGATCTGGGTGGGCGGCCCGGCGGGGCAGGCCCCGTCGTAGTAGAGGCCCTCGAGGACGTGGCTGCTCGGCCGGCAGATCGTCTCGGTATCGAGGGTGAACCGGGTCCGGGGGGGGACCGGGGGGTCGAAGGCGACGGTGAGGGCCGCGGCGCTCCGGTCGTAGGTGTAGGTGACGGCATATCCGGCGCACGTGACCCGGAGGATATCCAGGTCGCGGGCGTTCAGGGCGAGGGAAGCGAGCGGCGCGTCGAGTGTCTCGGCGGTGAAGGCGGAGACGACCCGGGTGTGGCCGTCGTAGACGTCGAAGGCGAGATCCATGTGGACAACTCTCACGGGGAGCGCCCCGAAGTCCTCCGGATAGTAGCGAAAGAGCCTCTCCCGCCCTTCGTGTTCGGTCAAAGACCCGCCTCGCCGGTGATCTCCCGGAGCGCACGCCGGATTGCCGTCCGAACCTCGGGCTCCTCCTCACCCTCGAGCGCGGCGGAGAGAGCAGCGGCCGCGCGCTTGTCGCGGAGTTTCCCGAGCGCATCGGCGGCGGCCGTCCTGACGTCCTTCTTTCTGTCCGCAAGAAGAGGGAGGATCGGCTCGACCGCGCGGGGGTCGCCTATCTCGCCGAGCGACCAGGCGGCCCCGCGCCGCGCCCACCGGTCGGGGTCCGCGAGAAGGGGCAGCAGCGGCTCGATCGCCCGTGGATCGCGGAGTTTCCCGAGCGCCTGTGCGGCGACCCAGCGGACCTCGTTCTCCGGGTCGGAGAGGGCAACGATCAGCGGCTCGACCGCCCGCGGATCGGCGCACCCCCCGAGCGCTTCGGCCGCCCGCAGCCGGTAGGGGGTGCTCCTGTCCGAGAGTTGCTCGATGTATTTGCCGATGTTCTCCTCACGCCGCTTCTCCCTGTCTTCCATGAGGCGTTTTACCGAGCGTTCCATCTCCATCCCTCCAGGTTCTGCCGCACACCAGATGTCGTTTACGGTATATAGCACCTGGCACGGCACCCCTCTGTGTTGCGGGCGGAGGGCGCGTCGTCACCCGCAGCGGTTACGCACTTCTTTCTTCGTCTTCGCCGACGACGTCGAACGCGACGATCCTGTAGTTGTAGTACCGCCCGTCCGGGGCGGTGAAGGAGAGGAAGACCATCAGCCCGTGCTCATCCGAGATCCAGAGTTCGGCATCGTCGTCGACGGTGTGGTATTCGAAACCGAACCCGGCGAGAGCCTCCTCGATGGCACTGTCGGCCTCCAGATCCCTGACCATCTCGAACGTCGCGGCCAGGGGATACTCCCGCTCCTCGAGCGCAGATACCTGAAGTCTTGCACGTTTCTCCGCATGGAAGAGATTATCCAGGGTGGCCACGATCTCCTGCACGACGGAATCCACCTCCTCCGACTCCATACCTGTACTTTGACCCGTCGGTATATAGTTCAGGAAGCCCCCCGCGAGACCGGCCATCGATCATTCCCTCCATCACGATTCGGGAAAAAATGTTTCCTGGAACCGGTCGGCTACGTCTCCATCCTCGCCACGGCGCCACCATAGCGAAACCCTAAAACATCCTGGTGCCGATACAAGGCTAATGGCAGAAGGCAGGCTCAAGATTGTCGTATTCGGCTCCTTCAATGCAGGCAAATCCAGTTTCATCCAGGCACTCGACCCCCGCAGCCGTCACATCGAGGCAACCTCGAAAGAAGGACCCACGACCGTTGCATTCGATTTCGGCAGGCTGACGGTGAGAGACCGGGCGGTCTACCTCTTCGGGACGCCGGGGCAGGAACGGTTCGAGTTCGTCCGGCAGATCCTCTCGCGGGGGATGGACGGCGCGATCATCGTCGTGGACGCCACCACGGGAGTGGACGCGATGACCCGGCACCTCTATGGCCAGTTGAAGGATCTCAGGGTGCCGCTCGCGTTCATGGCGAACAAGTGCGACAGTCCGGGTGCGGTGCCCGAGGCCGTCCGCCGGGATCTCCCCGGGGAGATGGTGCACCCTATCTCCGCGCGGAACGGTGAGAATGTCCATGCGGCACTCGACGCCTTCGTGGCAACCCTGGCCGCCCGGTAACGATCATTTTTACTGCCTGCGGGTCGTTCTTCTCTGCACACAATGACCCGCAAAGAGACCCATATCAGGGAGGTTGCCCGGCTGCTCACGAGTTTTCTTTCGAGCGGAAACGCCGGGGATCTTCTCGCCTACCTGGTTGCGGAGAGCCGTCTCCCCGGACCCCGGGCAAACCTGGAGCTCGCGGAGGCGTTTGCCGAGACCGTGCGGGAGTTTGCCGTTGCCGATGCCGACGATCACCGGGTCCTGTGGGATCTCTGTGTCGAGCTTGCCTGTGTCTCTCCGGAAGATGCGCCGACGGGAGACCCGCACGAGTTCCTCGGGTTCTGCGGTGTTCGGGGCATCGGTGCGATAGGGTCCGTATCGCCGGCATGCGTCGAGGAGGCGCTCAAACACCTGGCGGAGGCCTCCGACGACCCGCGGTGGCGAATCAGGGAGGCGGTGGCGATGGGACTTCAGAACCTCCTCTCGCGGCAACGGGATACGACGGTTCCGGAGCTGGAAGACTGGGTGGAAGGAGGGTCCTGGCTCGCCATGCGGGCGGCGGTCGCGGGGATTGCCGAACCGGACCTCCTCGCGGAACCGGAACTCGCAGAGACGGCGTTCAGGCTCCACAGGAAGACCCTGATCCGTGTCTACACCGCGAAGGAGAGGCAGTCCGAGGCCTTCCGCGCGCTTCGAAAAGCGCTCGGCTACACGCTCAGCCTGGTCATCGTCGCCCTTCCCGGGATCGGGTTTGAGTACCTGCGGCAGCTCGCCACCCTCGACGACAAAGACATCCGGTGGATCGTGAGGGAGAACCTCAAAAAGAACAGGCTCGAGAAGCAGTATCCCGAGACGGTGCAGCACATCAGGGCGCAGATGGCGTAGAGGGGGCCCGGACTCGAAACCCTTCGGGACTCGAACTCCACTTCTGGCGGAGCGCCGCAAGTCGCACCTGTCGGTGCTCCTGCTCTGGCCCTTCGGCCCGTCGCATTCCACTGGAGCGTCGCACCCTCCGGGGCACACATCACAAGTCGCACCTTGCGGTGCTCCTGCTCCGCCTGCCCCCTTGGGGCACGCGTCGCATTTGAAGCCTGACAGCTTCTCAAACTCCGCCTGCCTCCCTAGGGCACGCGTCGCAACTCGCACCTGACGGCGCTTAAACTCCGTTCCTTACGGAACGTCGCCATTCGCACCTAGGGTGCTCAAGCTCCTGCCGTTCCGGCAGTCGTCACTCGAAAATGCTTCGCATTTTCTCGAACTCCGGAATCGAAGCCTGACGGCTTCTCATGCTCCGGACGTTGTCCGTCGCAACCCGCACCTTCGGTGCTCCTGCTCCGTTCCACTGGAACGTCGCACCCTTCGGCCCGTCGTTTATTCTACAACTGCCGATGCCGTCTCGTCGAAGGGGTTTGTCCGCATTGCAAGCGAGAAGAGGTACGGGTAGTTCTTCTGCAGGTAGCGCATGTAGTCCAGCCACTCGCGGATCAGGAGTCCGTAGATCCGTTCGAGGTCGCCTGCGAGATGCGCCGTGTCGGTCCCGGGCAGGTCGGAGAAGCCGGGCCGGCGCTGCAGCTCTTCGTTGAAGTGGAAGACCGCCCGGAGGAGTTCGGTGAACGTCTCGTGCTCGAGGAGCACCGGGTTCTCCAGCAGCCGCAGGAGAAAGTCCTCGCGCGACCCTATGAACCGTTTGACGCCGGCCAGGTCGACGTTCTCCACCCCGACACGGCAGGGATGCCGTTTCAGCCGCTTTTCCACCTCCCGGAACGTCTCGTCGGTCCAGGTGTCGTCGACTATCAGCAGCTGCTGGATCTCGTCCAGGTTGGGATCGTTGTCGGAGATGTAGGTCAGGAGCTCGCTCCCGAGAACCGAGAAGAACGTCCCGATGAGCATGTTCAGTTTCTCCATCCTCTGCCGCCGGTCGCGGGACGCGAGCACCTGGTGAAAGACGAGCGTCACCAGCAGGATCTCGAGCGGGAGGAACGCAATATCGCCGAGCGTGTAGATGCTGATGTGGAAGAAGTCCCGAAAGATCAGGAAGTGCAGGGCGTAAAGCACGACCGAGAGGAGAATAAGCCCTGCACCCAGGGCGATCAGCCACCGTCTTTCGTCCATCGTGAGGCCCTATGTATACCCGGATCCCATGAAACCCGCGGCCCCGGTTAGCGTGTGCTTCCCGTTGCTAGACCCCGTAGCGCCTCCACGCCTCCTCGACGTGCAGCGCCTGCATCCCGAGCCTCCGGGGAGCATCGACGTCGTTCTCGGAGTTGTCCCCGATGAAGAGGACGTCGGGGGCGGAAAGCCCCATCCGTCCGAGGGCCGCCGCGTATATCCGCGGGTCCGGCTTCTGGTAGCCCAGGTCTGAAGAGAAGATGACGAAGCCGAGACGGTCGTAGAGCCCGAGCATCCGCATCTCGCGTTCCGAAAAGACCCGCTGCCCGTTCGAGACGACCCCCGTCTTCTGCGTGCAAAAGAGGTCGAGCAGTCGCCGGCTCTTTTCGATGATGCCGAGCCGCCGGAGCGACGCGGCCCGGAACGCCCGGGCGGTCTCGACGCCGAGCCGCTCGCTGTCGATCTTCCAGACCGCGTGTTCGGCACAGATGCCGGAAAAGACCTCCTCGACCCGCACCTCCGGATGGGGCCCCCCGGTCCGGCCGGCCGCTGCCCTGACCCGGCCGGCGTAGAGTTCCTGCAGGTCTTTGGGCATGATCCGGACGCCCTGGTAAATGAGCCATCGCGAGAGGTACCGGTAGGTCTCGATATCGCGTTCGTCGGTCAGGACGTCGATGAGCGTCCCGTAGCAGTCGAAGAGAACCCCCGCTACCGGTGGATCGCGGCGAGACACGCCTCCGCCTCCGAAAGCAGCCAGTCACGTTCCGCCGCCCGCCAGGGCAGCCGGGCGATCCTGAGGTATCCGAGCGCCATGAAGAAGGGGAGGACGGCGGTATGGCGCCGGAACTCTTCAACGCTACGACTATAGTGCCAGAGCAGGTGACCGATGTAGTCTTCGGCCCTCGCGCTACTCCCGTCCGACGTCTTGAGTTCTGAAGCGAGAATACCGAGATCGCGGACCGGGTGGGTGTGGTTCCGGGCCCCCTCGAAGTCGATCGCGCAGGTCTCGCCGTCGAAGAGGTAGTTGCTGAGCGTGGCGTCGCCGTGGACCATGCAGCCAGCATCGGGGTCAAGCCGCGTGCCGTGCCACCACGCCCCGAGCAGGCGGTCGAACCGCTTCCTCCGGGAGCCCGGGAGGGTGTTCTGGTCGAGGATCGCGTGGAAGTAAGCGAAGTCGCGCTCCCGTTTGCAGGAGGTCCGCGTGCCGTCGTGGAGCCGGCGGAGCAGGTGCGCGACGCCGGTCAGGGGGTCGTACATGGATATCCTCGCCGCGAGGAGCTCGCGGAGCGTCCGGCCGGGGACATACTCGGTCACGAGGACCGCATGAAACCGGCTGTTCGTGGCGATGGCATGGGGAACGCGGATCCAGCCGGAGACATGGCGGAGCCGGCGGAACTCGTTCTTCATCGCCGCATCCGCGTTGTAGTGGGTCTTCGCACCCGTCGGCGCGCCGAAGAACTTTCCGACCACGCTGACCCCGGAACCGACGAACTCGTACCGGCAGACGACGTGCGATGCAGGCTCTACCCGGTAGACCCGGATCTTACCGCGCCACCCGGCCAATCGGTCGGCGAGGACGCTCGCGAGCCAGTCCCCGAACGCATCGCCGACCTCCAGGTGTCCCACCTTCCTCTCGACGATCAACTGCTGCACCTCCGGGCCTGCCGGTGGTTCTGCAGGGCAATGAAAGTGCCCATGGCACCGGGCGACCCACACCTTTTTACCGCCCTGGCGTCTTAACGGGATGCACCGGCTTCCGGGAGTGACGAGCCATGATACCGTTTCGCGAGTATCTCGAGAGGATAAGGCCCGCTGTCAACTGCCGGATCGAGGAGGCGGCGAACGGCGGGGGTGCAATCGACCCCGGCGTCCTCCCGCTCCTCATCGGGGGGAAGCGGATGCGGGCAGGCCTCCTCCTCCGCATCCACGCCGGCCTTGCCCGGACGACGGTACCCACCCGCCAGGCGCTCGACCTCGCCTGTGCCGTCGAGCTCGCCCACGCCGCAAGCCTCATCCTCGACGACATGCTGGACGGGGATACCGTCCGGCGGGGGGCCCCATCCCTTCATCTCACCCGGGGAGAGGGGCGTGCGGTCCTCGACGCCGTCGGCATCCTCGCTCTCCCCTACGTGCTCGCCGCCCCCTACGGTGCCGGATACGTAACGATGCTTGCGTCAGCCCAGCAGAGCATGGCCCGGGGCGTGGCCTGGGAGATGCTCGGGGGCCCGGAGCTCCCGGCAGCAGAACTCTATGACGCCATCATCGCCAGAAAGACCGGGTGCCTCTTCTCGCTCGCGGCCGCCTGGGGTGCCATGGCGGCGGGAGAGGAGGAGACGGTCGTCGCCGCGTTCGCGGGCTTCGGCCTCTCTGCCGGGAAGGCGATGCAGATCGCCGACGACATCGCGGACCTGCACGCGCCTGCTGGAGAGAGCCAGTCCCGGCCCGGGTCCGAGGCGCTCCTCCTCCGGTGCGTCTCCGGGAGTAACGGCACCCGTCAGGCGCTGGGACGGATACTCGAGCGGGAGACGGACGGTGCAGCCGCCCGGATCGCGGATGCGGGACGGCAGCGGGAGCCGCCGGAGGCGTGGGAACCCTTCGGGCAGGTGGTCCGGGATATCGTGGGGCTCACGATCGCGAGGGAGATGCCGGGTGACGCAACGGGGTTCCGGGTTGTCTGCCCCGGCGGCCTTCCGCAACGATAAATACCGTCCCGCCCCACTCTCTTCTGAGAAACCATGCCGGTAATAACCATTCGTATGGCAGAGGGACGGACGCTTGAACAGAAACGGATACTCGCAGACGAGATCACCGCCGCGGTCACGAAGACGTTCGGTGTCGACCGCGAGGTGGTCACCATCTTCTTCGAGGAACTCAGGACCGAGAGCATCGCCCGGGCGGGAAAACTCCTCTCGGAGTCGTAGTCCTGCGGCACCAAACATTTTTTAGCCGGAAGAAGCCTCAAACCCCGGAGTGAACGGCACCATGGCGCGCGAACTTGACGAGAAGGACTTTGCCATCCTGCGGAAACTGGCCCCCGAATACAGCGGTGTCCTCTGCCCGGAATCGGGGCACGAGTTCCACTCGATCCTCCCCCCGGTCTCTAACCACATCGCCGAGGACGAGGAGGATTTTGCAGAGAGGGTCGGCCGCCTCTCCGACGAGGACTGGGGCTACCTCACCGACCAGATCCTCTCCGGCCGGGAAGACCTCGGGTGTATGCCGGAGGAGGATATCGAGACCATCCTCGTCCGTATTCGTGAAGCGGTATCGGAGGAGGCGGCCGAGAGGGTCCAGAGGCTCTATCACCTCTCCGGGTGCGGACTGCTGTAGCGATTGGCCGCATCCGGTAACGGTATATGCCCCGGCGACAACCGGACATTCATGGAATTAAAAGAGCAACTCACCGGCGTCCCCGGGATGCTCCGGCCGTTCAAGGCATACCTCCGGCAGATCGGGCTCGGTGCGGGCGACCAGGTCGTCTACTACGGCTGCCCCGGCACCTGCACCCCCTTCATCGAACTCCTGGGGTTCGCCGTCCGTGACCTCTCCCTCGAGCAGGTTTACGTACCCTACGCGGACGAGGCGGCGGCAAAGGCGATCCGCCCGGCCGAGGGGGTCGGGATGCAGGTCTCCGGCGACGTCGTCCGCGTCGACCCGAAGGTGATCGTCCTGATGGGCGGGCTCTCGATGCCGGGCGTCCCTGTCGCGAAAGAAGCGGTGCAGACGGCCGTCGCCGCCCATCCCGGGGCGAAGGTCGTGGGCATCTGCTTCATGCAGATGTTTGAGAAGATGGGCTGGCTCGATCTCTTCGACTTCGACCTGATCATCGACGCCGCCATCGACCCGGTCAGGGTCTGGCGGTGATCATCCGGCCGGCCGCCGGCGCGGGGGATACCGGCGGCTCCGGTGTTCGGTCGGACCGGAGCGTGAACCGGAACGCCGCGCCGCATTCGGGATGTCCCGGCACCCGGTCTTCGACCCTGATGCTCCCGCCGTAGCGCTCGATCAGGGTGCGGGTGATGTAGAGGCCGAGCCCTTTCCCGCTCCGGGCGCTCGTGCCCCGCGCAAAACGGGTGAAGAGAACGGGTTTGACCGCGTCGGGCACCCCCGGCCCCGTATCCTCGACCGAGACCCCGACCGTCCCGTCGCCCTTCTCGACGCGGACGGCGATCTCGGCTCGGGACTCCCCGAACTTGATACTGTTGCCGATGAGGTTCGCAAAGACTTCCGGGAGAAGGTCGTCGGCCATAACCCGGACCGGCTTTCCTTCGTAAGCGATCCTGGCATCGGGATGGTGGGCGATCTCGTCCCTGATGACGGCGTCGAGGTCCACGGGTCTTGCCGTCGTCTCATGGGAATGCAGGCGCCGGATCGTCGAGACGTTCTGGATTATCTTGATGCTCCGGCTGATGCCGCCCCTGAGTTTCCGGGCCATCTCCCTCTCCTTCCCCTCCAGCGCCTCGACCAGCAGGTCGGCATAGCCGAGAGTGACGGCGTTTGCGTTGTTGATGTCGTGCGCCATGATGTCCAGGTAGAGGTTTGCCTCGCCGTGGGCCGCCCGCAACGCTTCCTCCGCGCGGATCCGGTCGGTGATGTCGGCTCCCGAACCGATTATCCCGGCTGCCCGACCGTCGTCGCCGGTAAACACCGTGTCCTGCCACGCGAGGATCAGCTCGTCTCCGTTCCGCGTGACGACCGGGTTCTCCCGCCGGCCGGGGAAGGCGGCATTGTTGGCGATCGCGGCATCGAAGTCCCGTCGCCGCCCCTCCCGGGATGCTTCGGGGACGACGGCCGTAAACCAGTCTCTTCCGAGCAGTTCCTCCTCGCGATAACCGAGCAGCTTGCAGCCGTGGCGGTTGACGAGCCGGATGGTATGGTCGGCGCCGATGACGACGAAGAGGACGGCAGCCACGTCGAGGTAGCGCTGAGCAAGATCTCTCTGCTTCTTCTCCTCGCGCTCCCGCCCTTTGAGCTGCTCGGAAAGGGAGGCGACGACGAAGGCGATGACGACGAACATCAGGGCGCGCCCGTAGTCGTTCAACGTCAGGAGATCGGGCCTGTACAGGACGCTGCTGATGACGACGAGCCCGCCGAGGAAGATGGCGACCAGTATGCTCCGCTTCTCCCACCAGAGCGCGGTCAGGATGATCGGGATGTAGAAGAAGTGCGAAAAGACGGTCCCGAGCATCAGGATGGCGTGGAAGTAGTAGGTCAGGAAGATCGATATGGCCAGAAGGGCCATGACGATGGCCACTCGCTGCTGTTCGGTAAGGGTAGTCACGGGGTGCCCACCTCGACTGGTTGTATATATAATTTTAATATTATAAAAATGTCCGCATGCATATTGTCTCCAGGTTCCGGCGAGTTATCCGGATTCCGGAGGAAGAGAGTAAGATCATGGGGGATAAGACACCGGAGATCGGTCGGGAATGGAACCGGTGCCGTACGGAGTGGACGGGATGTCTCCCCCGGCTCTCCCGTATCGGGAGCATTCTGCCGGATGCGGCCGGTTTTCTCCAAACTGCCTATGTTTAATAGGTCGGAGAGCAAATCTATTCCCAACCGCCTGCTTCACCAATGCGGCTGCCCGCAGGCCCGCATCGCGTGCAGCGGTACCGTGCAGCGTACCGTGTCGCCACCTGCCCGGAAGACCCCGGCGCCACGAGAACGCACCCGCTGGTGAATCCGTGTCAACAGACCTTACCGAAGCACTCAAAGCGATGGGCTATGCAGATGCCGGGGTCCGTACCCTGGTGGAGTCGTTCCCTCCCGCCGTCATCGAATACCTGCGGGACTTCCGGCTGCAGGAGGTCCGCGACATCGTCGAGACGCTTCTCTACATCTATATCGCCCAGAACAGCGCGTCGTCCCGGGGGGAAGGGGAGGGCGTGGTCGAACAGAGTTGTTACGCTTATACGTCGGGACCGCTCTTCGCGCTCAGGCAGGTCGACCTCATCGCGTCCACTTCCTGGCACGGCACGACGGTGATCAGGGCGACCTCTACCGGAGAAGCGATAGCCCGGCCGCTGATGGAGGCGCGGCTCCGGGCGCTGGATATCCGGGGACTGGCCCGCGAGATCCACGAGGTCGTCCCGGCCCTTCTCGCGGGGACCGTAAAGGGGTCGTTTATCAACAAGACCTTCCCATCCACGCTTCCCCGCACCGAAGAGACGTTCGTCAGTTTTCTCCTCAACAACAGTCCCGGCCTCTTTACCGAGTGCGAGCGGTTCGCCGCCCGGCTCAAGGCCGCCGGGTGCGCGGTCCTTGCCTACGCCTACGATCTCGACGGGTCCAGGGCCGACGGCGTCGTCTATACCTTTCCACCGGAGTTTGCGTACATCCTCAAGGGGATGCTTGAACGGATCGACCCGGGGGTCCGGGAGCACTATGACATGCTCCTCGAGTCGTTCTACTCGACGTTCACCGTTCTGCGTTACCTCGCCTGCGGTGAGGACTACGACCGTATCCGGGCCTCGCCGGCTCACCGCCGCGAGCTGGTGCGGGTGCTCTCCCTGCTCACCGACGCGATCTACGTCCTCGAGGGGGTGCGCGAGGACGACGGGGTCGACCTCGCCCGTTTCATCGTCAAGGACCGGAACCTCTACGAAGCGCGCCTCCGCGACCTCGGGCGGGAGCTGATGGCCGAGGTTGCTGAAAAAATCGCCATAGAGCGGCCGGCTCCGGCAACGGAGCCTCTCCCCCCTCTCCGTGAAGAGCCCTTTATCGTCTTCGAGGAGAGCGCGGCCGCAACGCCCATGCCTCAGGCCGAAGAGGGGGTGGAGGAGGACGAGTGGGACGAACCCCTCTTCGCCGACGATGAGGAAGAGGAGGAAGAAGAGGAGAAAGAGTCGATCCCGTCCGTGCCGTCGTCTGCGGCCTCCTCAAATTCTGTTCCTCGAAGCCCGACGGCTTCTCGAACTCCTGCCCTTCGGCCAGTCGTTCCCCGCGCCGGCGGACTCGACATCTTCCTCGGCCACGCCCCGGACGGGCGGCAGGTCGACTGGTCGCCGGGACTGCTCAACAACGGCCACATGATCATCCTCGGCGGCTCGGGCGCCGGCAAGACCGAGACGATCCGGTGCATCGCCTCGGAGCTTGCGACGAAGGCGATGCCGGTCGTCCTGATCGACTTCCACGGGGACATGGCCGCGAGCACGGGGGACATCCGGTCCTACAAGATCCGCGAGGGCGGGCAGTACTACTTCAACCCGCTGGAGCTCGATCCCTCCATCGACGAGATCACCCCGCTCCGGGCCACCTCGGACTTCGTCGATGCCATCTCCATCAACTTCCCGACCCTCGGCATCCAGCAGCGCCGAAAGATCAAGAACATCATCAAGGACTGCTACCGGATGTCGGGGATCACGGGGAACACCGAGACCTGGACGCGGGTGCTCGATTTCGACGATATCGAGGGCGAGATCATGGGCTGTGAGGACGAGGCGATCCCGGCCTACCTCGAGGACATCTTCGACTACAAACTCTTCTCGGGGGAGGAGAAGATTTCCCTTCCCACGATCCTCTCCGGCGGGATCACCCATATCAATTTAAACGCCCTCCCGGAGAATCTGCGCTACCTCTTTGCGGACCTCTTCCTCCGGCGGATCTACTACACCCTCCAGGCGACGGGCGAGATCCCGCGGGGGACGGAGGATGACCGGGCGAAGTTCCGGCTCTTTGTCATCGTCGACGAGGCGAAACTCCTGGTGAGCCAGAAGAGCGGATCGAAGACGGCGATCAAGGCGGTCTTAAACAAGTACGCCACCGAGATGCGGAAGTTCGGGGTCTCGCTGATCCTTGCGTCCCAGTTGATCGCCCACTTCAACGAGGAGATCCTGGCGAACATCGCCGTGAAGTTCTGCATGCGGTCGGAGAACAAGAAGCAGGCCCAGGAGAACGCCAAGTTCTTCGAGGTGAGCGAAAAAGACCTTCTCAACTTCCAGCCGGGAGAGGGTATCCTGATCATCGGCTCGGAGAAGATGAACGTCCGGATCGTCCCTGCGTCCGGCCGGAAGTTGTGACGGGGGCAATCCTTATCCCCGGTACCGCCGGAGTTCCCGTATGGCAGGACCGGATACGCTCGATGAGTATCGCGAGAAGAGGAATTTCTCCCGGACGCCGGAGCCTCCGGGGGAACGGGAGGCGACCTCCCATCCTATCTTCGTCATCCAGAAGCACGACGCGACCACGCTTCACTACGACTTCCGCCTGGAAGCCGATGGGGTGCTGAAGTCCTGGGCGGTTCCGAAAGGGCCGTCTCTCGACCCGAAGGAGAAGCGCCTCGCCGTCCCCACCGAAGACCACCCCCTCGACTACGCCGGCTTCGAGGGTGTCATCCCCGAGGGGAGTTACGGGGCCGGGACGGTTCTCGTCTGGGACCGGGGGACCTACCGGAACCTCACAGAGAAGGAGGGGCGTAAGATCGGGGTCGCCGAGGCCCTCGGCCGGGGTCACGTCTCCTTCCGGCTCGAGGGGGAGAAGGTCCGGGGCGGGTATGCGCTCACCCGCTTCAGGACCGGGAAGGGCGAGGCCTGGCTCCTCGTGAAGATGGACGATGCCGAGGCGGACCCCGGCAGAAACCCGGTCGCGACGGAACCGCGGTCGGTCGTCTCCGACCGGACGCTCGAGGAGATTGCGGCCGGGAGGGATCAGGATGGGTGAACCTCCCCGGAGGAGAAGGGTCCCTGATTTTGTGGAGACGGGCGAGTTCATCTGCCCGGTCTGCGGCAGGCAGTATCCAACGCTCGAAGATCTCCACGCCCACGTCCGGCGTGCGCACCGGCGCCCCCCGGTGGTCCGGTGAGGGCACCCGCCTGCGGCGGGTCTCTTTACGAGTCCCCGGCCGGGTGCCCGGTGGAGGGACAGGTGATGCGCGTCGGGTGGTGGAGATGCCCGATCTCCGGACCCCGGAGGGGGGGTCCCGTAGTCATCGCCCGACTGCCTTTCGGTCGGGGTACTGGCTGGTACGGGAGTGGATATTTTCAAACCCCGACTTAATGGTTTTTCACTCCTGAAAAGAAATCTGGAAACAGTAGCGAAAAAAGAGTTAATTTTTACGGTCCCGATACGTCACGAAACCCCGGAGCAGGGGCCCCGGAAAAAATCTGGCGCCAGGATATAATCATACCAAGTATGATTTTATCTCGGATCTCTGCATACTCTGGGGCAGATAGGCCACGCAAAGTCACCAATTTCAAAATCGGTCAAGATTACGTCGTAGAATTTCGGATACGCAGGGATTGCTCTTGTGTAACCGGGAAATAACGGCTATTTCTCATTAGTATAATGGATAAGTTTAAAATCTGAACTATCAAAAACTACAGAGATCAATCGATCAGAGTTCCTCTCGAAGGTGAGATCATGGCTAGTAAAGTAATGACAAACAACGTTGCGGCAAACAACGTTATGGCAGAGACCGTAAGCGACGCAGAGATCGTTGCACAGTTCAAGCAGCGCGGTTGTTGGGGACTGTACACGAGTGTGGATTTGAAGGGATGCGACCCGGCATCGATCAGGGACGCGGAGAAGATTCACCGGTTCATCATCGAACTGTGCGACCTTATCGATATGAAGAGGTTCGGCGAACCGCAGATCATTCACTTCGGCCCCTGTGAGAGGGTCGCAGGATTCTCCATGACCCAGCTCATCGAGACATCGCTGGTCTCCGGTCACTTCGCGAACGAGACCAATGCAGCCTACCTCGATATCTTCAGCTGCAAGGAATACGAGCCTTCCAAGGCAGCAGAGTTTTGCAGGAACTTTTTTGGAGCAGAATCGGCAACCTACCAGGTACTGTTCAGGGACTGAATACGAACACGGCACCCGGCAAACGCTTCAAGGGAATGTATAACAGCAGAGAGCCGCTGCCATCTCCCACCGACATAATCGGAAACTACGGCGGGGCGGCCCCCACCCTCGATTTTTCCTGATAGATATAGCCCCGACCTCCGGGTCTGTATACCCGGCTGGATAATCCAGACGAGTCTATTCTGTAAAACCCTGCACGGTCCGCTGCATGGTGATATGCCCAATCCGTGACGGCCTGGGCAGCTTGACCGGGGTTGGACGACGGTTTCACGTAAACCCGGCAGAACTCAGTTAACGGCGATATTCGATTGAGGGGAGGCCGAACCGACCGAAAAAAAAGTGTTTCAGGGGGACTCGTAGGGGTTCCGGAGACCCTTGGGGGTTCCGTCCGCCTTGAGGCCCACAGTCTTACGTGCATCCACGTTCTTCTGGTTCTTCGTGATCTTCTCGGTTGCGAGCTTCTTCACGAGGTCGAGGCCGGGCTTGACCTGGTCCATCGGCTTCGTCTCGAAGAGACCGGCGGCCATGGCGCCGTCCCAGACGGCGTTGCCTTTCATGCTCCGCACGAAGACCGTGCTCCAGCCGTCGGGGCTGCCCACGGAACCGCTGGAGATGTCGGCGAGGTTCGCGACGTAGTCCAGGCAGACGTTGCAGCCGGGCTGCACGTACTTGTGGATCAGCTTCAGGGGCATCTGGCTGACTGCACCGCGTTCGGTGTAGACCGTGAACTTGCCCTTGCCGATGTCCATCTTCTTGACGGACTCCATCTTCTGGTTGCAGTGGTCCTCGACGATCGCTTCGAGCGCCTGGTAGGAGAGGTTCTCCATACAGTAGATGCCGAGCGCAAGAGCGATCTTGTCGTCGACATCGCGCAGGCCGATCGGGTAGAGCTGGGCCTTCCGGACAGCCTGGATCTGGCAGGGCACACCGACGATACCGACCCTGTCAAGGCCGTAACTGCGGGTCGCCTCCTTGATCAGGTAGAGGTTCGGGCTGATGTTGTAGCGCGTTCCGGCAGCAGCCAGGAGTTCGGCCTTCGTGGTCGCGACCATGGGCTCCGGCTTCCAGGGCTCGTCGCCTGGGCCCGCAACGATGGCACCGTCGATGATGCCTTCTTCGAGCGCATAGGCAAAGAGCGTCGTGATGATGCCGCCGTCCTGGGACTTCTTTGTGATGTCCCTGTCGGTCGAGCGTGCCGAGATAGCGGACTTGTAGTTACCGAGTACGTCCATCTTTCTCACCTCACTGCATGGCTCCCTTGATGGCATCCATGATGCCCTCATAGTTGTTCATGACGTCGAAGTTGAACCAGCTCCGCGGGCACTGCGCGTAGCAGGCGCCGCACTTGATGCACTGGTCGCGGTTCACGTTCGGCTTGCCGTATTCCATGGTGATGGCACGGACCGGGCAGGTGCCGGCGCAGGTTCCGCATCCCATGCAGAGACCCTGGTTGATGACGTCATACATCAGGTCGCAGCCGCAGGCCTCGTTGCCGCGCTGTGCAAGCTGCATCAGCGGCGTCAGGTAGGCGGTCGCGAGGTTCTTCTGTTCGTCGTTGCCCCGAAGCAGCAGGTAGGCCATGACGGCGACGTTTCTGACCTGCTGCGGGCACGGGGGACATGACGGGATGTAGAGGTCGACATCGACGACCTCGCTGATCGGCACGAACGCTTCGTGACCGGGCTGGTTCCACTGGCCACCACGGCAGAACCGGGTGATGTTGCCGTAGGCTGCGCAGGCGCCGTAGGCGACGAGCACCTTCGACTTCTCCCTTGCTTCCTTCAGTTCCTCTACCGAGATCTTGTCGTTCAGACAGCACGACCCCTCTACCAGGCACACGTCCATCTCGGGGACGTGGCGCACGTCGACCAGGGTCAACGCGTAGACCAGGTCCGCGTAATCATCGAGCAGCTTGAAGAGACCCTCGTAGTTATCCGCAAGCGTCACGAGGCATCCCGTACATCCGCTCAGGTGTAATTCACCTATCGAAATCTTTTCTGCCACAGGCTTTTCCTCCTTTTGTACAACTTCCACCTTTTCGTTTTCAATCACATCAGAGGGCTTCACCGCGGGCTTCGTCTGCAGCTCGCTCGCCGCAGGCTTCGCCTCAGGCCTGCTCTCCGGGTTTCTTCCCGGCATCTCCGGTGGTTTCTCCCGGCGACGCCCAAAGATGCGTTCCTTGATGGTTGATAGCAGCCCCATATTCTACCCCAATCTCCTCCAGTACGATTCGCACTGTTTTGGGAATGGCCTCCTCAACCTCCTCAGTGAGCCCCAGTTCAAACTCATGGCTCGCGACACGCTTGGGCTGGCACCCGATGATCGTGATATCGATGATGTCTTTTAATCGCTGCAGTGGCTCGGAAAGGTCCCACGAATGGGCATCCCGGTAGGCGCCCGGCGGCAGGTCTTCGGGCCGGAGCTTCGTCACATCACCGGGGTTGGCGCCGAAATCGGCGATATCGATGATGATCAGCTTCTTCACCGGCACCTCCGCATCTTCCATCAGCGTAAAGAGGAAGTGAGGGGCGCCAAGGCCGGCATCGACTACCTTGACGTTGTCGGGCAGTTGTAGCTTCTGGAGTTCTTCGACGACTGCAGGACCGAACCCGTCGTCTCCGTAGAGGGGGTTGCCGCATCCTGCGATCACGATCTCACGGAATAGCATGCGTGTACGCTCACTGAATGAGTTTCTGGGCCACCAGTCTCTTGTCTTCGTCGATCACCAGCATGTGCGTCGCACAGGAGACGCAGGGGTCGTATCCACGCATAACGACTTCCGCGAGCCGCCAGGGTGCACCGGTCAGTGCACGGCTGCAGGTGGGGAAGTTCCAGGTGGTCGGGACGAGCATCCCGTAATACTGCACCCGGCCGTCCTTGACCTTGGCAAGGTGGACGTCGGTTCCACGGGGCGCTTCGTTCGCGGCCCATCCGAGGGAGCCGTCACCCTGCGGGATCTCGTCGGCGAGCACCGATCCGGAGGTGTCGAGCGCGTCGAGCGCGTCGATGATGCCGTAGGCGGTCTCGGGGAACTCCATCTGGCGTGCGATCTGCAGGCCGATGGTGCCCTTCTCATCGTAGTTCTTGAAGATTGCCTGACGTGCACGCGGTCCGACCTCGACCGGCTGGCCGTCATAGAGCGGGACGCCGGTGCAGGCCTCCATCTGGGGCCAGGCCTTGGTACCTACGGGGGTGGTGCCGCCGATCGGGTAGTTCGGGTCGGCCTCGTCGATCTCGACTTCGCCCATGTACCAGTCCCAGGGGCGGACTTCGGTGAACCGCTCGGGGAACCACATCGGGGTCTCGTCGAGGCTCGAGCTGCCGTAGACCGGCGCCGTGGCCATGTAGCCCTGGTTGTGGTAGCCGAGGTCCTTCGGGATCGGGACTTCGACGCCGCCGACTTCAGCCCAGTCGCGCTTCTGGTAGTTCCGGAAGATCGCGATCATGAACTCCATCTGCTCCTGCGCGAGCACCCGGGATTCCTTTGCGAGATCGTAGATCTTCGCCTTGGCACGCGGGGTGATGTTCTTGTACATACCGCCGACGCGGGGGTTGCTCGGGTGGATTGCTTCTCCGCCGACGATCTCGCCGATGGTCTGGCCGATCTCACGGAGCCGCTGGATCCGGAGAGCGACGCTCCTGACCGGTTCTTCCTTGGTGAACGGGTTGATCTTTACGTCGGTTCCGGGAAGGTACATGTCCGGGAGGGACAGGATGTTGTGGATGGCGTGGCTGTGCATCCTGTTGGCACACTGCAGGATGTAACGCAGCAGCTTTGCGTCCTCGGGGATCTCGCACCCGATGGATGCCTCCATCGCCTCGACACCCGCCAGGGTGTGCGCGATAGGACAGATACCGCAGACGCGTGATGCGATCTTCGGAACCTGCTCCATCGTCTTGCCGATGGCGAGTTTCTCGACTCCCCTCACCGGGGTGATGCTGAGCCAGTCTCCACGCTCGATGATGCCGTCATCGTTGACCTTCAGAACGAGCTTTGAATGGCCTTCATGTCTCGTTGTTGGGGAAATCTCTACAACTTTCGACAAATATATCGCCTCATTCCGATATTATGATGTTCTGAACACTATACTGGTGTTACCACACAATTCTGTACTGAAAACGTACATGAGTACGTCAACAAGGAATATGAAGAAAACAGAGTTTATATCTTTCGCTCAGGAATTTTTCGGAATATTACGATTTACGCAAGACGTAACAAGAAATATTAAAATGTGTTAACTATCTATAAAAAAGGTAAAATAATATTCCGTTTATAGTGTGCCCTCGTCCATCTCCGCGATGAGCTCTGCTATCGTCGCCTTTCGTTCCGCGTAGGCGTTGTGCTGGTGGATACTCTCCTCGTTCGTCTGTTTTATGGTGACCACGGAATCCCCGGGCAGATCCCGGAACTGCGCGATCACTTTGCGGGCCATTTCACGGACACAGTCTTCGACGAACCGCGGGTTCTTGTGGGCTTCCATCACCACGTAACTCTCGTCGCCCCGCTTGAGGAGCTCGTAGATGCGTGCACTCATGGAATCCTTCAGGATCTTGATGATCTTCTCGAGGCTGATATGCTGATCGTCGTCGATCTCGATGCAGAGGAAACCCCGGCCGCGCTGGTTGTGCGTGGCCATCGGCACCTCGTCGAAGAACGCCTCGATCTTCTCCTCCGCCATGCCGAGGTTCTCGAGGACATGCAGGGCATGGTCCTTCATGATGTTCTGGGCGCAGGGGCAGGCGGTCATCCCGGTCACTTCGGCGCCGATGCTCTTTCGGATGATCGGGTTCCCTTCGTTCCGCTGGGCTATCGCGCTCGCGTGGACGTTTACGACCTCATGACAACCGGTCTCGCTGATCGGCGTCTCCCGCCGGACCATGAACTTGCTCTGCATCCGGACCTCGGTTCTCTCCGCATACTCGTGCCGGTCGAGGAGTTTCCTCGCCACCGCGCTGCAAAGTTCCTCGATCTCCTCTACATCTCCGTCGATGGCCTGCTGCAGCACGTCATCGATCACCTCGAAGTTCCGGGAGAGGTTCGCACCTTTGAGACTTCCCGGCAGGTCGACGAAGACGTCGAATCTGGAGATGAAAATGACCGGCCGCTTGCCGGGTCGGGCGACTTCAACGAGTTTTTGGACGTTCTTCACACCCACCCTGGTCAGGTTGATACGGACCTCCGGCAGGCTGGACTGGACATCTGGCAGTTCCATCACAAATCCTCAATAGCGTATAGAGAGTAAGGTTTCTCTTCATCAACCTTAAAATGAACCTCACTGGTGCAGTGAAGTTCTGCGATATAATATTTATCAGGTTTGCTGTCCAACCGGGAGTGAGAACCTATGGTGCAAAAATACTACGAGTCCGATGCAGACCCCCGCACCCTGGAGGGCAAGACCATCGCCGTCATCGGCTATGGATCCCAGGGACGCGGACAGGCGCTGAACCTACGTGATTCCGGCTGTCAGGTCATCATCGGCCTGCGGCCCGGCAGCAGCTGGCAGAGAGCATCCGAAGACGGTCTGGAGGTCTATTCCGTTGCGGAAGCGGTCAAGCGTGCCGATATCATCCAGATCCTCCTTCCCGACGAGAACCAGGCGGCTGTCTACCGCACCGAGATCAGCCCCAATATCAGAGAGAACGCCTGCCTGATGTTCTCGCACGGGTTCAACATCCACTACGGCCAGATCGTCCCCCCACCCACCGTCGACGTGATCATGGTCGCCCCGAAGGGGCCCGGCCACATGGTCCGCCGGACCTACGAGGAAGGGAAGGGCGTCCCGGCCCTCATCGCCATCCACCAGGACCACACGGGCAAGGCGCACGCCATCGCGCTTGCCTACGCCCGGGGGATCGGTGCGACCCGCGCGGTCGTGCTCGAGACGACGTTTGCCGAGGAGACCGAAACCGACCTCTTCGGCGAGCAGGCGGTCCTCTGCGGCGGGATTACCTCGCTCATCAAGGCCGGGTTCGAGACCCTGGTGGACGCCGGGTACGCGCCCGAGATGGCCTACCTCGAAGTCCTGCACGAGACGAAGCTCATCGTCGACCTGATCTACGAGGGCGGGTTTACGAAGATGCGCGACTCGATCAGCAACACCGCCCAGTACGGCGACCTGACACGGGGGCCGCGCGTCATCGGGCCGGAGACCTACGCGGCGATGCAGGAGGTCCTCGAGGAGATCCAGAACGGCGAGTTCGCCCGGGAGTGGATGCTTGAGAATATGGTGAACCGGCCGGTCTTCAATGCGCTGACGAGGGCGGACGAGGAGCACCTGATCGAAGAGGTGGGCAAGGAACTCCGCGGATTCATGCCGCAGTTCCGGAAGTAAACACCCTCTCTTTTTGGCCGATACCCGTTTATACCCGCCGGTGGTAATCTCCGGTATGTCCGTCTGCATCATCTATCACTCGGAGACCGGCAACACCCGGATCGTGGCCGAGCAGGTCGCTGCTGCGACCGGAGGCGATCTCATCGAAGTAAAAGACCTTGCGGGCTACTCGAAGGTGGGGATGTACCTGAAAGGAGCTCCGCGAGCCATGCGAAGGGAGCTCGCCGCTATCGAACCCGCCGCCATCGACGTCTCCGGCTACGACGCCGTCGTCGTCGGAACTCCCGTGTGGGCGGGGAACCCTACCCCTGCGGTCAACGCCGCCGTCGCCGCCCTGAAGGGCATCGAGGGGAAGGCCGCGGTCGTCTTCTGCACCTCGGGCGGGGCACCGAGGAAGGCTCTCGATACGATGACGGCGATGCTTGCAGACCGGGGCGCCGACGTCCGGGGTGCGGTCGCGCTCACGGCGCGGGAGGTGCGAAAGCCGGAGGCGGTGGAGTCCCTGGTCGGGCTCGTCCGCCCGCTCGCGGCACCGTCGTACGGATCCACGTAACCCGGGTGGTTGCGGCTCCCCATCCCGGTAGCGAGGGCACAGGTGTCGCTGAACCGCATGACTGCGGCGTCGTCGGCCCGAGCAGCATCCCGCTCCCGGTCGTGGGCAGTGTCTTGAGGAGGGCTTTCGTGGGCCGGTAACTGCAGCGTTCGCTCCAGAGGTTTTCAAAACGGGCACGCTCGACGTCGGTCGGGTCGCGTCCGGGGATTTTTCGCAGCAATGCATGGTCCTGAGCCGGTAACATACTGCAAAACCGGCGGGCTGCCCGCCTGCATGATCGTGCGCAAGCCCCGGATGAGGTACTCACTTTTTGACGTCGCGCGACCAATAGTGGGGTATGACCCCGTCATATGAAGACCTCCTGAAGGAGGCGTATACCAATATCACGGAGCCGACGGAGTTTGAGGATCGGTTCACGGTTCCCGTCGCCCGTGCCTTCGTCGAGGGGAAGACCACGGTTCTCGAGAACTTCGCCGAGATTGCGGGCATCCTCCGGCGCGACCAGGACCACCTGATGAAGCACCTCCTCGGGGAGCTCGGCACCGCCGGCAAGATCGAGGGGACGCGGGCCGTCTTCTCGGGGAAGTTCGAGCAGGAGCAGATCAACACGATCATCAAAGGCTACGTCGACGACTACGTCATCTGTTCGGAGTGCGGAAAGCCCGACACCCGCCTGGTCAAGACCGAGCGGGTCCTGACGCTCCGGTGCGACGCCTGCGGCGGCCACCGGCCGGTCCGGAAGCGGAAAGCGACGGTGGACCCCTCTGCAGCGGCAAAACCGGTCGAGGGCGCCATCATGGACGTCACCCCGCAGTTCCTTTCGAAGCGCGGCGACGGCGTGGTGAAGATCGACCGCTACACGATGTATGTCGCGAACGCAAAGCCGGGTCAGACGGTGAAGGTGAAGATCACCCGGATCGCCGGGACGATCATCTTCACCGAGCGGGCCGACTGATCGTGCCTTTCCGGATCTCCACCCACATCCCCTCTTCTTCTTCCCTGATACGGGCGTGGGCGACACCGCTCCGGCTGATTTCCCGGCGGAGCACGTCCGGGGTCGCCCGCCCGCTCCGCCGGGCGACGTCCCGGTCCCAGTCGGGGTTTCGCCGCCGCATCTCGGTAAAGATCGTCTCCCGGAGCGTGGGGGTCCCGAAGCTGCCGCCGACGAACGCGACGCCGCCGGGCCGGAGTACCCGCTCGATCTCCCGGAATGCTCGCGCCCGGTCTTCCCAGAAATAGACCGAGCCGCGGCTGACGACGAGCGAGACGGAGTTGTCCCGCATCGGCATGCAGTGAACGTCGCCGGTGATCGGGACCACCCGGTCCGGGAATCCGGCGGCGGTCTTCTGGGCAATCCGGGCCATTGCCGGATCGGTGTCGAGCGCGATGACGAAAAGATCGCTCTTCTCTACGAGCGCGACGGAGAGGAGGCCGGGACCGCTCCCGAGGTCAAGGCAGATGCCGTCCCGTATCCCGGACCACGCGAGCACCTGCTCTGCGATGACGGGGTAGATGGGGGCAAAGACTTCCCGGGCAATCCGGGTGAAGCCTTCGGCGCTCTTTTTCATAACCACCTCGTTGGGGGTTCCCGCCTCGTGCGGGTTCCCGTCTATGCGGTATCGAGGGCTTCCACCTGCCGGAGGAGTTCGCCGGCTACGCCGGAGAGCCGCTTTGCCGCGTCCGTGATTGCAAGAAGAGGGGCCCGGCCGCCGATCGTGGTGACGACCAGTTCGGGGTCTGCGAACAGGAATACCTGTCTGTGCTGCGCCACGTCCACTTCGGGATCGTTGATGAGTTCGGCGGCGAGCGCGTTTATGTAGGTCTTCCCTTCGCCCTCAAAGAGGATCCGGGCCCTGTCGTCAGTCAGCTCCAGGAGTTTGAGTTTCATGGCCATACGCACCCTATGTTTGGTCCCGGGAGGGATTATAGGTATGGGTGGGGCGGGGTGCCGGACTCCCCCGGCACCCCGGTTCTGTTATTCAGGGCGGAAAAAAGAAGCCACTGAAAATGCCACCTTACGAGAACGGAGAATACCATGCAGATATCGAATATCCCCTACGTAACAAAACGCCCCCCTCTTTTTGAGGCGGGCAATGCAAGCATGTGGGAGGACGATCACATCTCCGGGCATCTTCTGGAGATGCATCTCAGCCAGGAAACCGATGCAGCAAGCAGGAAGAAAGATACCGTCCGGAGAACCGTGCAGTGGATAGAGACGCACCTGCACGACGGACAGAATACGATACTGGACCTCGGGTGCGGCCCGGGCCTGTACTGCGAGGTGCTGGCAGAACATGGCCATCTGGTGACCGGCGTAGACTATTCAGAACGATCTGTTGCCTATGCGAGACGGGAGGCGGCCCGGAGAGACCTGAAGATCGACTACATTCACCAGAACTACCTGGACATGGACTTCGAGTGCCGGTTCGACCTGGCGATGATGATCTTCTGCGACTTCGACGTGCTCGCTCCCGAAGACCGGACGCGGCTGCTGAAGAAGATCCATCGCGCTCTTAAACCGGGCGGGCTGTTCGTCTTTGATACCCTCAACCCCAAAGCGCCCGACACGATGAAGGTTCCCGGCAGATCCTGGGAAGCCGCCGAGGCCGGGTTCTGGAAGAACGCACCCTACCTTGCCCTTTCGGAGACGTTCCATTATGAAGAGGCGAGCGTCATTCTCCAGCAACATACTGTCTGCTCGGAATCGGACCCGCCGGCGGTATATCGTTTCTGGACACACTACTACCGTCCGGAGGATCTGGAGCCCATCCTTAACAAGCAGGGTTTTAACGTCGTCTCTCGGCACGAAAACCTCCTGCCGGACGACGGGGCCGGGACGAGCGGGATGGTCACGTTCTACGTCGCAAGAAATGAATAAATTCCTCTTTTCAACCGGGAGGAACGGGTAGGAGGGCTTTCCCCGGCCTACTCCCAGCAGAACGTCTCCATATCGTATCCCGCGTGCGGCATGTCCGGCGGGACCATGTGGCTCATGTGGACGCACCGGTAGTCTTTCGCCCCGACGTCGCGGGCGAACCGAACGGCCTCGGCGTAGTTCATGTGCTTGCTGATGGCGTAGCCCTCGGGAGCGATGGCGTCCACGAAGAGGAGGTCGATATCGGTGCCGGAAAGGAGGTCCCGGCTCTCTTCCGGGATATCCTCCCGCGTGTCGGCGGTGTAGGCGACCGTGACGCCGTCGTGCTCCATCAGGAGGCCGCAGGTGTAGACCGGGGGGTGGTTCACTTCAAAGAACGTGAAGGTGACCCCGAAGAGGTCGAACGGTTCATACACCGGGACCGGGTGCTTCTCGAACGGCAGAAAGTGGAGGTAGCCGGAGCAGTAGTCCATCACCGGCGGCGGCGCATAGGCCGGCGGCACCTTCTGCACCCGGTAGAACTCTCCAAAGCCGATGAAATGGTCGTAGTGGCCGTGGGACCAGAGGACGGCGTCGATGCGGGGGGAGCAGGCCCGGAGGAGCTGCTGCCGGAGGTCCGGCGACGACTCAATAAGAATGTGCTTTCCTCCCGTCTCGACGAGGAGGGATGTCCGGAGCCTTGATCTCCCCGCCGCCGTCATCGCCCGGCAGTTCTCGCAGTCGCACCCCACCTTCGGCGTCCCGATGGCGTCGCCGGTCCCGAGCAGCGTGATCTGCATATCAGTATCCGATGCCGCGGATGATGTTGCGCTCCTCGACCCTGAGGAGGCCCTGTTCGATGTCCACCGGGTCGACCCGGTGCCGGTCCTCCATCAGCGCCGACATCACCGCCTCCTTCATCATCATCCGGAGGTCGGAGCCCGAGAACCCCTCCGTCCGGGCGGCGAGGTCCGCGAAGTCGCACTCGCACTCGATGGTGGCGGCGACCTTCTCGAGGATCGCCTGCCGCATCGCCTGGTCGGGGAGCGGGAACTCCACCACCTCGTCGAATCGCCGCCAGGCCGCCTCGTCGAGGATACGGGGGTGGTTCGTCGCCCCGATGAGGAGAACGCCGTTTTTGACGAAACTGATCTGGTCGATGTTCTTTAAGAGCATGTTCACCGCGCGCTTCATCGCGCCGTGATCGTCGCTGACCCGGGTCTTCGCCACGAAGTCGAACTCGTCGATGAAGAGAATGCAGGGGGCGAGTTTCTTCGCTAGGTCGAAGATCCGGTCGATGTTCTTCGAGGTCTCGCCCAGGTACTGGGAGGTGACCATCGCGAGACGGACCTCGAGCACCGGCATGTGGAGTTCCCGCGACATCGCGAGCGCAAGCGAGGTCTTCCCGGTGCCGGGAGGGCCGACAAAGAGGAGCCGGCCGAACTCGTAGATGCCGTGCTCTTTTAAGAATCCCCGGTGCTCGAGGGCGACGCCGATCTTTTTGATGATCTCCTCCTGCCGCGGGGTGCAGACCAGTTTTGCGAGCGAAAACTCGACCTCGTTCGGGGCGCTGATGATGATGAGGTCACGGGCTTCCCGCATCTCCTCGCTCCCGGCGATGAGCCGGGATACCTTCGCCTCCATGTACTCCTTCGTGTCCTCGAACCGGGGGCTCTTCGCCCGAACTTCCTGGTACCGGACGGCGACGCCGTCCTTCCCCTCGAAGAAGTATGCGAGCACGGGGTTCTCCCCGACCCTCTCCTGCCCGCCCTTCTTGAGGAACCATCCTGCCGCCGCGTCGAGCGAGGGCAGGCTCAGGCGCTGCCCGAACTCGTCGTAGCCGACGAACGGGTTTGCGCGAACAGCCTGGCAGACGGCGTCCGGGCTGCCGAACACCTTCTTGATCGCCCCCTCGCTCACGATCAGGGGTCGCTTCACCTCGGAACTGCCGCCGCTCCCGGCGCTGAAGAACTCCCGGCAGCGCGGATGAAGGTCGTTGATGCCGAGATCCTCGTTCCGGTTGAATATCTCCGCGGTGAGCAGGAGTTCCATGATGGTGAGGACGTCACGCGTACCCGCTTCAATGGTCATATCTATGAGCAGACATATTGGCATGCGGTGTCAATAAGCGTAACTCACCGGGTGGTGACCTCGCACCCCCCCTCCGTGACGATCAGGGTGTGCTCGGCCTGCGAGACGAACGATCCCGGTACGTCGTGCAGCATCGGGAAGGGATGGAGGATCCCCGCCCGAACCAGCGCGGAAAGCCCGATCTCGACCTTGTCTCCCGGGACCCATCGGCGGGAGAACGGGAGCCCACGCCGCGGCCGTGCCGCTTCAAGAACCCGCTTTGCCGACGGCAGGCGGGTGGGGCGGGCCGCGACCTGCCGGTAGATCTCCACGCGCGTCGCTTCGCCGACCCTCCCCGACCCCGTGGTGGCGAAGGGCTCGATCGCAAAGACCATTCCTTCCTCGATGACGGCCCCGCCGGTCATGGCGACGTTCGGGATGGTGGGCTTCGCGTGAAGGTTGTAACGGTCGAGGCCGTGCCCGGTGAGGTTTGCGACCGGTCGGTAGCCATGCTCCTCGATCGTCGTCTGGATGGCCGTCCCGAGTTCCCCGGTGGCGACCCCGGGGCGGACGGCGGCGATCGCCGCCTCGAGGGCCGCCCGGGACGCCTCGACGAGCGCCCCGTGATCCCCGAGGTCGACGGTCATGGCGGTGTCGGCGATGTAGCCGTCGACATGTATCCCGAGGTCGACCTTGATGAGGTCGCCCCGGGCAAACGTCCGCTCGTCGCCGGGCATGGCGGTGTCATGGGCCGCGGCCTCGTTGAAGGAGACGTTCAAGGGGAAGGCAAGAAGCGCTCCCTCCTCCGTCACCATCGTTTCCGTCTCTTCGACCATATCGAGGAGGCCTGCCCCCTCCTTCACGAGCCCCGCACCCCGGCGGAGCACCCTTCGTGCCAGCGCCCCTGCTTCCCGGTAGGCGTCGTAGACTTCATCATCCATGATCATAACGTGAGCTCCTCTTCGTATTGGGTGAACCGGTCAAATCCGGTCTCTGTCACCGCGCCCATATCCTCCAGGCGGACGCCGCCGGTCCCGGAGTAGTAGAGCCCGGGCTCGATGGTGACGACGTTGCCGGCACAAAGCACCCCTCCCTGGGGTCCGAGCGACGGCTCCTCGTGCACCTCGAGCCCGACGCCGTGGCCGAGGCTGTGGGTGAACCCCTGCATGTTGCTCTCGTAGCCGCGGTCGCGGAAGAACTCCACCACCGCACGATAAAGGTCGGCGCCGACGGCCCCGGCACGGACCATCGATATGCCGAGAGCCTTTGCGTCCCGGACGGCGTCGTACATCTCCCGGACTTCCGGGGTCGGCTCGCCCTTCACCACCGTCCGGGTCATGTCGGCGTGGTAGCCGGAGAGGTCGTCCTGCGGGTAGATGTCGATGACGATAGGCTCGTCCTCCCGGAGCGGCCCCGTACCGGGGCTGTGCGGGAGGGCGGTGTCGGGACCGCAGGAGACGATGGTGTCGACCCCGTGGTATCCCTGGGCGAGGAGGTAGGCGTGCATCTCCGCGCGGACGGCCTCGGAGGTGAGGGGCAGGCCTTCCCGGTGAAGGATGCCCCCCTTCGGGACGGAGGTGCGGATGAGCGCGATCCCATGCTCCATCGCGGCCTCGGTGGCCCGCTGTGCGGCCCGGATCCACTCGATCTCCTCCGGTGTCTTGACCGCCCGCATCCCCTCGACCGCCCCGGCATCGAGCACGATCGGGTGGAACGACTCGAGTTCCCGGGCGAGGGCGAGCGGGAAGGTTGCCGGGACGAGGACGGGGCCGCCGGCGAGGTCCGCGATCATGTGGGCGGTCGCCCGCCAGCGCGGCTCTCCGGCCTTGATGTACTCGAGATACCCGGCATCGGCGCGGGTGACGACCGCCGCAACCGATTCACGGACCGCACGTTCGTGCTCCATCTGCGAGACGACGATCATCCCGCGCTCGCCCGGCCTCTGGACGTAGACCACGGGGTCGGTGGTGCGGAACCGGGTCAGGTAGCGTACGTTGGCATCCGCAGACGATCCGTATGCCGCGTATGCTGCTGCTCCGGCATCCCGGATAGCCGAATCCAGTCCGTTCATGATACCAGCTCTTTCGTTGAAACCACAAGTACTTTTACCACCGCGTTCAAGTATGAATAATGGATGAGGCAACCAGACAGGCTTTCAAGGGCAGGTTTGTCATACTGACGGTCATGCTGAACATCATCGTCCTCTGTTTCGCCATGGCGGCCTTCGTCCTCTTCCGGTTCGCGCCAGAAGGAACCCCCGGCCTCGTGATCGGCATCCTCCTCCTCGCCGTCGGGGTGGCCTTCTCCGTCTCGTTCCGGAAGCATTACACCCTGACGAAGGCCTGGCTGCAGGAACAGCCGTAACGCACGTGAACCCACCTTACCTGAGGGCGGATGAAATGCTCGCAAAACTCAAATCCGAGATCGAACTCGTCTCAAGGCACCTCGAGGTGATCCGGGCGGTCGTGGAGCACCAGCCCATCGGGATCATGAAGCTCTCCGAGATCCTGGATCTCCCCTACCACCGGGTCCGTTACTCGCTGCGGATACTCGAACAGGAGGGGTATATCCGCGCTTCCCCGGCCGGTGCGGTGGCGACGCCGCTCGCGGCCGACCTTCTTTCCGATCTCGAGGGCGGGGTCGACGAACTGATCGATCTTTTGCAGGCTATGCGGAAAGAGAATTCCCGTAATGTTTAATACGATTCAGGCGAGACATTATAGAGCACTTGTTCCGGTGCCGCCATAACTCAGTTGGTAGAGTGGCTGGCTGTTAACCAGCATGTCACAGGTTCGAGTCCTGTTGGCGGCGTTTCGTATTCGTCCTCGATTCTTCTCCCCGATTTTGGCTACATCTTTTCAGACGTCTCTCCATCGGCAGGCTAACCGCTCCTGCCACAGAGAACCGTGAAGTTACGCGGCAATTCTGAGCGTGAACCGGAACGCCGCCCCTTCCTCCGGCCGGCCGGGCACCCGGTCCTCGACGCGGACCTTCCCGCCGTAGCGCTCCACCAGCGTCCGGACGATGAAAAGCCCGAGGCCTTCGCCTTTCCCCCGTGCCATGCCCCGTTCGAACCGGTGGAAGAGTTTCTCCTTCACCTCGTCCGGCACACCCGGACCGGTGTCCTCGACCGAGACCTGCACCGCCGCCTTGCACGCACCCGCTGGCCCGACGAGGTCGAGGGTGCGGACTGGGGCTACGGCACGAACCTGAGTTACATGAAGGAGCTCGCCGACTACTGGCTGCACGAATACGACTGGCGGGCCCGCGAAGCGGAGTTGAACCGGTTCGCCCACTACGCCGCCAATATCGACGGGACGGAGCTCCGGTTCATCCACGAGCGCGGTAAGGGGCCGGATCCGATGCCGCTCATCCTCTTCCACGGCTGGCCGGACTCGATCTGCCGCTACCTCAAACTGATCCCGATGCTGACCGATCCGGCTCGCTTCGGCGGCGATCCCGCCGACTCGTTCACTGTCGTCGTGCCCTCGCTGATCGGCGATCCGGGGATGTCGCGATCGGACACGGCACGGCCGCTCGCAAAGATGGCGGAGTTAACCTGGCGGCTGATGACCGAAGAACTCGGGTACGAGCGTTTCGGCGCCGGCGGCGGGGACGGCGGAAGTCCGCTCTCGCAGCTCCTGGGCGTGCACCACCCGGAATCGATCGTCGGCCTCCACCTCACCGACATCGGCTTCCCCATCCTGATGGCGAACTTCCCGGGTCTCTCGGATGCGGAGCGGGAGTACCTCTCGCAATCACAGGCGTGGGGTTTTTCCGAGGGTGTGTATGCAGTCCTTCAGGGCACAAAACCGCAGACCCTCGCCTACGGGCTGAACGACTCGCCTGCCGGCTACGCTGCCTGGATCGTCGAGAAGTTCCGCTCCTGGAGCGACTGCGACGGGGATGTCGAGCGGCGTTTCAGCAAAGACGAGCTGCTGACCAATGTCATGCTCTACTGGACGAGCGTTCCCTCGGTCAGGAACATCAGCTACCGCGAGGAGTGGGTCTCGCCCTCGCTTGCACCGGATCAAAGGGTCGACGTCCAGGTGGGACTCGCGCTCCCCCCGAAGGATATCGACCCGGTTCCCCCGCGGGAGTATGCGGAGCGCAACCTCAAAGATATCCGGCGATGGACGGTGCTCGAGCGCGGCGGCCACTTTGCGCCGATGGAGGTCCCGGAACTCATGGCCCGGGATATCCGGGCGTTCTTCCGGCCGCTCCGTGAGCATCCGACGTAGTGGAGTGAACGTGAGAATAGTGCCCGATGATCGGGATTGATGAATCAAACTAAGATCATTATTTTTCATTGCAGAAAGGGAATTATTAAAGAAAACAGTCTCTAAACGAGTTATGAAAACATAATTCAAAAATCGAATTATCAGACTGATTTTTCTTGTCTGCCAAAGGTAGGGATCAGGTCACGGACAGATAAGATAGCGTTCATTAATAATAGGAAATTGTTCTGCTTAAAATATGTACGGATCGTAACCTTCATTTTCAGTGGTCCCCTCAAACATACTGTACGGTGTTTCTAGGTGATTTGCACAAGACGTTGGAGATCTGGCTCAAGGTTAAAAATAAAAAAGGAGTATTCGGAAATAAAAAAACCCTACCTCCTAGTAACTTTCATACTAGTAGTATTCACTTGCTCTTGTGGGTGTACAACAACATCAAGCAGCGATACGGTGAAATTACAAGATGTAGCGGCAACTCAAAACCAGTCGGATACCAACCGTGAAAATGTGGTCGATTCCGAGAACCCGATAACTCAATCATTTGGTAGACTGAGAATTGAATCCCCGATTGTTGGAGCGATTGTACGCGTTGATGGTGAATATGCAGCAACGTGCCGAGACAAGGTAGCTACCGAATTAGAACTCTCTAGCGGCCTCCATACGATAACAATATCAAAACATGGGTATGAGACTTATAATCGATCTATAAACATTACTCCCAATGCTCAGATGGTAGTTTATTCAGAAATGGCTGCTCTACCAGGCACTCTGATTATCTCTTCAAATGTGCAAGCCCCATCAGTCTATGTTGACGGGATATATTATGGGCGCAAATCAAACCTAGAAATTTCGGTTCCGGCTGGAACTCATACAGTGACAGCAAAGAGATCTGGATATCATGAAGATACTAAAACTGTATCCGTTTTACCAGGTGAATCTCAGAAGGTGAACGTGTTTTTGTATGAAATTCCAACACCAAAACCAACTGTTCCTCCACAGGTTTCAGGAGAGGGTATGGTATGTATAAATATTGAGGAGAGTAGCCCATATGCAATCGGTGCAGAAATCTATGTCGATGGTACTCTACGAGGGACACTTCATGGTCACCAAAACAGTTTATCAATAACGCTGCCTGCTGGGAGCCATGAATTTTTGGTTACAAATGGGAATTATGGTTCGTTTGTCCAGCAAGTAATAGTTCACCCGTATCAGACCGACTATTATTATATTTCGTAGTGACGAGAAGTTAATGCAGGGAGACAACGTCTCTTTTTGATGATAGGGGCCCATTCTGACAACACGGAACATTTAATTCCAGCCAGTGCTTCGTTGTTGCTCACCATCCGATGTTCGGTCGGTGCGTAGGCCGATCCCGAAAGGAAACCTTCGTAACCCCTGAAGTCGAGCTCCATGCATCGATGGGGAGATCGAGATGCCGAGGCTGGTACTGATCGATGCGGCGACGGGGACGCGAGTCCGCCACCGTATCAGGAGCATAAAGCAGGCCTTGAAGCAGCAGGAGTGGTACGAGGCGAAACTCGGGCGGCGCGTGCGGATCGAGAAGGAGTTTACGCGGTAGCGCTGCCGTGAGGCGGGGGGTCCTGGATCAGGATGGCGGGGTTCTGGTCACACTTACCGTCGAGAATGTGCGCCGAAAATCCTGTGTGGGAAGGGGTGCGTGGAAGCAGCATCTGCTGGTAAGAGGATCCCGGCTCCTCGTTTATCGGGCCGTACTGATGATAGGTAACAGATCCTGCAAAGCAGTCGGCACGGTAAACAGGCACTTCTCTGTCCAATACTTATGTGAGAAAAGCAGCATGGTTCAAGATTGCAGACCCCAGGTTATTGCCGTGGCCTGTGCATAATTTTATATTCAATTATACATTGTATATGCATAGTGAGTAAGTCCTTCCCGAAACGAATGAGGCTACCATGAGGTAGGTGGGACAAAGTAGGGAAGGGTTCACCCTTTCACTTCTGTCGCCCCTGGAAAAAGTCGAGGGCAATCGCGATTCTGGGTTCAATAATCCTGTAGTAAGTCTCATCGTTTTCCCGATACATCTGATGGACTGCGCCTGCCACGAAGTCTGCAGCCTGTATACATGGTTCCGTTCGAGAGTCGAGATGCTCTATGGCGAGCTGATCGAACGATGTTGCATTGGGGGCACCATCGTCGAACATGCGATACGTGAGATAGTCGTCGAAATGATCCCGCTCCAGGCTGTATGTCGATTTGTCGATGCAGACATAAATGTGTCCTTCGGTCGCATACTGATGAGCAATCTTGGAGATGAGGGATCCTGTAAGATAATTGTAGATGATCTGCTGTTTATCCCTCAACCTGCTGTGCACCTGATTCTTACGGAGCACCGCATACGTGATGTCGAGATCGCAATCGGCGATGCATTGTAAAATCGGGTCTTTTATTAGCCCTTTCGTGTTGTTGAACTTGAACTCGGGCAGATCCCTGAGAGATTTCTTGAGTTTTCTCTGCCGGATCTTCTTAAAGCACCGCCGAATCTTCTGATCGTCTCGGACTACAATGGCTGCAAGAACAAAATACTGAGATGCCCGTGGTCCAAATCCGAGATCGCCGGATTCATCGACGTATACTCTCACGCAATACATAATGGGTCGTTATGGTCATAAACAATGCGAAAAAGGAAGTGAGGTGGATATCATGGACAGCGGTGCTGGCAGTGCTCACCTCAGCCATCCCAGTTTGTAGAAGACCCAGCCGACCACGAGCATCGAGATGATCGTCCAGGCGGTCACCTGCCAGATGTGGAGGCTGAAGGGGGTGCCGAGGATGTTCGTCCCGAGTACCTGCCCGATCAGGGTCGGGATCAGCACGAGTGCCGAGAGGACGGCGATCACCCGCATCGCCCGGTTCATCTCGTAGGAGACGGTGTTGATGTGGACGTCGATCAGGGAAAGGAGGCCTTCCCGGATGTTCCCGGCGCTCTCGTGCAGGTAGTCCGTCTCGTTCGCGAGCGCGTCGAAGATGCTCTTCTCTCCTGCCCGTGATTTCGTAGAGGGGAGGTCCCTCGCGATGATCGTCGTCACCTCCCTCTGGTGGAAGAGGCTTGAAGCCAGAACGCTGCTCACCCGCTTGAGCTGGAAGACGGTATCGAGGAAGTCCTTCGGCATCTCGTTGTTGGGGGTACCCTCAAGCCGCATCAGTTCGGCCTCCAGCTCCGCGAGGATCCGGGCGTAGTTCTCGTTGATCCCATCAAGGGAGCCGTAGAGGACCCGGGTGTCCAGGGGCACGCCGGCGAGGGCGCTCCCGTAGAGTCCTGCCCGGATCGGTCCGAAGAAGCGGTCTTCTGCTTTCGAGACGGTGATGATCGTCCTGCTCCGGTTCACGATAATGAGCCCGATGTTCGTCACGACCGGGATCCGCACCCCGTTTTGAACGCGGAGCGTCCGTTCCGGCTCCTGCACGAAGATGAGCCGGGTCGTGTCGGCAAACGTAATCCCGGGGTGCGACGGTCTCATCAGCCGGCTCTCGAAGAAGACGGCGGGTAGATCGAGGATCTCCGAGAGCACCGGGAAATCCAGCCTTGAAGCGCCGGAGAGATCGAACCAGGCCTCGACCGAGGGGTCGTCAAGATACCTCTTCACCTCGGCGGGGGTAAACTCCCTCTCGCCGTCTCCGGAATCCCCCACCCTCCCCCGGATCCGCATCGTCGAGAATGCCGGTGCCGCAGGCCCCGGGACGGCAATCTCCGGCTCGATCCGCTCAACCGATCTTCCGCCGGCCGCCGCCACCCGGACCACCCGGAGGAGCCGGAGCGTGGGGGAAGACCTCGCGAGGGTCGAACCGGCAATCGGCACCACCTCGAGGACCGGGAGCGTGATGATGACGAGATCGAGGAGATGCCAGGGGTCCAGGAAGTGGCTCACCGGGTCCTCTGCAAGGGCCAGTTTGAGGACGTATTCGAGGACGAAGATGGCGATGATCGTGGTATCGGCCATATTGAGGAACTCAACGACCGGTTGGGAGAGGGTTGGGACCAGGAGGGGTATGATGACGATTGGGGCCATCACCAGGCCGAGGAAGATCATCAGGCCGTCGGAGAGGATGCGGTAGACGAGATCCCTGAAATCTGCCTTCCTCTCCTGTCGGGTCTTTCCTGCAGCCTGTTCCATACCGCCACCAGAAGCCGGCCCCGCAGATCCCGGCGTCACCGGGTATACGCCTTTCCCGTATATAGCAGGTGGGAGGTCGATCGTCAGGGACGGGCATGAACTCGTGCAGTCGGGACCGCTCGCGTGCACGTCCCCTGTCGGGAACCCGGGAAAGAATGATAGTCCCGCCGGGCGTACCTGACAATCATGCACGGCGATGCGGCGGAACGGGTCTCGCTTGCGGATGCTATAGCGGCGGCGGAGGTATCCCGCCGGGAGAAGAGGAAGAACCCGGCGATAGCCGCAGGTCTTTCACTCCTCTTCAACGGCCTCGGGCAGGCCTACAACGGACAATTCATAAGAGGCGTCCTGGTGCTGCTCGGAAGCCTCCTCGGCCTCTTCGTCATGATCGTTCCGGGCGTGGCGGTCTGGCTCTGGGGCGGCTACGACGCCTACCGGACGGCGAAAGGGATGAACGAGGGGCTCGTCCCCTACCGGGAGACGAGCCCGCTGATGATTGTCGGGTTTATAATCGTCTGGGCGGTGACGATCTTCTCGCTCTCGGCGGCGGCGACGATGCTGCTCGTTGCGATGGGGCAGCAGGGGATGCTGTAGTGTGCAGGCGTCGGAACGCTCGACCGGGGCGATAGAGAGCAGAAATGCACGGGGCGCCTGCGGGGAGGGGCGTAAAGGCCCCCCTCCTCATCCCCTGAGAATAGTTAACGCTTTTTTTGACTCCATGACCGGATGCACTTCTTTATAGCCGAGGTCACTCCAGGGAAAACTGACTCTCATGAGGGCGACTGGGTCGTCCGTCTCGATCAGCCGGAAGACCGTGTTCCCTACGATGTCGACCCACTCGTTGATCAGGGTCACACCTTCCGGAATCTCCTCCCTGGCCCGCGCCTCCATGATCTCGGCCGCCTTCCCTGGCTCCCAGGTGAATATGCTTATGAACTGCATGCTTTCCCCCCCTCGTTACCACATCCCGGCGTGCCGGGATGGACGGTCGGCGTCATGGGTTCCGGAGTATAAAAGCCTGGTGCAGGGCGAACCGTCCGCTACGGCTGCCCTCCCATTCTCTCCTTCACGGCAGCAGAGATGAGCGTGGCGGTGAGGACGACCTGCCGGAGGTTAGGGGTTCCTCCCCGGTTACCAGGGTCGACGCAGGGCCGCTCTTCCGGCGCCGGACCGTCTTCAGGTGCCGGCACGACATGGCCCGTTCATCGGTCCCGGATAATCTTCCTTGCGGTCGCTCTCCTCCTGCCGAAAAAAGGTGTCCCTGCCCCGAACCGTCGTCCGGGGTTATTTCCGCCGGGGCCGCGTCTCGACCCGCTCCGTCGTGATGACCTCGGGCGGGGGAGTCTCCTGCCGCTTCACGGCCTCCGCCTCCTCCCTGCTCGGGGGGGTCATGGCTCCGGCCGACTGGATCAGGCTGAAGTCCGCTTCCCGGGGCCAGTTGTCCTCCTCGAATCCCGGCTCGTCGTCCAGCCGCCGCTTGTCGATGTTCACGACGAAGTTGTCGTCCCCCGGACGGTAGATCACGGCTTCGGGCGGAATGGCGAACCTCTTTGCCGCCACGCCGAGCAGGCCCCCGTACCTGAGGACCAGGTACTGCACCTTGCCCTCGGGGAACCCGATCCGCATATCCGAGATCTCCCCGAGGTCGTCTCCCTGCGGGTTGATCACGTTCTTGTCCAGGATGTCGTCGGCCGACATGAACCACTCTTCGCCGGCCGTCCGCGTCCTGCGTTCCAGGATAACCTCAGATCTCTCCTGCATCTTCTTCATCTCCAGACCCCACTCCAGGGGGCGTGCACTGAGTACCGGGAGTCCTTAAAATGATTTGCACCCGGAGGTCGGGGACCCGCCCGATCCTCCTCACCCGGTCGCGGAGCAGGTGGGCGTTATGGCCGGATGAAGTCCTTAAAGGTGGGAATCAGACAGAAGGGGTCGTCTATGGGCCCTGAACCAAATGGATGAGGTTATTACCGGGTGCGTCAATCCCCTCTTCATGGGGCCTACTGTCAGACTGGATCTCACCACGATCCTCGAGGCAACAGGCGAGTTGCAGCACTTTCTCGACCTGGGCGCTGCCCGCCTGCGGGTAGAAGGGCCGTTACCGGAAGAAGCGTCCGAAGCGCTGATATTTTCAATGGCCGACGAACTTGAAGACCACCTGCGGACGATGCGCGGCCGGCAGGGGTCCGCCAGCATCAGGGATCTCCGGGTCTGGACCCGGGCATGGATCGACAAGCGGCAGGAGGCACTCGAACAAAGGCCTCTGCAGGGTGGAGATCGAGGATAACTATCCCGGGCGCGCAGGGTCCCGGCGGCGATCCGCGCCTTGCCCGGATACGGGGAATCCGCGGACGAGTATGGAGGCGGAGATACGGGCCGTATCCGGCGGACCTCAGGATTTATTATCACCCGCACCAATGCGGCCCCGATGCCTCACTTCGACCTCTTCTTCAAGACCGAAGAATTGCGGCGGAGGCTTGAGCCGCACCTGCGGCTCATTCCGCCGTTCTTCGAGTTCACGGTCCGGACCGGGACACCGGAAGTCCGTTATTTCGACCAGAAGGACCCAATGTGGAAGGGCTTCCCCTTCCCGGTGCCGGACAGAACCGTCTACGTCTTCGACGACGCGATCCCCGCCCGGGCGCTCGGGGGCGGGATGCAGAACCGGGCAAGCATCCGGGTCACGCGCGAGGACAGGGATGATGAGGCGCTGATCCTCCGCATCTGGCACGAGATCCTGCATGCGGTAGGGCAGCCGGCGGACGATATGGCCAAACGGGCGGGCGAGTGGCAGAACATGTCCGAACGGGTTATGTGGGCGGCCTGGCAGTCGCTTTCCCGGCCGGTCGACGTGCCGTTCTGGCACCGCAAGTTCTACGAGTGGCTGACGGAACGGGCGGCCGCCGGGGCGGGGGGGAGGTAAGGTCGAGCGGGGATGGGGGTGCGGCCGGCCCCTTCCCCTTTCGTCCTGCCTCCTGGACCCGCTGCCGGTCCTTCTTCGCGTTCTCCCGCATCCCCCGGCCCCGGATATGCCCCGACCACATCTTCTTGCCGGTGCTGCCGCAGCATAAGCCGTACCCCTCGATCATTCCATACCCGGTTGTGCTCCTTCTCAGCCAGTCTCCAGTAACGACTGGCTGCATGCAGAATCAGGAGCTGCTCGCTTCATCGCCTCCGAAACCCGGTTACCACAGATCAAAATTCTTATTCCTGAAAAAGAGCCATCCTCCTTGTGAAAAACGTTCTGTTGCCTCTTCTTCTGCTCGCATCTCTCGTATCCGCCGGGTGTTTTGCCCCCGCCGGGACAACGGTCCCGGATACCGCGTTGCAGGCGACGGAGAGCGAATTCACCCTCAACGAGTCCGTCCACCCGGGCGACGATTTCTATGCCTACGTGAATGATGCATGGATGGCGGAGCACCCCATTCCGGCCGATAAGCAGTACTATGCGATATTGACCGGGATGCGCGACGGGGTGGACGGTGATATTCATGAACTCCTCGAGAAGGCGGCGGCCGCCCCGCCGGAGAGTGCGGATAGAAACATCATCCTCCTCGGAGAGTTCTACCGGTCGGGCATGGATACCGGGACGATCCAGCAGGAAGGGCTCAGCGGGCTCTCGGATCTCCTCGCGACGATCGACGCGATCGACTCCCGTGCCGATCTGACTGAAACCACGGTCGTTCTCCTGGAAGGGGGTTTTGGTCCGGTCTACTTCTATGGGGCCGGGGTCAACCCCGAAGACAGCACCGGGATGGTTCCGGCCCTCTACCAGGGCGGGCTCGGGCTGCCCGACCGGGACTATTACTTCCGGAACGACACGGGAAGCATTGAGCTCCAGGATGCCTACCGGGAGCACATAGCCCGGGTGCTGGTGCTCGCCGGCGAGTCCTCAAAAGAGGCGGCCGCCGACGCAAGGACGATCTATGCCATGGAAGAGACCCTTGCCGCGGCCCACCTCAGCCAGGAGGAGAACCGCGACCTGCAGAAGACCACGAACATCCATACTCTCGCCGAACTCGAGGAGCGGTACCCCGCGGTCGGGTGGGAGACCCTCGCCGCCATCCCGGGCTCCGGGCCGGTCAGCCGGGTGCATGTCTACCAGCCGGGATACGTGGAGGGACTCGACTCCCTGCTCGAGACCGCTCCGCTCGAAGACTGGAAGGTCTACCTGCGTTACCGGCTGATCGATCAGGCGTCCCCCTACCTCTCTTCATCGTTCGAGGAGGAGCACTTTGCCTTCTACGAGACGACGCTTTACGGCGTTCCGGAGATGAAACCCCGGTGGCAGCGCGTCGTGGCGGCGGAGAACGAGTTCCTCGGCGACCTGGTTGGCCGGGCATACGTCGCCGACTACGTGGACCCCCGGACACGCGGAATGGTGTCGGGGATGTTCCTCGCCATCCGGGAGACCTTCGATGAACGGATGGAAAACCTCACCTGGATGAGCGAACCGACGATTGCCGCGGCCCGCGAGAAACTTGCCGCCATGGGGGAGAAGATCGCGTATCCCGACCAATGGACGGACTACTCCGGGCTGAACCTCTCCGGCTCCTACGTGGCTAACGTCCGCGCCGCCAGAGCCCACTCCTTCATCCACGGGCCCGAAGGGCTTGAAAAGATCGGCGGGCCGGTCGACCGGAGCGTCTGGTTTATTCCCCCGCAGACGGTGAACGCCTACTACGACCCGAGCCGGAACGAGATGGTCTTCCCCGCAGGCATCCTCCAGCCGCCGATCTTCGACCCCGATAGAGACCCCGCCTTCAACTACGCGGCGCTCGGCTGGTTGATCGGGCACGAGATGACGCACGGTTTCGACGACCAGGGAAGGCAGTACGACAGGGACGGGAACCTGAAGGACTGGTGGACGGAGGAGGACGCCGCGAACTTCGACAGCCGGACGGCCCTGCTCGTGGCCGAGTACAATGCGTTCGAGGCGCTTCCCGGCCTTTACGTCAACGGGAACCTCACTCTCGGGGAGAACATCGCCGACTTCGGGGGCCTGACCATGGCCTACCACGCGTGGAAGAAGACGGAGAACGGATCAGCCGATCCCGCCGCGGACCGGGAGTTCTTCCTGGCGGCACCACACCTCTGGAGGGTGAACGACCGGGAGGACTCGCTCCGGAACCTGGTCTTGACCGATCCGCATTCCCCGGAGAAGTTCCGGGTGAACGGCGTCCTGTTCAATATACCGGAGTTCTACGAGGCCTTCCCGGAGATCCGGCCCGGCGACGCCCTCTACCGGGAGGTCGGAGAGAGGCCCGTCATCTGGTGACGGGTTTCTGCCGGCCCGAAACTACATTTTTTTTACATACCCGGCGTGATGATGCACGGGATCTTGATTCCTGAGTCGACCGCCGTCGCTTTGAGCCGTGTGCCGGATCGTGAACGAGGCTGCCCGGCGCTCTCCGGAGGAGAGAAAACAGGTGCAGCCCCGGAAAAGAGGTTAATAGATGGGACGGGTGGCTGCCTCGTACACGGGGCCCGGATAGGTCGGGTCCGGCTCCCATGTCGGGGCGGGTGTCCATACCGGCCCGGGGTCCGGGTCGTAATAGGTGCTCTCGAGGAAGACGTCCCTGGTCACGGTCTCGCCGCTACCGATATACAGGTATTCGAGGTACGACTCGTATCCCTGCTTATATATCTCCAGTTTATGCGATCCGGGACTGACCCGAACGGACAGGTCCTCCACATCGTCCGTCTCCCCCAGGTACTCTCCGTCGACATAGACGGACGCACCTGAAGGGACCGTCCAGATCTGGATGTACCCGGAGTCGGAATACGTCCCCGCCAGGGAACCGCTCCCGCTCTCCGATGACTCGATACAGCCTGATACGAGAATGGCGGCGGTCAGGAGGATGAGCAGGGCGGAAAGGACCCTGCCGGCATTGTTTTGATTGAACTGCATACACAGCACTCCACACGGTTGTTCTGTATCCGGGGTGCATCTGCCGTTGCAACCGTCTGCAGTCCCTTCCCCTCCCCGGGAGTGTGCACCGCGAAGAATGGCTGTCTGCGATAACGGGAAACGATCCGGACGTTTAACGGCAAATCAACACTGCCAATAGAGCATTCTGTTACTTTTTGGGTATTTAACAGTTGTGAAAAAAGCGGGCATGGATGCACGGATGGACTGTGAAAAGATGTGAAATGCCTCAAAGACGAAACAGCATATTTATATCGGGGTTTTTCCTTCCCTTTCATATCCCGGGGGTGATAGGGGAATGGAAGCATGGAGGAGTCTCATTGTGGCCGGGCTTCTGGTTGCGGTGGTCGGCAGCGCCGTCTGTCCGGTTGCCGGGGCGACGGCCGTCTCCACTGCATCGTCGCTGCCCGATATGGCTTCGCAGTTTGGAGGCCTTCCGATGGAAGATCTCATCGACGGGCCGCTCTCGGCGGCAGTCAGGGCACAGCAACAGCTGGCAGCCACTCACGTTGATTTCCTGATGGGGGTCGGCCTGGAAGAGTTCGCAGCCGGCCCGCCGGGGATGGGCGCGACGTTGCAGGGGCTGGTGTAGCGGCGGGCTTAAGGCACCGGGGATGCGTTGCGGAGATGTGAGGCTTCTCGCGGGTTCCGGTGCAGGGCTATCCGGAGATGATTTCCCGGTGCGCTATCCGGCGTGGTATCAGGAAATCGTCTCATGACGGGAGGCCGTCATGGGGCGAGAGTTGTGTCGCATGGGTTCGTGCTGCCACATTATGGGTTTACACATTATTTGCATGAAATGTCTCTATTTTCTAATATTATTCACGGATGGGCCCATATTTGCTAATATTATTCACATGAGGTGTCTTTATTTACTCATATTATTTATATGAGATTCTCTATTTACTATTATGCAGTCCTTATCGAAGCATTACCGTCTACTTGTTATTATCGGGCTCCTTTCGATCTGTGTTCTGCCGGCAGCGGGGCAGGCCGGCTCGCATACCACACTGCAGGTATACACGGATGAGGAGGTTCTCGGCCGAATCGTCTCGATCACCCCGGCTTCGGATGTCGGTGCATACTCCATCACCATCACACGCGGCACGAGCGTTCAGCCTGCCGGCGTGGGCGACACGCTGCGCCATAAAGACATCATCACCCTGCAGCGCGGCTCGTTTGCAGACATACAGCTGGTCGACAGGAGCGATGCGACGATGCTCGGCGGGGGCACCGGGGGAACCGCGGTCCTGCTCGAACGGGCAGGCGGCGGCTCCGGACAGGCGGCGGCTCCCGAGGTGACGGAAACCCCGACGGGCAGCGGGATAATTTACGTGGATTACGGACAAACTGAAGCAGGAGCGGTGAAATATATTCAGGGCAGAGCGGAGATCCATAGAAATGCCCGGATCTTTCCTGCATATGCAGGAGATAGCTTGCTTGTCGGCGATGCCCTGTTTGTCAGAGAGGGTGTGGTGACCGTTGAGATCTGGGACTCCGGGACAAGGACGATCTATGAGGGAGGGATACTCAGCGTTGAGCAAAAAGCGAAACCCCAGGAGCTGCTCGAACCGGTCTTCACCTTCTTCAACGATCTAAAGAGTTCCCTTGCACGCGCTCTGGGATTTGAAGTCAATACCCCAACCGGCGGTGGGACCCGGGGATAACGAGGTATGGGGGAGGAGGGCTCCTCCATCGGCTATTTTTATTGATATGGCCCGGTGATATACGATTGAACCGTCCCGGTCAGTGCTTCGTGCTGCGGTCGATCTCTTCAACCGCCGCCCTGAAATCATTTAAATAACCGTCAATCGACCTGTCGACGTCGCGAAGGGTCATGATCTTGTTGCAGCCGCTGCAGACGATCGGCTTGTTGTCTCTCAAGTGCTCGGCCGTAATCTGAAGCGCAACACCGCAGTCGGGGCATCGTATTCTCACTATAGGCCGGTTTACATCGGTCATACTCAGGGTTGTGGCCGTGGATGGAATAATTTTTCGATACGCGACTTCTTATCTGTCTAATCCTGTCAGACCGGGTTATCTTCCCTCCTCTGCCGCGGGGGATCCTGGATTTCGCGGGCGGCTGCCGCCGGCAAAGCCGACTGGGTTGCATACGCCTTCTCCTTCTCCTTGCATACGCTTTCTCCTTCCTCTCCTCCTTGCATACGCCTTCAACAGTTGAATTGGCCGATTTTTCATTTACCCGGAGTTTCTCGGCTGGTACAACGATAGGGATATGTATATGACGGAAAAATGGTAAATAGAACCATTCAAAGACGTAGCGAGGTAACTGTATGCCGACGAGCAAGAAACAATTGGAGAAACTAAACAGAGCAAAGAAGGCCAAGGCAGAAGAACTCGCGCAGCAGGCGGCTGCGGGTAGCCCGGCCGCCAAGAAGAAACTCAAGAAGCTCGAGAAAAAGATAAAGTGAGCCGCCCGGAATTTCAAACTGTTTTTCTTTTCTCATTTATGGGCTGATACAACGAATATACTGTGCAAGTCGCAAAATGCTTGCGTCTTGAGGGCAGCAAAAGGCTCAATGTTTAAATTCAATGTATTCCCGGGCTCATCTTATAATCCTCCGGGTCCTGATGGCGCATGCCGGGTGGGTTGGGGGCTCCTGTTGCGCCTTCCCCGGGCATCGCTGCCGCGAACTACTAACTTCTACTAAATTAGTATTTTCCGAAAGTTGCATTGAATTAAATTGGATCTGTTGTATGCTGATGTATCAATCGATAAATTTGGCTGCAGACCTTCCAATCGTATCGGTTAAATATTCCGAAGGTAAAGAACCGTAAAAGGTAGGTTATCAATTGCACGTTGTTGAAGAAAGCGTTGTCGATGCAGTAAACCATAATAAGCGAAACCGCCCTCAAATCGTGGATCTTTTTAGCGGCGCGGGGGGGCTCAGTATAGGAGCGGCACGTGCAGGATTTATCGTTCGCGGTGCAGTGGAGAACGATCCGATTGCATTCGGCACTCATAAGTGCAATTTCCCGAACACAATTCACATTTCGACCAGCGTTTCCGATTTAACGGGTGAGAAACTGTTAGATCTACTCAAATTGAAGAGTGGAAGTCTCACAGGGGTTATCGGTGGCCCTCCTTGTCAGGGTTTCAGTTCGATGGGGAGAAAAGACAAAAATGACCCTCGTAATAGATTGTTCCCAGAGTTCTTTCGCATAGTCGCAGAAACCCACCCTAAGTTTTTCTTGGCCGAAAATGTACCCGGCATTTTGTGTAAGGAGAATTCGGATATCATAAACGAGGGACTCTCCTTTGTTGAGGATAAGTACGTTTTTTTACCGCCTCTGGTGGTAAAGGCGAATGAATATGGGGTGGCGACAACTCGGACGCGGATATTTTTCTTTGGTTATCACCGGGACAAAATGGAACCCCTGACGGCGAATGACTTCCTGCCATCCTCGGATATCGAGAAAATATTCGTGAAAGACGCATTGCGTGGTTTGCCGATAAAAATTAATCCCGAATGGCAGAAAGAGGAGCAGAGTTGGCAAATAGTTCGCACCAGTGGTAATGGTTACTACGCATCGAGGCTCCAGGGTCACGTACCTCCGGGGGTTGGAGATCCTGTTGCTCTGAGTCGCCTCAGGGACGAAAGCCTAGTTTCCGGTTTCTTAGGTACTCGCCATTCGGATGAGGTTGTTCAGCGGTATGCAAAGGTAGAGTTCGGCAGGAGGGATCCGATTTCAAGAGCTACTCGCTTAGATCCCGAAGGGTTTTGTCCGACTCTACGGGCAGGTACGGGTCGCGATCATGGCAGCCATCAAGCCCTTCGCCCGATTCATCCGACCGAAAATCGTGCGATAACCCCTCGGGAGGCAGCAAGACTGCAAGGTTTTCCGGATTGGTTCCGGTTTGCGCCGACAAAGTGGCATAGTTTCCGCCAGATCGGGAGCAGTGTCAGCCCGATAGTTGCGGAGCGATTGCTTGCAGTCGTTCGGAATGCAATATGATCGGGAATGGGAGATAAAAGATGAAAGAAGGAAAGTTGATTAAGGATGATGAGGTTAATGCGGCTCCAGTAAAATCTTTCTTTGTCAATATGCTCACGCGTGACATAGCTTTAAACGATGCTATTCTTGATTTACTGGATAACTGTATTGATGGCATTCGTCGGTCAAGTAAATGTGAGGGAGAGAAGCCATATCAGGGGTTTTGGGCTGAAATTGAAATAAAGAAGGATTTTTTTTCGATTTCAGATAACTGTGGCGGGATTCCTTGGGAATTGCATCCCTATGCCTTCAGGATGGGACGGGATCAAGACCGTCCAGTAGGTGTCTCCAGAACCGTAGGCACTTACGGAATCGGAATGAAACGAGCAATTTTTAAAATAGGTAAGCACTGTCTCATTACGACACGGAGCGGAGCTGACGAATATGAGGTTGAGATAACGCCAGAATGGTTAAAAGATGAAAGCAATTGGTTTTTACCTATGAAAAATGTCAAAGGGTTGATGGATACAGACGGTACTAAAATAGTCATTAAAAGCTTAAATGAAGGCATTTCTGATTTATTTGATGTAGATGCGAAAAACTTTATATCCGAGCTAAGAAAATCGATTTCAGCCATTTATGCTTACATTATCGAAAAAGGCTTTGAAGTTAAAATTAACGATGAAATTGTCAGCCCTCGCACCACTAAGTTGTCATTTGATCTTAGTGAAAGTACAGGGATACGTCCATATATTTTCGAAACTGAGTCGGATGGCGTAGAAGTGTTTTTGGCAGTTGGGTTTACGCGAGAACCTCCTTCTGAGAATGAGATCGACGATGAGAAGAAAAGTGCAAAATATTCATCATATGATGCCGGATGGACGATTATCTGTAACGACAGGACAGTGGTACATTGTGACCGTACCGAACTGACTGGATGGGGAGAAGCGAACGTTCCCCGATACCACAATCAATTTATTGCGATATCAGGCATTGTGGAGTTTAAATCAGATGATCCCCGTAAGTTACCAACCACCACAACTAAAAGGGGCATCGACGCATCTTCCCCTCTTTATCTCCAAATAAAAAATAAAATGCGTGAAGGAATGAAAATCTTCACCGATTACACCAACAAGTGGAAAGGTTTAGAAGACGAATCTAAAAGGCAAATTAAGGAAACAATGAAGCAATCCTTTCATGAGATAAAGACGGAGTCAAAAAACCTCCCCCTCAAGGAGATCTCACGTTCACTCCCAAACGGAAATTACTACAAGCCTAATCTGCCTGTACCAGAAAGACCTGAACCGACGACTCGGCGTATCTCTTTCAAAAAAGAATTAGTGAAGATAAAAAAAGTGGGAGAGTATTTTGGAAACTCCGAATTGGATCCGAATGAGGTTGGAATAAAGTGTTTTGATACAATTTACGAGGAAGTTATGAAATGAGCAGTCCTCCGTATCATTTACGCAAAAACAAAGCTGCAGATAGGTTTGCATTTATCGAGGCAATCAGACGCCTCTCAAAACTTGGAGGTGACTTGGACGAATACACGTACTACGGCATGGGAGGGCCCTACCTTGAAGATATGCGTCTAATTTACGAGTTTTGCCCTGAAGTTCAAATGGTTTCGATTGAGGAAGATCCAGATGTGTATCTGCGTCAGGGCTTTCATCTTCCCTGTGGTATCATCCAACTTAAAAACTGTGATATGTGTTCTTTTATCGCCGAATATGAATCATTAGATAGTAAAAGTATATTTTGGTTGGACTATACCGGACTGGACTATACGCATTTTGAGGATTTCATGACGCTCCTTGGTAAAGTTGCTCAAGGAAGCATGGTCAAGATTACTTTACGCGCCAATTCTAGGGATTACGGTTGGGATAAGCCTGAAGAGGAGAGAGCGAGGCTAATCGAGGAATTTCATAGGAAGTTCTCAGAAGTCTTGCCCAACCCGAATACCGACCTGCCAAGAGAAAACCTGAAATTTACCTCTTTAGTTCAGGAAATGTTGCAGATTGCCGCCCAGGAAGCGTTGCCGGCGGTTGCTGACTTGGCATTCCATCCTGTCTCGTCTTTCTATTACAATGATGGAACTTGGATGTTCACATTAACAGGAGTAATATGGCCTCGCAAGGATCGAAGAGTAGTTAAAGCTTTCAAAAGCTGGGAATTTGCCAATCTTACGTGGGAAAATCCGAAATTAATCAAAATTCCGGATCTTAGTACAAAAGAACGCCTGCACCTCCAGAAGTTGCTTCCATGCAACGGACAACGAGGCAAAATCTTATCCGCGGAGTTGGGATACTTAATTGACGAGAATGCCCAAAAGACTGAAGAAGCTCTCGAACAGTACGCAGCCTTCCATAGGTATTCACCCTACTTCTTAAGAGGAACGCCATAATTCTCATGTACGTTTACAGAGTGCGCGAATCATCTGAGGATAAGTCAGGGCAAATATTTAGTATCTCGTTTAAAAGGGCAGGTAAGGCAGTAGATGCCGCTTTTTTCGTTCTCAACTGGCAACTCCAGATTACTAATTGATGCCAGCCCAAAGCCTTTAGCTCTTCTTTGATGAGGCGGTCCCGTTTTTTGTTAGTTTCAATTTTGCTTTTCCAGTAATCTACTCTAGATTTTGGTAAGCGACCTAAAGAGCAGTTTTCATGGCCGTGCCAGAAGCAACCGTGGACGAAAATGGCTATCTTGCATCGAGGTATGACGATGTCCGGTTTGCCCGGTAAGTTTTCGGGATGAAGGCGATATCTAATGCCTTTCGACCAAAGATATCGACGTACTAGAAGTTCGGGGCCTGTATCTTTACTGTGGACGGCTGCCATGATGCGTCTGCGTTGCTCTGGACTTCGTGTATCCACCATTTGATTACAACCCCCTAGTATGTTAAATATCAAGAAACTTTTTCTCACCTTTCACTGGCTAGTGAGAATAATATTTTCAAATCTTAATACTCGCTCTAGAAATCAAACTTGCAGGGCATTTGTAGATATTTTGACTAAATAAACCGTGGCTAACAGGAGGGACATTAACCTGAAGATAACAAGCGTGAAGACGTTGCTGGCATACCATGAACCGGCGGTATTACAGTTGCCCTTTGGGGGCCATTTTCCGAAATACCCATAACCAAAATGTGAGGTGTTTTTGCTAGGTAGAGAGAACTGATCTCTATGGCTGAAAATAGAAAAGAGTGCCCGTTTTTGTTCATGGCGAACATGGCCCGGACTGTTGACCCCTGCCGTGGTGATCGCTGCGTCCTTTGGAACCCTGACAAACAGGCCTGTAAGCTGGTGCTTGCTCTGGACAAGATCAACGAAGCTTAGAGCCGGGCGACTACCGAAACATCAAAAAACAAAAATGCGAGTGGCAGGATTCGAACCTGCGAACTCCTTCGAGAATCGATCTTGAGTCGATCACCTTTGGCCTCTCGGTAACACTCGCGCCTGTACCTCTTGAACCTCTAAAGTAATGAGCTTGATGGCGGCCCGCCCCGCCGGGCAACCCGCCGCCGGGACGGAGCCCCTCGCCGGGCAGGTGCCGGGAACGGAAGACCCCCGCCGCCCCCGCACCCCACTCACATAAAATCCGCGAGCCCCAGCTGCTTCTCCGGGGGCTGGCCGAAGGTGGACTCGATCTGCATGAAGAGGACCTCCACCCGCTGCTTCGTGTACGCCGAGACCGCGTAGGTCTCGCAGATGTTGCGCGACATCTCCAGGTACTTCTTCACCGAGCCCTCGTGGACCGTGGGGATGACGTTGCCCCCGCAGCGGGTGCACTTCCCCGCAAGCGGCATCCGCCGGTACTTCGCGTTGCACTTCATGCACCGGACCTTCTGTTTGGAAAACGCGTTGAGGTTGCCCTGGAGGTCGCGGATGAAGTGGGTGTTCAAGACCCTTTCTGCGACGTCGTCCTCGTCCACCGCCCGGATCTTCTTTGCGAGGTCGAGTTCCGCCTCGAGTTTGTCGAGCATCGACCCGAGCTTCGTGTAGGTGGATTCAAGGGGCCCTGCCGAGATGCTGGCGGTCGGGTGGGTGAAGAGGAACCCCTCGCACTGTGCCGGGGTCCCGAGCCGCCGCTCCACCCGGTCGACGTATTTGTCGAGGTCTTTTGGGTGAGCATAGGCGAGGCAGCCGTTGTAGACCTCGAGGGGGTAGTGGTCGCAGACGTCGACGTTGAGGCTCTCCTTGTCGACCTCCGCCGGGTCGATCCGGGTGGTCAGGACCAGCGGCGCGTCCATCGTCCCGCCCCGGGTCTCGGGGAGGTAGGCCCGGGAGAAGTTGATCAGCCCGTCGAGGAGGAGCATCACGCAGTCCTCGTCGCCGTCGCACTGCCCGCAGTAGATGCCGTTCGCGACCAGGGTATGGTTATCGGCGACCGTCAGGCAGTAGACCCGGTCGTCGAGCGCCTGGACGGTCTCGCGGGAGACGACCTCGTCGCTGACGACGAGCCCGCCCTCCTCCGCCGGGACGCGGTCGCCGACCGCAACCTCGAGCGCCCGGATCTTTCGGAGGTAATCCGTGTCCCAGACCAGCATCGCGTGGTCGGGCGTGACCGTAAGAACCCTCCCCCGCCCTGTTACGAACCGGATCAGGTGCGCCGGGGCCCGGTGGACCGAGACGGAGGTGACCTTCTTCAGGCTCACCTTCCCCTGCGGATCGATGCTCCGGACGTAGAACGGCTGCTCCGGATCGGAGTAGAACGTCCCGACGTGGTCCAGCCCCGGTTTGCTGAGATCGAAATTCTCCGTCACGAACTGCCGGATCGGCACCGTTATCCACTGTCTGCCGTCGGAGACGGCGATCTCCGTGTCGCCGGAGAAACAGTTCCGCCGTTTCGCCGCGTGGAAGAACGGGTGGCCGTAACCGACCGCGGCCTTCGAGTAGCCGATCAGCCGGGCGAGGACCCCGGCGCTCGTGTGCGGCGCAAGCCCCATCAGGAGGTGGCCGACGAGATCGAGCGGTTTTTCGGCCCGGTAGAACGGTTCGAGCCCGTAGAACCGCACCAGCAGGTCGTCGACGAACTTCGCCACCCGGACCAGCCACTCGCCGCAGTCCTCCGAGACCAGGATGTCCTGGTGGCGGAGCTCCAGCACCTGGTCGGCCGAGACGAGTTCCCGGCCGTAGGTATCGTGGGTGTAGCCGAGTTCCCGGAGCCGCTCGATGGGGACGCCGACCTCGTCCGGCCGGAAATGGGTCAGGGGAAGGTCGATCATATCGTAGCGGGAGGTCCCGTCCTTGAAGACATAAAGGTTCTGCAGCGCCCGGAGGATCCCCTTCTCGATCGGCTCCACCGGCCGTTCGCGGGATATCAGCCCTTTGACGCCTTTGAGGAGTGCAACGGACGATTCACGCACCCCTAGGTTCTCCATCGCCGCCGAGTACTCGCTTTTCACGTTGATCGTGACCTTCTGGTGGCAGACCGTCTCCACGTTGCACCGGGGGCAGACGGCCTGCCCGACGTCCTTGCCGCACTTCGGGCACCGAAAGACCGGGACCGTATGCGTGCCGCACTCGCAGAGGTTCTTGTAGGTGAAGGCGCCGCAGGCGGGGCAGTGCCGCTCGCCGACCTCCACCTCGATCACCCCCCCGTCCGTGTTGGACCGGTGTTTCGAGGCGCAGGCCGCCTGGAACGACCGCCGCGAACCGCCGTCGTCGCCGATGGGAAAGAGCGAGTGGGGCGGCGGCCGCATCTCCCGCGGCTTCGACTTCCCCGGCCGCCCCATCCTCCCGCCGACCCGGGTGCCCGCCCGCGACCGCACCGTGAAGCCCGAGAGGTGCATGACGAGGTCGAGCGAACTCTCCATCGGGGCGTCCTGCCACGCCGGACGCTTTTCGAGCTGCAGCGTCAGGCCGAGGCAGGCGAGGAAGACCAGGTGCTCGGGGATCGCGATCCGGTCCCCTGAAAGGTGGTGGGGCACCAGGAGTTCCTCGAGGATCGCCTTCGTCTGGGGGGTGTTCTCGAGCATCAGCACCCCGTCCTCGACCCTGCCGCCGGTGCTGACCATATCCGCGAGAAGGGCGATATCGGCCGGGCCGACGTCGTCCCAGAAGTAGGTGTAGTCGGGGTGGAGGGGTGCGCCGTCGAGCGCGAACCCGATCGCCTCGAGTTCATTCTCCGGGTGCCGCGGCCCCCCTTCGAGCATCCACCACTCCTCGCAGTAACTCGGGGGCATCAGCGGGTGGTTGTTCTCCATGAACTCGCCGAAACTGATCAGGATCTCGCCGTCGTCCAGGATCTCGTCCACCTGTCCCGCGATCCGCCGGGCCTCCGCCGCATCGTCCACACGGCGCACCTCCCCGCTCCGGAGTTTGACCGTCGGCCCCTGGATCGAGTCCACCGGCACGATCCCCGCCGCCTTCCCCGGGCGCTCGACCTTCATCTGGGTCCCGACCGCGAGGAAGTCCCCGAGGATGTGCATCGTCGCCGGGTTTAAGCCCGCCGCCGCAAACCCGGTGTTCCGCGCCCGGCCGAGACGCAGCCGGAACCCGCCTTTGCGCATCGGGTACGAAAAGACCGGCCGCCCGCCGATCAGGTCCCGGATGTACTTGTCCTTGGGCTTGATCGCGGCGCCCGCATCGTCGTCGTCGCTCTTCGGGCCGCCGCCGATCATCTCCTCGATCCAGTCCCAGCCGGCCATCTTCATCTTCCGGACGTTTTTTAAGACCTTCGGGGCTTTGAGGGCCAGACCCTCCGCGACCACCAGCGCCATCCCGCCCCGGACGGTGTTCGTCTCCACCCGCTCCAGGTTCCGGTAGCCGCTCACCTCCTGCTGCTCGGTCGGCTCGCCGTCGATGCAGACGGGGCAGTTGGTGATGATCATCCGGAGTTCCTTCTCGCTCGGGAGGTACTGGAGGCTCATGATGTTGTTGTACTGCCGGATCTCCTCGATGTAGCGCTCCACCTCTTCGGGGCGGGGGACGTAGCGGCCGATCCCGAGCGCCTGCCGCACGTAGTCGCCCACCAGCACCGAGAGCGCCTGCGCCGTGCCGCCGGCGCTCCGGATGGGGCCCGCGTAGTAGATCTTTAGATAATCGGTCCCGTCGTCGTTCTTCCCGAGGCTGACCTTCGCGATCCCCTCCGTCGGGGCGGCCACGACGCCCTCCGTCAGGAGCGCCATCGCTCCCCGGATGGCGTGGTCGAGGATCTCCTCCTGCGTGGTCTCGCCGAACATTTTAGCTGCAAAATCGTCGCCGATACGGAGCGCCACCTCTTCCCGGGACATCTCCTGCTCGAGTTCCCGGAGCCTGGCCGCGATTCCCTTATAGCCCAGGAGCGCCTCCACGCGGTCGGCGAGGTCGCTTGCCACCGGGATCTCGATCTCCGTCCTCGGATCGAGTCCCCGGGTCCGTGCGGCAGCCGCCTGCTTCATCGCGGACTCGAGCCCGGCCATCAGTTCCTCGAAGTACCGGGCGGTAGCGGGTGAGACCTCCATGCATGAAGTATAGGCCCTTCACGCATTTAGAGGACTCGTTCCCGGGTCCGGGCCTCCGGTCCCGGCAGATCTCTTCGGGGGCAGAATCGTTAGAGAATCCCCGCGATCCGGATGATCTTCTCCCGGATCCCTTCCGGCGGAAGCATCTGGTCCACCCGCCCTGTCTCGAACGCGGCGCGGGGCATGGCGTGGATGGCGCAGGTCCGGAGGGCCTGCGCGAGGGTGGTGCCTCCGATCGACTTGATATGCCGGATCCCTTCGGCTCCGTCGCTCCCCATCCCCGAGAGGACCACTCCGACGAGACGGTCGCCGCGGTGCCGCTCGAGCGACGTCATGGCGACGTCGATCGAGGGCCTGACGTACTGGATCTTCTCGTCGTCGAAGAGACGGATGGTCCGGTTCCCGAGGAGTTTTAAGTGGACGTCGCTTGGGGCCACGTAGATCGTACCGTGCTCGACCGGTTCGCCGTCCTCCCCGATCTTGACCTCCATCAGGCAGGTCTTTGCAAGATGCGCGCAGAGCGAGTTGTTGATGTAGTGCGGCATATGCTGGACGATAACGATGGCGGCATCGACGAGCGGGAACTGTGAAAAGATCGTCTCGAGGGTTCGCGGGCCGCCGGTCGACGAACCGATGACCACGATGTTCCGGCCGTCCCGACCAGGTGCAGAGTTATCCATGCGCTCTCCCTTCATGCGAGATAATCGAGGTAGCCCTTCACGACGGCCACGATCTCGTCTGCTTCGAACGGTTTCGTGATGTAGTCGATGACGTGCTCCTTGAGCCCCTCCAGTTTCGCGTCGGGGATGTCCTTTGCGGTGAGCATCGCGACGACGTTCCCGTCCATCAGGTCCCGGGCGATCATCTCCTCTATCGTCTCCCATCCGTCCTTTCGGGGCATCATGATATCCATCAGTATGACGCCCCGGAATCCCTTCTCCAGTTCCGCGATGCACGCATCGCCGCTTTCCGCGGTGATGACGTCGATCCCCTCCGGTTCGAAGAGTTCCTCGATCACCTCAAGGATGAATACATCGTCATCGACGATCATAATCTGCCGGCACGGTAATTCTGCCATCTGGTCCCTCCCTGGCACCCACCAGGTTTTTCGTAGTTTTCTCTCGCCCGGATCGATTATAAATCTGCGGATTCTCCTCACGGGGCGTCTACCGCTTCCAGGGAGAATAAGATGGTCGATCCCATCCCCACTCCGTCGCTCTCGGCCCATATCCGGCCCCCGTGCCGCTCGACGATCCGCCTGCAGATCGCAAGGCCGAGGCCCGGCGATTCGAGGTCGTGCCGGGAGGAATCGGCCTTGTAGAACTCGAAGAACGCGCGTTCGAGCTGCTCGTGGGTCATGCCGATCCCGGTATCCCGGATCGCGACGATCACGACCCCCTGGTCGCGGCCGGCGTCGATGCTGATCGTCCCGGTCCCGTTCTGCATGTATTTGACGGCGTTGGCGATCAGGTTATCGAAGATCTCTCCGAGGAGGACCCTGTCGGCCCTGACGCTGATCTGGGCCGGGACGTGGTTCTCGAGGGTTATGGCTTTTGCTTTGAAGGAGACCGCGTAGTTCCTGAGGATGTTGTTCAGTTCTGTGCGTAGGTTCAGCGGTTCGAGGTCGAGTTCGATGTAGAGGGAGTTCATCCGGGCGAGCTGCAGGGTCTTCTGGACCAGGTCCTTCATGTAGGTGACGTTGTGGCCGGCGATCTCGAGGAGGCGCCGGAGCCTCGGATCCTGCTCCCGCTGGATGATCCTCGGCATCAGCGCGACCAGCGGCGTTAAGGGCGTCTTGAGGTCGTGCCCGAGCTGCGATATGAACTCGTCCTTCTGGGCGAGGAGTTTCTCCACGTCGGCGGTCCGCTCCCTGACCATTTCGTCGAGTTCCTGGTTGACGATGGAGAGCTGGCTTCGCAGCACCTCCAGTTCCCGGTTCTTTGTCTGGAGGTTCCCGGCAAACCCTTTGAGCGCCTCTTCCGCCTGCACCCGCTGGGTGATGTCGACCCCGAGCTGCAGCATCAGGGGCGACCCGTCCGTGTCGGTGAACGGGTAGGCGTGGACTTCGTAGGTCTTCCCGTTCGTGTGGTCCCACTCCCACCGCTGCGGGCTTCTGAGGGTAAAGACCAGCGTGCTGTGGCAGGGGTTGCAGGGCCTGCGGGAGCCGCGCTGCACCTCGTAGCAGGGTCTCTCGCCCGGGTCGCCGAAGGTCTCCCGGAAGGCCCTGTTGGCGAACCGGAAGGTATGGTCCTCCCCCTGCAGGGTGACGTAGGCGGGGAGCGTGTCCAGGACCGAGAGGAGGCGGCGGTGTTCGGCGTTCAGGGCCGCTTCCGCTTCTTTGTACCGGGTGATCTCCGAGACCCGGCAGGAGATGACGGCATCGTCGAAGCAGCGTCCCCAGAGAACGAGCCAGCGGATTCTGCCTTCCCGGTCGACGAACTGCGTCTCGAGGACCACGTTGCCCGCATCCGGTTTTGCCTGGGCGAAGAACCGTTCGCGGTCGTCGGCGAACGGCCAGATCCTGGAGATCGGCAGGTTCTCCAGGTCTTTCGTCGTGTAGTCCAGGAGCTCCGCGAAGTCCCGGTTCGCGTCCGCTATCGTCCCGTCCTCCTGCCTGAGAAGAAACGCACCTCCGGGAGCCCGTTCCATGGCTTCCCGGTGGTGGATCTGTTCCCGGGCCGAGTAGCCGACGGTCGAGGCGAGCGACGCAAGAGCTATCATGGCGACGAAGGGGAGGAGCGCGCCCGGCTCGGGGTATGCGCGCAGCACCGTGACGCCGATGTAGGCAAGCCCGAGCACGGTGGCGACGACGATCCCCCTCTCCCGGTAGAGGTAGCCGGCGATCGCGGCAGGAAGGAAAAGAAGGAACCAGAGGATAAGATTGGTGCCGGGGGGCTCCACAAGGAGCGCGGCAAGGACCGCAGTACCCGAAGTTCCTGCAACCAGGACCATCCGGGGTTTTAAGTAACGCCCCATCGGCAGGAGGTGGAGGGGGCTCTTTGTGATACGAGGTGCCATCAGACCCTATTGATCTGAAGGCTTCCCGATCATTTATTATTCGCGGATCGGCTGCCTGCCTCAAGTGCTTCGGTGAGCGGGCCGGCTCCCGGCTCTCCCATCTTCCAGAGGAGAAGCGCGGCGCGTTCCTGCGTCTTCGGGTCCGGGCTCTGCATCAGGCGGAGGAGCGGTTCGACCGCCGGCTCGCCGATCCTGCAGAGGGCCATCGCGGCGAACGGCTGGAGATCCGGGTCGGCTCTCTCGATGACGCCGATGAGGGGTTCGATGGCGGGTTCGCCAATCCCCGTCAGGGCCGCCGCGGCGTACCGGCGGAAGTCCCGGTCGTCCGCGGCACGCATCGCCGCGAGGAGGGGGGCGATTGCAGGCTCGCCGATCTGCACCAGCGCGCGGGCGGCATACCACCGGACGTCGTTCTCCTCGACCTGCATCGCGGCGATGAGCGGGTCGACTGCGGCCTCTCCGCTCGCCCCGAGCCCGGCGGTCGCCGCCCGGCGCACCGCGAGAGGGCCCCGCCGGAGATCGGCGATCAGTTCCTCGATCCGGGTGTCGTCAGTCATAGCGTTCAGGTGCTCCCTCGCTGGTGTTATGTCTTCCTGATGCTGCCGAGCGCCTCCCGTGCAGCCTCGCGCACCTCCTCCCGCTCGTCGTCGAGCGCCCGGATCAGGGCGTCGGTTGCCCGTTGTTCGCCGATCGCCCCGAGGGCCGCCGCCGCTCCACTGCGGATGCGCCAGTCGTCGCCGGCGCGGAGCGCCGCAGTGAGCGCCGCGACGGCAGGCCTTCCGACGAGACCGAGGGCTGCTATCGCCCCCCGCCGGAGCTCCTCGTCGTCCGTCCGGAACGCCTCGATGAGGGAGGGGAGAGCCGGCTCGCCGATATCCCCGAGCGCACCCGCGGCTCGCTGCCGCACGTCCCCGTCGGGGTCGCGGAGCGCACCGATGAGGGCCGTAGCGGCCTCCTCTCCCCCGATGCTCCCGAGCGCGAGGGCCGCCCCCCACCGGACCCGCTCGTTTCCGTCGTGGAGGCCGGCGATGAGTTCCTCCCGTGCGGCCTCGCCGATGGCCCCGAGCGCCAGGCCCGCCCTGCTCCGGACGTAGGTGTCCTCGTCGTTGAGCGCCCCCATCAGTGCCGGGATCGCCGCGGGATCGCCGATCTCCCCGAGAGCGACCGCGGCCATCCACCTGACATCGGCGTTCTCGCTATCGAGGCTCTCCGTGAGCGGCCCGACGGCCGGAGACCCCAGCTTCCCGAGCGCCTCCGTCGCCTTCCAGCGGACGCCGGTCTCAGGGTCGGCCAGGAGGGCGGCGAGCGGTTCGACCGCAGCGGGAACGCCCGCGTCACCCAGGCATCCGGCCGCCTGGTAGCGGGTATCCGGGTCCCGGCTCGATAACCGGGCGATCAGCCTCTTCGTATCCCGGTCGCATGCGGGTGCGCCGGGCTCGCCGATACGGAAGTGCAGGCCGTCGGCACGCCTGCCCGCGAGTTCGAAGAGGTACCCGAGGAGGTATGCCGCGACGACGAAGACCCCTGCACTTATGAGGATGTCCGGACCCGGGGGGCCGTAGAGGAAGTACTCGACGGCGATGTGGACCGCGGCGAGCAGAATCCCGACGGCGACCGCGCTTCTGCGGTACCAGAACGCGGCGAGGATGAGCACCAGGTAGAAGAAGTGGGTGTACGTGACCGTGTTGAAGAATAGGTCCAGCAGAACGGAGAGCACCGTGGCGAGAGCGATTATCGCAAGCCTGCCCCATTCCCGTGCGTCCCCCGGCAGACCTGCAGGATTCATCTCAAAGATTGGGTGCGGGCCGCATCCATAAAGAGTTTATGCGGCCCCGCTCCCGTCTCACCGCTCTGCAGCCGCAGCCTCCACCTTCCTGCCGCCGGTCTCCTTGAGTTTCGCAAGCGACGCCTCGATAAACGCGGGGATGTCGTCCGGTTGCCGGCTCGAGACCAGGTTGCCGTCGATCACCACCTCCCGGTCGATGTACTCCGCACCGGCGTTCCTGATGTCCTGGGCGACGGACTTCCAGCCGGTCACCTTCCGGCCGCGGAGCACCTGCGCGGTGATCAGGAGCTGGGGCGCGTGGCATATGGCGAGGACCGGTTTGCCGCTCTCGACGAAGCGACGCACGAACTCGACGGGTGCATCGTGGGCCCGGAGCTTGTCGGGCGAGTAACCGCCCGGTATGAAGAGCGCGTCGAAGTCGTCCGCCGATACGTCCGATGCGGCCCGGTCGATCTTGACCGGCGTCTGCTCCTTCTTCCCATGCACGGTCTCCCCCGCGGAGAGGCCGACGTGGACGAGGTCGTGGCCGGCCTCCCTGAACGCCTCCGCGGGCCTGGTGTACTCGACATCCTCGAACATATCCGTAATCAGGACTGCTATTCTGCTCATCGTCATTCCTCCCCGGGCCGGACTTCCGACCCGGCCCTGATCGGTTCGGCCGGATATAATGGTATCGGGGCCGGGAACGGTGGGCGTCCGGCGATCCGTCCGACCGCCCCGGCCGCCGTTGCGGCTTTTTCGCGGACAGATGGATGCGATCTCTATACCTTTTTATAGCCCTGCGCAAAACCGGGAACATATGCCCGTGCCGACTGGAGAATCCGGCAGAAACACCGCCTGCGGGAGGGAGGCCTCTGGCTGACTGGTACACCCTCTCCGCGGAAGAAGTCCGCCGGGAACTCGGCACCGGCCCGGCAGGCTTGAGCCCGGGAGAAGCGGATGAGCGGCTGCAGCGCTACGGGAAAAACGTCCTCCGCGAAGAGGCCCGGGAGACCCGTCTCCAGGTCTTCCTCCGGCAGTTCAAGAGCGTCCTGATCGTCATCCTGGTCATTGCCGCCGCGATCTCGTTCCTCGTCGGCGAACCCGTCGACGCCGCCGCAATCCTCATCATCGTCGTCTTGAATGCCCTGCTCGGGTTCTCCCAGGAGTGGCAGGCCGGCGAGGCGATCGAGGCGCTCAAAAAGATGCTCGTCCAGCGTGCCGTGGTCGTCCGCGGCGGGGAACGACAGGAGATCGATGCTGCGGGGCTCGTGCCGGGGGATCTCGTCGCTCTCGAGATGGGAGAACGGGTGCCCGCCGACCTCTTCATCGTCGAGGCGACGTCGCTCGAAGTGGACGAGGCGCCTCTGACAGGCGAGTCGTCACCCGTCGATAAGGCGCCGGATTCGCTCCCTGCCGGGACCACCCTTGCCGAGCGGAGCAACATGGCTTTTGCGGGCACGACGGTGGTCAACGGGCGGGGACGGGGCGTGGTCGTCGCTACCGGGATGACGACGGAGTTCGGGATGATCGCCGGGCTCTCGCAGCGGGTCGAGGACGAAGCGACGCCCCTTGCCCGGCAGATGGACCGTCTCGGCCGCGACCTCGGGCTGATCGCCCTCGGCATCGCGGTGCTCGCGGTCGCCGTCGGGCTTCTGCAGCAGCGGGAGCTTCTCGAGATGTTCCTCGTCGGCGTCTCGCTCGCGGTGGCGGTGATCCCGGAGGGTCTCCCGGCGGTCGTGACGCTGACGCTCGCCATCGGCATCAAGAACATGATGCGGAGGAACTGCCTGATCCGCCACCTCCCGGCGTCGGAGACCCTCGGCGCGGTCTCGGTGATCTGCACCGACAAGACCGGGACGCTCACCCGGAACGAGATGGCGGTCGTCCGGGTGAAGACGCCCGGCGCCGAAGTCGCGGTGACCGGGACCGGGTATGCTCCGGACGGCGAGTTCCTCGTGGGGGAGAACCCCATCGACCCGCTCGCGGACCCCGGGCTCCAGCAGTTCCTCCACACCGTCCTCCTCTGCAACCACGCAACCCTCAAGCTCGAAGAGGGAGGGTGGCGGATCCTCGGCACGCCGACCGAGGGGGCGCTCGTGGTCGCGGCGGCGAAAGCCGGCCTCTCCCGCGAGGATGCCCCGGAGGCGGCGAAGGAGTTCTCGTTCAACTCCACCCGGAAGCGGATGACGATCGTCTACCCCGGAGAGGGGGATTTTGTCGCCCATGTGAAGGGAGCGCCGGAGGTGCTTCTCGCCCGCTCGTCCCGGCTGCTCCGGGGGGACTCGGTCGTGCCGCTCACCGACGACCTCCGTGACGCACTCCTCGCGGAGATCGCCGGGTACGCGTCCGGCGGGCTCCGGGTGCTCGGGGCGGCATACCGCCCGCTCCCGGAGGGTCTCGAGTGGACCGAGGAGACGGTGGAGGAGGACCTGATCTTTCTCGGGTTTGCCGGGATCGTCGATCCCCCGCGGCCCGAAGCGGCGGAGGCGATCCGGCTCTGTCGGAGCGCCGGGATCGACGTGATCATGATCACGGGGGACAACCCGCTGACCGCCTACGCCATCGCCCGGGATCTCGGGCTCTCGAGCGAGGGAGCGCTGACCGGGGCCGATCTCGAGGCACTGACCGACGATGAGCTCGCCAGCCGTCTCCGGACCACGAAAGTCCTCTCCCGGGTCACGGCGGAGCACAAACTCCGGGTGATCGATATCCTTGCCCGGGAGCGTGCGGTCATCGCCATGACCGGCGACGGCGTCAACGACGCTCCGGCACTGAAGAAGGCGAGCATCGGGATAGCCATGGGCATCAAGGGGACGGACGTCGCCAAGGAGTCGAGCGACATGGTGCTCGTGGACGACAACTTCGCGAGCATCGTCGCCGGCGTCGAGGAAGGGAGGCGGGAGTACGACAACATCGCCCGGTTCACCCGCTACCTCCTCTCCTCCAACATCGGGGAACTCGTCGCGATCGTCGGCGCGCTCCTCCTCGGCCTGCCGCTGATCCTCATCCCCGTCCAGATCCTCTGGATCAACCTGGTCACCGACGGCCTCACCGCCCTCGCACTCGGTCTCGAACCCGCCGAGCAAGACGTCATGCAGAGGCGGCCGCGAGACCCGGGGGAGTCCATCCTCACCCGGAACGCCTACCTCGTCGTCCTCATCCTCGGGGTCTGGCTCGGTCTCCTGACCATCTACGTCTTCTCGGGCCTCTACCAGGTCGACCTCGACCGGGCGCGGACGATGGCGTTTACCGGTCTCATCATCTTCGAGCTCTACAACGTGCTGAACTTCAGGTCGTTCCGGTTCCCGCTCCACCGGATCGGGTTCTTCTCGAACCCCGCCCTGATCTTCGCGATCCTCGGGAGCCTCGCCCTCCAGGCGCTGGTGGTCTACGTCCCGATCCTGCAGACCTTCCTCGGGACCGCACCCCTGACCCCTGCCGACTGGGGGCTGCTCGCCCTGCTCGGCCTCCCGGTGCTGATCGCCGGGGAGGTCTACAAGGCGGTCATGTTGCGTGCGACGGTTCGCTAGAACCGGAGCTTGAGCACCAAGGATAAACCCCCGCGGCGGGGTGAACCGGAGGGTCCCCGTCCCTCCTCCCGCTCCTGAGCGCCCGGCGCGTCTTTCCATCGCCGCCCCTCTCGCCCCCGGACGTTTCAGCGCCGGAAGCATCGGGAATCACCGGCCTGGCAGACTGTGTGGACCGGCATGATTATGGGCGTGCCGTGCACACCAGAATTCTACGGTTCATTCTTTTCGGGGAGTTCTATGTCTACCTTTCAGTCTCTCATGACGTGTTCTGCCGCATCGAGCCCCAACCGTCGCCGGGGTGGGGTGGCGTGATCGTCGGCCCGGAACTGATCGCCATCGTGGTCTTCCTCTTCACCTACGCGCTCATCATCGACGAACGGATCCACCGCGCGGTGGTGGCGATGCTCGGCGCCTCGGTCGTCGTCTTCCTCCACATCGTCCCGTGGGAGAAGATCCCGGAGTACATCGACCTCGGCACCATCTTCCTCCTGATGGGGATGATGATCATCGTCAACACCGCCCGCGGCAGCGGCCTCTTCGAGTTCATCGCCATCAAGACGGCGAAACTGGCAAAAGGGAGCCCGATGCGGGTGCTCCTCCTCTTCTCGCTCGTGACCGGCATCGCCAGCGCGTTCCTGGACAACGTCACGACGGTCCTCCTCATCACCCCGATGCTGCTCTACGTCGCAAGCGTCATGAAGACCAGCCCCATGCCCTTCCTCATCGCCGAGATCTTCGCCTCGAACATCGGCGGGGCGGCGACGCTCATCGGCGACCCGCCGAACATCATGATCGGTTCGGCCGCCGGCCTGACGTTCAACGAGTTCATCGTCAACATGGCGCCGATGATGGTCATCAACATGGTCGTCGTCCTGGGGCTGCTCGTCCTCATCTACAGAAAGGAGCTCCACGTCTCGCCCGGCGAGCAGGAAGGGATCGAGAGGACGTTTGCGGGCTTAAAGGAGCAGGAGGCGATCCGCGACCGATCCCTCTTCAAGAAGTCGGTCGTCGTCATCGCACTCGTCATCGGGATGTTCTTCGTCCACGATCAGCTCGGCCTCGAGCCCGCCCTCGTCGCCCTGATCGGCGCATCGATCCTCCTCTTCTGGAGCAGGCAGTCCCCGGAGGAGATCTTTGAGAAGATCGAGTGGCCGGCCCTCTTCTTCTTCGGCGGGCTCTTCGTCGTCGTCGGTGCCCTCGTCGAGACCGGGGTCATCGCGAGCGTCGCCGGGTTCGTGGTCGAGAACGTCCACTCGGAGGGCGAGGCCATACTGATCATCGCCTGGTTCGCCGCAATCGCTTCAGCAATCGTCGATAACATCCCCCTCACCGCCACCCTGATCCCCCTGATCCAGGGTATGAGCGGGTCAATGGATATCTACCCGCTCTGGTGGGCGCTCTCGCTCGGTGCCTGCCTCGGCGGGAACGGCACGGTCATCGGGGCGTCGGCAAACGTCGTCGTCCTCGGGATCGCCGCACGAAACGGCTTTTCCATATCGTTTGTGGAGTTCCTGAAGGTCGGAATGCTTGTGCTCTTCGTCACGGTGGCCATTGGGACGGCGTTCCTCTGGCTCAACTTCGTCGTCCTGTGAGCCGGTGTTACCGGGTCGGCGGGGTTTTGGGCTCCCGGGCCGCCTCGACCTCCCGAAGCCGGCCGACCACCCACCTGTACGCGGTCGCGGCCGCCTCCCTGACCGAGGCGCTCGGGTCCTCGTTTCGCATCCTCTCAAGCGGTTCTGTTGCCTTCGGGTCAGCGAGCGTCCCGAGGGAGAGGGCCGCCTGCGATCGTACGAACTCGTCCTCATCGGCGAGGGCCCGGATCAGCCCGTCGACGTCCCGGTCGTCACGCATGGCATCGATATCGTCCAGTGTCGCCATAGCAACCTCCTCTGATCGTCTTTCGCGTAGACGTCCCGGCGGTATATATGCCTTGCCGGGTGGACCGGAGGTGACGCCGTACCGCGGGGAGGAGACGTTCAGGACCCCGCCCGGCTACGTATCGAGAAGCCAGCCCTCCACGACCTTCTTCTCCGCGAGCCTCCCCGCCACCCGGGAGTGCGCGAGCGATGCGGCCCGCCGGACGCCCGCGTCCGGGTCCGAGAACTTCAGCCGCTCCAGCGGTTCGAGGGCCCGTTCGTCTCCGACGGTGCCGAGGGCTTCGGCCGCGGTCTGCCGCACGATCTCTGCCGGGTCTGAAAGCGCCCCGACCAGCCCGTCGATGTTCCGCTTCCGCCGCATGGTGTCGATATCCTTCTCTCTCATTCAAGACCTTCCTGACAGGTCATTGCGGCGTAACTATGGGGTATCGTCTAATGAACGTTGCGGAGAGCGACGGACGGAACGTCCGGAGCTCGAGAAAACGCGAAGCGTTTTCGAGGGCGATGTTCGGCCTTTCAGGCCGAACGGAGTTCAAGCACCATATAAAAGAGTTTGACAGGGATGGCGGGCCGCAGCCCCCCCTTCACGACGTCGCGATCTCGACGCACTCCTTCCTCGTCCCGATCCGGGCGAGCGCCCCGCACATCCCCGGGACGTAGGCGAGGGCTTTCCCCGAGTCCACCATGATCGACTTGAACTCGTCCATCCGGGGCGAGACGACCATGCAGGTGTCCGGGATCACCCGTGCGCCGCTGTGCTCGATGGCGCCCACCAGGTCGGGGTTGCTCCGCGCGACCCCCCGGGCGGCGAAGATGTAGAAGGGTTTCGTCGTCGTCTTTCCCTTGAGGAGATCCGCGAGTTCGCGGAGTTCGTCTGCGGAGCAGTGCGGGCACCCGACCGCGACCGCCTCGACCTCGGTCTCCGCAAAGAGGGCTTCGACCTCGTCCTGTGTCACCGTCACCCGGTCGAGGCCGCCGGTATCGAACTCAAAGACCCGGGCCTCCGGGGTGATCTTATCGACGTGGAAGAGGGCGACGGCGCCGGTCGCCGCCATCGCGGCGCCGAGGGCCTTGAGGTGGTCGCGACCCGGCCGGATACCGGAAAAGATCGGGATCCGGTTCCCCACCTTCTTCCCGGCGATGTGGCCGATGGCGCCCCAGTGGTCGGACCGCGGACCCGTGCCGCTCTCGACCTCGACGACGACCTGCGGCCGCCGGTTGGCGACGATGTGGAGGCCGTAATACGGTGTCTTCCCGACGATCGCCGCCGCAAGGGCGCTCGGCCCGCCCTCCCTGTTCGTCCGGGCGCCGAGGACCGAGTTTGCGTAGGCGACCGCCGAGGACTCCGACCAGGCCAGGTGCTCCCCGTACTCCGTGATGCGGAGGTAGTAGGGCGTGCAGGTGCACTCGAGCCGGATCCCGAGCCTCCGGTAGGCCTCGACGACCTCCGTCTGGTGGTGGGCGAACTCCTCGTGGATCCCGAACTCCCGCCACTCCTCCTGCGGCATCCCGATGGGGTTTAAGACCGTCGGGACCGCCACCCGGGCGTTGAGGCTCTGCAGCCAGGCAAGCCCCCACCTCCCGATGGTCTTATAGGACGCACCGCTCACCTGGGCGCTCGCAATCGGGACGAGCCTCTCGGCGTCGTAGACTCCCCCGAGCGCGACCAGGATCTCCATCATCTTCTGGCGTGTCTCGCCGAACTCGCCGGCGAGCACCCTTTCGTCATCGTTATCGAGATACATCTACGGCCACTCCGCTCTCCTGAATTCGTCTTCCCGCCCCATGACCATCGTGGCGTCGACCCCGACCTTCACGTTCGTCCCGTCGGAGAGGCGCGTCGGGTCGAGCGACGAGCCCCGCACCCCGGTGACGACCATGATGTCGGTATCGCCCCGGACCCTTGTGGCGATCGCGTACTCGACGTCGTGGGGGTCGTGGATATCGATGTCCTCGTCCACCACCACGACGTGCTTTAAGGACGTATGGGCGGCAAACGCCGCCATGATGGCGTTCTTCGCGTCTCCTTCGGTGTTCTTCCTGATCTGGACCACCGCGTGGAGGTAGCCGGCGCCCCCTTTTGTGAGGAGGACGTCTCTCACCGTCGTCACCTCGCCGACCGCGCGGTAGATCTTCGGCTCGTAGGGCGCTCCCATCAGGAGTTTGTGCTCGTCGCCGGCAGGGAGGATGCCGTGGAAGATGGGGTCCTCCTTGCAGTACATCCGGGTGAACTCGATCACGTGCTGCTGCCGCACGGGGTCGTAGGTCCCGGTGATATCGACGAACGGCCCTTCCGCCGCTTTTTCGGCCCCGATATATCCCTCGAGCACGATCTCAGCGTCGGGAACCCGGACGCCGTTCGCACACTCTCTGACGGGGAGTTCTCCGCCCATCAGCTCCGCCGCGTAGGCGAGTTCCTTTCCTTCCGGGACACGGGTGCAGGCGGCAAACGTCACGAGCGGATGGGTCCCGACGGTGACGGCGATCGGGAGTCTCTCCCCCCGGGCGAGCGCTGCCTTGAGCAGGGTGTGGGTGTGCCTCCCCTCCACCAGGCGGGCGACGACCCTTCGATCGTCGAGGACCATCATCCGGTGGATGGAGGCGTTCTCGACGCCGTCGTAGCGCGCAAAAACGATCCCGGACGTGAGGTACCGCCCGGCATCCCCGGGGAAGTGCTTCATGACCGGGAGGCGGGAGAGATCGGGCTTGACGCCGCCTTCGCAACGGCCCGCGTCCACCACGCGGCCGCCGTAGGTCATGGCGGCGAGGTGCGGGACAAGCTCCCGCTCCTCCACGCCGAGCGCCGCTGCAAGCGCTCCCCGGTCGGAAAGAAGGTTCATCACTCCACGGTGGCCGTCGAGGTCGTGGAAGAAGAGGATCTTATCGGTCCGGCTCCCCATGCGTGGAGCCTCGTACACGGTCGAGCAGGGGCGCTCGATATCCTCGACCCTGCCCCGCTCCCTCATCATCGCTATGAAATCACGCATCGTATCCGCTCCATCGGGATCCAAGACGGTGCTTGACTCCCATGTGGTCGAGCACCCGGGCCACCACCATATCGACCAGGTCGTCGATGGTCTCCGGGTGCTGGTAGAAAGGAGGGCTTGCGACCATCACGGTCGCGCCGGCCTCGTCGGCCGCAAGCATGTTCTTTATGTGAATCCGGGAGAGCGGCATCTCCCGGAGGAGGAGGAGGAGGGGCCGCCTCTCCTTGAGGCAGACGTCCGCCGCCCGGGTGATCAGGTTGTCCGCGAACCCGTTGCTGACCGCCGCAAGCGTCTTCATGCTGCAGGGCACGATCGCCATCCCGTCGTAGCAGAACGACCCGCTCGCGATATCGGCCGCGAGGTTGCTGTTCTCGGCGTATATGGCGTCGAACCCGGTAAGGTCCACCCGCTCGATCCCGGCTATCTGCCGGGCGGTATCGGAGATGACGATATGCACCGTTGCCTGATCGCAGAGCACCTCGAGCAGGCGGCGGGCGTAGACGACCCCGCTTGCCCCGGTGACTCCGACGACGAATTCCTTCTTCATGTGCTCCTCAGATGTTATGCAATTATGAGTTTATCCTGTTTTGTCGCCCGCTTCACCCGGAGCACCTCTGTTCCCGCCTGCTCCACCCTGTTCCGGTGCTCTTTCGTGGTGTAGATGCCGAGGCGCCACTGTTGCCGCCGGGTGTCATTTAAGGTGTTGATGAGGGGGGAGACCTCCTCGATATCCATCATCGCGTGGCTGTTCCTGACCCGGACCTCCATCGAGAGGGCGCCGGGGAGCCGGGGGATGTCCACGAGGACGCAGTCCTCCGGAACCCCCGCGGTCTGTGCGATGGCGATGGCGAGGTCCCGTTCCCGGGCGGCCCCGATGTCCTGCTGGAGGGCGGCGGCGTTCACCCGGTCTTCGCCGATGTAGAGCGCCCGCTTGTAGAGGTCCCGGGCGTAGACCCGGCGGGCGAGGTCGCGGGTGATTTCGCAGGAAGAGTGCTTCAGCCGCTCCATGCAGGCGGCGTCGTCCATCCGCATCAGTTCGCGGGCGTCCGCACCCGGGACGTTCTGCACCTCCTCGCGGAGGGCATGGACGAACATGCTCGTCGCGATCCGGCTCACGTGATGGAAGTAGACCGCCGGGCGCATCAGGGTCCGGGCGATGAGGAGCGACTCGGCGGCGTTGATCCCGCCTTCGTGCAGCGCGATGCCGGACTCGGCGAAGATCGTGCACCGGATCAGCCGGTGGGCGTCGACCGTCCCGTAGGGCACGCCGGTGTAGTGGGCGTCCCGCATCAGGTAGTCCATCCGGTCGACGTCCAGGCTGCCGTGGATGATGCTCGCGAGGCGGTGCTTCCCCGCGACGACGGCGCAGACCTCGGCGGGATCGATCCCCTCCGCTTCGAGGATCCCGGCGATCGTCCCCTCGCAGACCAGATGATCGATCTGGTGGTGGCATCTCCCCGTGAACTCCTCCATCACCGGTTCGGTGACGTGGGAGAATGGGCCGTGGCCGATGTCGTGGAGGAGGGCGGCCGTGGTGACGAGTTCGGTCTCGTCCTCGTCGAGCCCGAGCTCGCCCGACATGAGGCCTGCGAGGTGCATCGTCCCGAGCGAGTGCTCGAAGCGTGTATGGTTTGCCCCGGGGTAGACGAGGTTTGCAAACCCGAGCTGGGTGACGTGGCGGAGCCGCTGGACGACCTCCGAGTCCAGCAGCCGGAGCGCGAGCGCATCCGCCTCGACGTAGCCGTGCACCGGATCTTTGATGATCTTCATCGGTTCTGTTAAGATTCTTGGGAGATGAGTGATAAAGGTATTTGAAGGCGCGCGGGGTGGAGAGGGGTTTTCTTTCGGCGGGAGCGCGGTGTGGGTGTGGGGGTGGAGACATCGAGGGCCGGGGAGGGGCGGGTCTCGCTTCGCGCTCCCGGGGGCTAGTTCTCTCTGATCATTTTCTCTAACCGAAACCCTTTGTCGAGATTCACCCCAAGTATAGATCTATCAACGTTAGCAAATATACCAGCAAATTGAAGTTCAAATTTTGTCAATTTCCACCATAATTAAAGAATGAGCCCTAATTTGGATTCGTCACTGTTTGATACTGCTTATTAAACTCCCTATTTACCCAGACCCCATAGATAGACGCCCCCCCAACCAGCACTGCAACGCAGATGGCCGGGAACCATGTCGGGTCGGGGAGACAGTACTCCCTGATGGCTATTGCAATCACCGGGAGGCTGAGTCCGGGGACGAGGACGGATAGCCAGAGGTTCCAGGTGATGGTTACTTGGCGGTCTGTCGTAACGGAGGGTTGTGACGGCTTGTCCTCTATCGCTTCCATGTATTTCTTAGCGGCTTGGATGGCATACTCGGACACTTTTTCAAGGTCCACTGGATTCTGATATGTGAAATGGTTCAGCAAAACTTCTGCAATACCAATCAAAACATTTCTCCAGTTCTCCCAAGCTTGATGATAATCTGGCTTGATCTTCACCGCTTCCTCGTACTTCGCAATGGCTTGATCGAAGAGTTTGATACCCTCTTCAGCGTCCACCAAATACCGATATTTGGCGAGACTCCCCAGATTAGTTCCCCAGTTACACCAGGCCTCATACATATCTGGCTTGATCTTCACCGCTTCCTCGTACTTTGCAAAAGCTTGATTGAAGAGTTCGATACCTTCTCTAGCATCCACCGGATACCGGTATTCGGCGAAATTCCCTAGAGTAACTCCCCAGCTATTCCAAGCGTCATGGAAATCGGGCTCGATCTTCACCGCTTCTTCGTACTTCGCAAAGGCCTGGCTGAAGAGTTTGATGCCTTCTCCAGCGTCCACCAAATACCTGTATTTTGCGAGACTCCCCAGAACATTTCCCCAGTTACACCAAGCTTGATGGCCATCTGACTTGATCTTCACCGCTTCTTCGTACTTCGCAAAGGCCTGGTTGAAGAGTTCGATACCTTCTCTAGCGTCCACCAGATACCGATATTCGGCGAGACTCCCCAGAACATTTCCCCAGTTACACCAGGCATCATACTTATCCGGCTTGATCTTCACCGCTTCCTCGTACTTCGCAAAGGCTTGGTTGAAGAGTTTGATACCTTCTTCAGCGTCCGTCTGGTACTGGTATTCGGCGAGGTACCCCAAGACAGTTCCCCAGTTGTACCAAGCTTCATGGTCATCCGGCTTGATCTTCACCGCTTTCTCATACTTTGCAGAGGCTTGGTTGAAGAGTTCGATACCTTCTTCAGCGTCCGCCGGATATCGATATTCGGCGAGTTTTCCCAGAGTGGTTCCCCAGTTGACCCAGGCACCATGCATATCCGGCTTGATCTTCAATGCTTCCTCGCACTTCGCAGAGGCTTGATTGAAGAGATCTGACGCATCTTCAGCGTCCACCGGATATCGATATTCGGCGAGATACCCTAGATCTATTCCCCAATTATACCAAATTTGATAGGCATCTGGCTTGATCTTCAGCGCTCTCTCGTACTTCACAAAGGCCTGGTTAAAGAGTTCGATACCTTCTTCAGCGTCCACTGGATACCGGTATTTGGCAAAGTCTCCCAAATCTGTTCCCCAGCTATGCCAAGTTTGAGGGTCATCCGGCTTGATCTTCAGTGCTTTCTCGTACTTCGCAAAGGCCTGGTTGAAGAGTTCGATACCTTCTTCAGCGTCCACCGGATACCGGTATTTGGCAAGGTTCGCCAGATTACTTCCCCAGTCATTCCAGGCTTCATGATAATCTGGCTCAATCTGCACCGCTTTCTCGTACTTCGCAAAGGCTTGGTTGAAGAGTTTGATCCCTTCTTCAGCGTCCACTGGATACCAGTATTTAGCGAGGTCTCCCTGAGTAGTTCCTAATAAAGAATACAGGATACCCTGGAATGAAGTTGGCAAGTTTGGAATCTGGATTGCGTAGGAGAATGCCTGATAGGAAACCTCCAGCAGATCTCTATCGTAAAGTCTCATCCCGCATTCAAATAGTGCAAGAAAATCGTGGTTCCCCTGGAACTGCTTGAAAACAGAATCGATGTGATTTAATAACTTGGTTTCTTTCAACGCATCCAACACCAAAAACTCTAAGATTTTTCCTCCTGCAAGCCACTCTCCTGTTGTAGTATCCCATGCAATGACATGATTAGACTGCAGGTGATTCTCAGCTGCAGTAATTTGAGACTTATTTAATTGAATGCCGTAAATCTCGCTTAGGATTATATTGACCCTTTCGAAGTCTGTTGTAGATAAACCAAGGTCATAGAGAGCCCTATTGGAAATCATAATTTTATGAGCATTCTGAGCAGTAATATCTGCCGAAGACATGACCTTTTTCGTATAACTCTCTTTTAACTTATCCCACCCTGAAAGTATTGCCCCTACGGTTCGAATAGCCTCAAATCCCTCCGGGATGGGCTTCCCGGTTTCACAAGCGATTGTATTGGCTTCTTCATCTGAAACGTCCGGGATATGGAAACAGGCGTCGCTGTCCAAGAGGGCTGAAAACCTATTAGAATTACAAAACAATTCATTCCCAACGGCCTTTATGTACTCGTCTCCCTCCCTGACAGTTGCAATGATAGTTACCGGGAAACGACTTTGAAGTTTCGAGATTAGGTCATCGAGACTCGTTGATGTGCAATATTTTTGCAGATCATCAAGAAAGAGGATGAATTTTGGCTTTCGGCTGGGTGACAAATAGGATCGTGGGTAGAACGGGAGTTTCAGATTTGAAGTATCGTAAATGCCAGTTTTTGGAATCAACAGAATATAATGACCATTTAAATTCTTGATGACTTCATATGCCATCCTAGTTTTGCCGGAATCCGGTTTTCCCATAATTAGGACGTCATTTCCCCGTAAGTGGACACCAGTAACTCTTTTAGAGATGCGATCTTCTAGGGTTTCGTCACTGTTTTGATATTTCCTCTCCAGATAGAAGGATTTCTTGTCCTTGTCAAAGCTAAAGGTGTCCTTGCCAAAGCCGAAGTCATCAGGAGAAATTTTCGATGTAAATTTTACCCGCAAGAATTGCTGTTCAAAGTCCTTGTTTCGTGTTGCAACGGTGCGTATCGCAGCATATATTCCCCCTCCAATAACAGCTGCAATTACTGCTATGATAATGGGGATTACTACCTCACTGACAGAAAGAGAGATAATATTAGTTGCAAATCGGGTAGTGCCATATCCTGCTGTATTTGCAACCTCCGTTAGCAATGACCCAGAGACGGAGCATAATGGTACCAGGGAAAAAGTTTCGGTAATTATCTGACACCAACCCATCGTAATTGAGAATTGCGGTGGTGAGGACGAAAAACGTTACGAAAAGAAATCTGATCGGATTGGAGCAGAAATCGTGTTGTCATAACTCCCTTTCCCACATCAGCCTCATGTAATTCTTCACCGGCTATGCCTTGGAGACGAGTGTCCGTTCGAGAACATCCAGCAGGGCCAAGAACCCGGAGCACGCCCACCAACACCCCACCTCCCTCTCCACCCCCCAAATGAAACTCTTAACCCCCCAAACACCCCACATACAATGACATTCAGCCATGATCACCTTCCTCTCCGGCGGAACCGGAGTACCTGCGCTCATCCGGGGCGCCCGGCAGATCCTCTACGACAGCGAGATCGCCGTGGTCGCGAACACCGCCGAGGATCTCTGGGTCTCGGGGAGCCACTGTGCGCCCGACATCGACACCGCCGTCTTCCTCTTCGCGGGCATCCTCGATACCGGCCGGTGGTGGGGGATCAAGGGCGATACCTACGCCACCCACAACTACCTTCCGAAGGTGGCGGGCGGCGAACCCTTCCCGGTCGGCGACCGTGCCCGGGCCGTCCAGATCGCCCGGGCGGGTCTCCTCCGCAGGGGCTGGACCCTGACGGAGGCGGTGCGGGCGCAGTGCCGCTCGCTCAACATCGGGGCGACCGTCCTCCCGATGACGGATGGAGAGGCCGCCCTCTTCGTCGATACCGGCACCGAACGCCTCCCGCTCCTCGAGTACCGGACGGCCGCCGGGATGGAGACGGAGGTCCGGGAACTCGTCGGGCCAAAACCCCCGGCGGTCACGGAAGAGGTGCGGGCGGCGATCGAGGCGAGCGACGCCGTGGTGATCGGCCCCGCGAACCCGGCGGCGAGCATCCTCCCCATCCTCGACTGCGCCGGCATGCGGGATCTCCTCCTTGAGAAGTTCGTGGTCGCGGTCTCGCCGTTTTCGGGCGGCGTCGCGCCGGACCCAAAGGACGCCGCCCTCATGTACGCCGTCGGGGAACCACCGAACGCTCCGGCGGTCTCCCGGCTGTATGGGGATATCGTCGACGTCTTCGTCCAGGACATCCACGACCCCGACGACGTCCCCGGGTCGCTCCGTCTCGAGACACGCCTGATGCACGAGCGGCAGGCCGAATCGCTCGCCTGGGACATCATGGCGGTCATACGCCACGCAATTTCGTGAAAATGGGGCATTGACCCTCCGGCAAAGTTTGGGAAAATACATATACAGATGCACTTGATACGCTAATTATCCAATGATAACCTTCCTCTCGGGCGGGACCGGGACCCCGAAGCTCCTCCGCGGGATGCGGGAGCTGCTGGACGACCGGGATATCGCGGTCATCGTCAATACGGCCGAGGACACGTGGCTCTCCGGCAACCACCTCTCGCCCGACATCGATACGGTCATGTACCTCTTTGCGGGCATCCTCGACACCAACCGGTGGTGGGGGATCCGCAATGACTCTTACATCACCCACGACCTCCTCGCGAGGCTCGGCATCGACGAGTACATCGCCGTCGGGGACCAGGACCGGGCGGTGCACGTTGCGCGAGGGGAGATGCTCAGGAGCGGGATAAGGCTCACCGGGGCAACCGCGGCGCTCTGCCGGAACCTGGGCGTCCGGGCGACCGTTCTCCCGATGACCGACTCCGTCGTGACGACCTACGTCCGCACCGGTCAGGGCGAGATGCACTTCCAGGAGTACTGGGTGAAGCACCGGGGTGAAATGGCGATCGACGGCGTGAGCCGGCGGTTCGGGGAGCCTCCGGTCGCGACCGACGAGGTCATCGGGGCGATCGAGGCGAGCGACGCCGTGGTGATCGGCCCGAGCAACCCGGTCACGAGCATATCGCCGATCCTGGAGTGCGCCGGGGTGAGGGAGGCGCTCCGCCGGCAGTGCGTCATCGCGGTCAGCCCGTTCATCGGCGATACGCCGGTCAGCGGCCCGGCGGCGGCCCTGATGCAGGCCTTCGGAAAAGAGGCTTCATCGGCCGGGACCTACGGTCTTTACGAGGATTTCGTGGATCTCTTCATCCAGGATACCCGGGACCCGGTCGGGCTTGAAGGCGCGTTGCGCCTGGACACCCTCATGGTCAACCGGGGCAAGAGCCTCGACCTCGCGAAGAGCATCCTGACGCTGATCTACGGGTGCTGAAAGCACCTCTTTCACTCTTTCTTCTGTTTCTCCCGGTAGTCCTGGATCGCCGCGTGGAGCGCGTCCGCCGCGAGGTTCGAGCAGTGCATCTTCCGGGGCGGCAGCCCCTCGAGTTCGGTCGCCACGTCGTCGCGGGTGATCTTCATCGCCTCGTCGAGCGTCTTTCCTTTGGCGAGATCGGTCACCATGCTGCTCGTGGCGATCGCCGATCCGCACCCGAACGTCCGGAACCTGATATCCTCGATGACGTCGTCTTTGACCCTGATGAAGATCTCCATGAGATCCCCGCAGACGGGGTTGCCGACCTTGCCGTAGCCGTCCGGGTTCTCGATCACCCCGACGTTGTGCGGGTTCATGAAGTGCTCCATCACCTTCTGGCTGTATCCGATCTGGTCTGCCATTCTTTCTACCTACAGCGGTGTAATGGCCCGCAGGCGTTTAACTGTTTCTTCGACGGCCCTGACGATCCGGGGCACCTCGTCCGGGCTGTTCGTGCGCCCGAGCGTCGCGACCATCGACCCGTGCGCCTCGTCGTGGGCGAGCCCGATGGCGAGGAGGACGTGGGAGGCCTCGAGCGTCCTTGAGGTGCACGCCGACCCGGTGGCGACCGCGATCCCGAGCATGTCCATGGCGAGCTGTATGCTCTCGCCCTCGATCCGGGAGAAGCGGAAACTCGCGTGGTGCGGGAGGCGCTCAGTCGGGTGGCCGGTCAGGTAGGCCTCCTCCATCTCCGTGATGCCGGAGATAAGCCGGTCCCGGATCGCCCGGAGCCGTCTGCTCTCCCCCGGCATCTCCTCCCCTGCAAGCCGGGCCGCCTCGCCCATGCAGGCGATCGAGAAGACGTTCTCGGTCCCCGGCCGGAGACCGCGCTCCTGCCCGCCCCCGACGAGGACCGGCTGGACCCGGACCCCCGGGCGGATGTAGAGCGCCCCGACCCCCTGCGGCCCCCCGAGCTGGTTTCCCGAGAGGGTGAGAAGGTCGATGCCGTCACGCTCCACGTCGATCGGTATCCTTCCCGCGGCATCGGTGGCGTCCACATGGAGGATCCCGCCCCGGTCGTGGACGATCTCCGCCACCTCCCGGACCGGCTCGACCGTCCCGATCTCGTTGTTCGCGTAGTGGACCGACGCAACAACGGTCTCCGGCGTGACCGCCTTCCTGAGAGCGTCGAGGTCGATCGTGCCGTAATGGTCGACCGGAGCGAGTGTAAGAGAGAACCCGCTCTTCTGCAGGTCTTTTGCCGGGTTCAGCACGGATATGTGCTCGATGGCGCTCGCGACGACGTTTTTCCCCCGTTTCGCATTCCGGAGTGCGGTGCCCCGGACGGCGATGTTGTTCGCTTCGGTCGCCCCGCTGCAAAAGACGATCGAGGCCGTGTCGCTCGCGCCGACGAGCGACGCTACCTGCTCCCGCGCCCGGGAAACGGCTTCCTGCGCCGCGAGCCCCTCCTGGTAGAGCGTGGAGGGGTTGCCGGCGAATTCGCCCGGGAACTGCCTCCCGAACCGGAGAACCCCCGGGTGGACCGGCATCGCCGCCGCGTGGTCGAGATAGATTCGCTCCTCCATATCCGGCCGTCCCTAAAACGTGATGACCGCGTCGGCGTCGACGGCGAGATCGTTTAAGGTGAGCGCGCCCACGACCTGCCCCTCCGCGATGAAGTCGCCCCGTGCCATGCCGAGGAGCTGGGTGCTCTGCTCGCAGATGTAGATCTTTGCCCCGGAAGCGATTGCCTGGTGCATGATCTCGGAGAGTTTCGGGAAGTTCCCGACCTGGATCTCCTCTGCGGCGCCCTTCTTGACGACCGTCACCCCCTTGATCATGAAGTAGATGTCGGCGTCCATGTCCATGCTGCGCGCCGTCATCGCGAGAACGAACGGTGCGTACAGCCGCTCGGGGGTATCGGTGCCGCTGGTCTGGATGTAAAGTATCCGTGCCATACCTTTCACGCTCCTTTCCGGATGGAGAAGGTGATCTTCTCTCCATCCTTCTCTTCGCTCACGATCTCGTGGCCCATCCGCCTTGCCCAGACCCGGACGTCCTCCTCCGTGGGGGCATTGTCCACCTCGACCTTCAGGATCTCGCCGCTCGCGAGCCTGTCCATCCCCTCTTTGAGCAGGATGACCGGCGCCTGGCAGTAGGCTCCCTTTGCATCCACGTAGCCTCCGGCAGCCATGCGATCACTTCGTCTCTGCCGTTGCCGCCGCTCCCTTGCGCACGATGAGGGTCGTTACGCCGCTCGCGACGTGCTCTTCCTCGATCGTATGCCCGTTCTCACCGGCCCAGGACCTGACCGTTCCGACGAGGTCCGGTTTATCGGTCGTCACCTGCAGGACCTGTCCCATGTTGAGCGTTTCCATCTCCTCCTCGATCGAGAGCATCGGCGACTGGCAGATCCCGACACAACTCACCGTTTTATCCGCGTACATTCATCTCACCTCATTTCATCTTCCGGATGGAGAACCTCATGACGCCGTCATCCTTCTCGAACTTCACGATCTCGTGCCCCACCCGGTTCGCCCAGCGCCGGATATCCTCCTCCGCGGCGGGGTCGTCCGCCTCGATCAGGAGCACCTCTCCGACGTCGAGTCTCTCGATCGCCTCTTTTGTCATCGCGATCGGCATGGGGCAGTAGAGCCCGATACAGTCCACGACCGCCGCGGGTTTCTTCTCAGGTTCCACTTCTCTCCACCTTCCGTTGCGGGGCGCGCGTGCGAATCCGGGTACCGTGATGCGTCGACGGCACACTCCCGGTTGCACCGGATCCAGCGCCATCCCTTATAAGCGTTCCTCCGGGGGCGCCTGCGGCAGAGGACGGCAACGGGTGCCCCCTGGGGCTCCGGGAGAAGATCAGAAGAATTATACGCCATCTTCTGCCACGTACCATCATCGGAGAAGACCGATCACCTGGAGGATGACCATGGGACTGTGGAACCGGTTTGGCGTGCGCAAGCAGGAGGAGGAGACAGCGGCAGCATCTGTCGATGCAGAGGAGGATGCCCGGATGGCAGGCCTCGCGGAATCGCTCGAGAGCGCCGATATCGCGACCCGGTGGAGAGCGGTCCGGGCGTTCGGCGAGATGGGGGAAGCGGCGGTGCTCCCGCTGATGAAAGCCCTCGAGGATGAGGACTGGTGCATCCGGCGGGCGGCTGCAGGCGCCCTCGGGCGGGCGGGGCCGGCGGCGATCCCTCACCTCATCGGGACCTTCTCGTACGCGGACGACGCCGTGCGTGAAGACGCCGCCTGGGCGCTCCGGTTGATCGGAAGCCCGGCGGTGGACGCCCTGAAGCAGGCGGCCCGTGAAGGGGACGGCGCGATCCGCTGTGGAGCCCTGGAGGCGCTCGGGAGCGGCCATGCCGGGGACGTATTCCTGGAGGCGCTCGGCGACGACGACCCCCGGGTGCGGCGGTGCGCGATCGCCGGGGTGCGGCGGTCGGGGGACGAGCGCGGCATGGAGAGCCTTGTCGGCCTCCTTCGCGACCCGGACGAGCAGGTCCGGTCTCTCGCCGCCGATGCGCTCTCCGGTTTCGGGGACGGTGCGGTCTCTCCCTGCATCGAGGCGCTCGGCGACGACGACGAGGATCTCCGGCGGCGAAGTGCGGCCGTTCTTGCCCGTATCGGTGCTCCGGCGGTCGGCTCCCTCTCGGCCGCCCTCCGTGACGAACGGCCGTCCGTCCGCCGGTGGGCTGCGCGGGTGCTCGGGGAGGTCCGGGCCGGGGAAGCGGTCGCCCCGCTCATCGAGACGCTCTCCGACCCCGACCGGGAGGTCAGGCGGTACGCCTGCGGTGCGCTCGCGGATATCGGTGCGCCGGCCGTCGGCCCGCTCATCGAAGCCCTCGGGAACGGCGACGAGGCTGCCCGGCACCGGGCGATGGAGGCACTCTGGCGGGCCGGAGAGGCGGCGGCACCGGCCCTGATCGATCTGGCCGGCACCGGCGACGCCGGGACCCGGCGAGAGTCCACCATCGTCCTCGGCGAGATCGGTGCCCCCGGGGCATCCGAGGCGCTGCAGACCCTCCTCCAGGATCCCGACAGGGACGTCCGGCGGGAAGCGTTCGAGGCGCTGGAGACGATCAAGGCACGGGGAGATCTCGCCTGACGGGTGCGCTCCCCGCAAGGTCGCGGGAGTTTTCCGATATGGACTGTTCCGGTGACGATTCCGGTTCAGGTCGTTCTGCAGGGGGAGATCGGCGGGCCCGGGCGTGCCCGCGGCCACCCCGGCGCACCTGAACAATCCGTATTTTTCCGGGTGTTTTCCGATTTATCTGCATTTTCGTCCTCTAACGTCGAAATGGTTGGAAATTCCGCTCCGTTTTTAATTTGTGACTGTTATTACCGAAAATTTTAAAAAAGTCAAACGATAAGAAGATCCCTAATGTTCGTTCCGACCAAGTGTTTCTTTACGAAGGGTGTGGGCATCCACAAAGACAAACTGGCATCGTTTGAACTGGCTCTCAGGCAGGCGGGCATCGAGAAGTACAACCTGGTCTACGTCTCGAGTATCTTTCCCCCGAACTGCCAGCTGGTCTCGAAGGAGGAGGGCTTAAAGGACCTCTCTCCGGGCAGCATCGTCTACGTTGTCATGGCCCGGAACGAGACCAACGAACCGAGCCGGCTCGCATCCGCCGCCATCGGCCACGCGATGCCCAAGGAGAGCAACACCTACGGCTACCTCTCCGAGCACCACGCCTTCGGCGAGACTGCAGAGGTCTCGGGCGAATACGCAGAAGACCTTGCGGCAACCATGCTCGCGACAACGCTCGGGATCGAGTTCGACCCGGACAAAGCGTGGCAGGAGCGGGAACAGATCTATAAGGCGAGCGGTCGGATCATCAACACGACCCACACCTGCCAGTCGGCAAAAGGGGATATGAGCGGTCGCTGGACGACGGTCCTCGCCGCAGCGGTCTTCCTGTAACCCCCTATCTCCCGGACCGGCCATCCCTTTTCCTACGGCTGTCCGGGACCGGCCATATCCGGCCACCCCCGGCGAGGAGCGCAAAACAAAATACCTCCCGCGGCCCATACTGTATCCAGGTTTTTCATATGCGTCTACCAATACGGGCCGTAACCCCGGAAACCGAATCCGCAGAGATCATCGGCTGGGTGCACGAGGTCCGCGATCTCGGAGGACTCTCGTTCTTCCTGATCCGCGACCGGACCGGCATCATCCAGGTGACCATCCCGAAGAAGAAGGTCCCGGCAGAGATCCTTGATGTCGCCCGGAGCGTCTCGCGAGAGTCCGTGGTCAGGGTCCAGGGGAGGGTAAAGGCGATCGAGAAAGCCCCCGGCGGGCGCGAGATTGTTCCCGAGGAACTCGAGATCATCAGCGTCGCAGAGAGCCCGCTTCCGCTCGACGTCGCCGAGAAGGTGCCCGCGGAGATGGATACGAGGGTCGACTCCCGGTTCCTGGACGCGAGGAAACCGCGTGTCCGCGCCATCTTCTTCATCCGCTCGGCGGTGACCTGTGCCGCCACCTCCTTCCTCTCCTCCCGGGGCTGCGTCGACATCGCCACCCCCAAGATCGTCGCCGCCGCTACCGAGGGCGGCACCGAACTCTTCCCGATCGCCTACTTCGAGAAAGAGGCGTTCATGAACCAGAGCCCGCAGCTCTATAAACAGATGATGATGGCTGCCGGGTTCGAGGGGGTCTTCGAGATCGGCCCCATCTTCCGCGCCGAGGAGCACAACACCGTCCGGCACCTCAACGAGGCCACGTCGCTCGATGTCGAGGTCTCGTTTGCCGACCACAACGACGTCATGGAACTCCTCGAAGACCTGATCGTCCACGTCTACGGCGCTGTCGCGAGGGACTGCAGCGAACACCTCGCGGAACTCGGGGTCGACCTCGCGGTCCCGGCAAAACCGTTCCCCCGTATCCCGTATGTGGAAGCGATCGAGATCGCGAACCGCACCGTCGAGGAGAAACTCTCCTTCGGCGACGACCTCTCCCCGGCTGCCGAGCGGGCGATCGGGGATACGATCGGGCAACACTACTTCATCGTCGACTGGCCGACCGACATCAGGCCTTACTACGCGATGCCCTACCCGGAGAAGCCCGAGTTTTGCAAGGCGTTCGACCTGATGCACCCCCGGATGGAACTCTCCTCCGGCGCCCAGCGTGTGCACAACCATGATAACCTTGTAGAGCGGATCCGTGCCAAGGGACTCTCTCCGGAGAGTTTCGAGTTTTACTTGAAGGCGTTCCGCTACGGCATGCCCCCGCACGCCGGATGGGGGCTCGGCATCGAGCGCCTGGTGATGACGATGCTCGACCTGCAAAACATCCGCGAGGCGGTGCTCTTCCCGCGTGACCGGCACAGACTGACCCCATGACGTTGATGAGCAAGCGCCTGCCCACCACGGTGGTCGGGAGCTATCCGGTGGTGAAAGGCTCGGGGGTTCGCGCCCTCATGGACCCGCTGAAACACGCGGTGGAGGTAGCGGTCGCCGACCAGATCGATGCCGGGATCGATATCATCTCCGACGGCCAGGTCCGGGGCGACATGATCCGGGCCTTCACCTCCCACCTTCCCGGCATCCGCGGGTCTTCGGTCGTCGGGAAGGTCCAGCCCGCCCAGCGCCCCATCACGCTCGCGGATACGAAGTATGCCCTCTCCCGTCACCCGAAGGTGAAGGGGATCCTCACCGGGCCGAGCACGCTCGCGCACGGCCTTTCGCTCGAGACCCCGTTCTACCGGAACAAGGACGAACTGGTTCTCGACCTCGCCCAGGCGCTCGCCGTCGAGGCGGGCTACCTCCAGGACGCTGGGGTCACGCTCCTCCAGATAGACGAGCCTATCTTCTCCACGGGGGCCGCAAACATCGCCGTCGGCCGCGAGGCGGTGAACGCGATCGTCGGCAGGCTCCGGGTGCCGGTATGCCTCCACGTCTGCGGGGGCCTCGAGCGCGTCATCGACGACGTCCTCCGGACGGATGTCGCCGTATTCGACTTCGAGTTCGCGAACAACCCCCAAAACCTCGAGGTGCTCTCGGGGAAGGATCTGCGCGGACGGATGATCGGCTGCGGGTGCGTGGACTCGGCCGATCCCGGCGTCGAGAGCGTCGAGGCCATCCGCAAACGGATCGAGGCCGGTATCGACGTATTCTCGCCGGAGGCCATGCTCATCGACCCGGACTGCGGTCTGCGGATGCAGTCGCGGGATGCGGCACTTGGAAAACTGAAAAATATGGTTGTTGCGGCGGGCGAGGCCCGGGCCGAGTATACCGGCTAGACCACCCTGCTCGTCGTCGAGAGTTCAAGGCCTCTCGCGATGATGTGGTAGGGGATCACCCGTTGCGGCACGTTTGCATCTTTGAGTTTCTCGATGGCGAGCGTCCGCTCGAACTCGTTGCCGTGGACCTGGTGCCTGAGGGTGATGAAGATGTCGGCGGCACGCATCATCCGCGCCTCCTCATGCGGGGTGTGCAGATCGGTGTAGAGGAGGTAGACGATGTTCGCCCCTCCTTCGATGATCGCGCGGGTGTCCTCGAGGACGAACTCGGTAGCCGCGTCTACCCCCCAGGCGGCGATCAGCGTGGAGAGGGAGTCCACGACGATCCTCTCGCCCTGCATGGCCGCGATCAGTGCAGCGGCGTCCATACCCCGTGCGTCGGTCATGCCTTCCAGCGGCACGGCATCGAGCATCAGGTAAGCACCTGTTCCTTCTTCCGCCTGCCAGAACTGCTGTGCAAGGAGTTCGAGGCCGCTCAGGGGAGATCCGGAGATGATGATGCGGGTGCCCGGCGGAAATCCCCCTTCGAGTGCAAGGTCCAGGCCCGCGATTCCTGTTGAACGTCTGGTGATGTCTGCCACGTCTGTACCTCGGTGGTGTGTCCTCTAAACTACCTATTCGCCGCCGGTTCTTTAATACTACCCGGTCAGGTGCGATCCTGCACGCCGGCGGCGGCGCAGTACTCTTCCCGCAGACGCTTCCGCAGGAGTTTCCACCCGTTCACCCGGGGAATCTCGCCGGCGAGGATGACCCGGCGGGGAACCTTGTAGCCCGCGAGGCGCTCGCGGGCGAAGGCGATGATATCGTCGGGAGCGACGTCCTCGCCGGAGGGGACCACCACGGCGACCGGCACCTCCCCCCGGTGCTCGTCGCTGCACCCGAAGACCGCCGCGTCGCGGACGCCCGGGTGCTGGACGAGCACGTCCTCGACCTCGGTCGGGTAGACCTTCCAGCCCGACATGACGATCATGTCCTTTTTGCGGTCGGTGATATAGAGCATCCCGGTCCTGTCCAGGTGGCCGACGTCGCCGGTCAGGAACCAGCCGTCGGGGAGGAAGGCGGCGCCGGTCTCCTCGGGCATCTGCCAGTAGCCGAGCGCCACCCCCGGCCCGCGGAGGGCGATCTCCCCGTCCTCGCCGGGCGGAAGTTCCCGGCCGGGATCGTCCGCGGCGACGATCTTCACCTCCGAGAACCCGACCGGGGTGCCGACGCTCCGGAATTCGTCTGCGGTCGCGTAGTGCTCGGGGCGGATCGCGGTCCCGGTCCCGACGACGACCGTCTCGGAGAGGCCGTAGGCGTTGACGATCGGGATGTTAAACCGCTCGTGGAAGGGCTTCCAGACCCCGGGCGTCAGGGGTCCGCCGCCGCTGATCATCACCCGGGCGGTGGCGAGCGCCGTCTCGGTCCCCGGCGGGGTCTGGAGGAGGGAGTGGATCACCGGCGGCATGCCGGCGACGATCGTGGCCCGGTGGTCGCGGGCGAGGTCGAGGTAGCGGGAGAGATCGAACCGCTCCATGACGACGTAGGTCCCGCCGGCCCGGAGCGTGGCGATGCCCCAGCTGACGCCGACGTGCCCCATCGGGTAGATCCCGAGGTAGACGTCCGTATCGGTGATCCGGAGGACGTCCCGCTCGGCATCCATGGCCGCGATCCAGTTCCCGTGGGTGAGCATGGCGCCCTTCGGTTTTCCCGTGGTGCCGGAGGTGTACTGGATCTGGCAGAGGTCGTCGAACCGGCAGTGGGCGGCACGGAGGTCCGCCGGTGCCCGGAGGAGGTCGGTCCAGGGGGTTGCGCCCGCAGCCTCGCCGCCGACGGCGACGATATGCCGGAGCGTCGGTGCCCGGTCCCGGATGCGCCCGACGAGGGCCGCACCCTCTACGTCGGTGATGACGGCGGAGGCTCCTGCGTCTCGGACGGCGTAGAGGACCTCGCTCTCCCGGTAGACCCGGTTCGTCGGGACGGCGACGGCGCCGATACGCCAGAGGGCGAGGTAACTCACCAGGTACTCCGCCGAACTGTCCAGGTAAATGCAGACCCGCTCCCCGCGCCCGACCCCGAGGTCGAGGAGGCCGCGTCCGACCCGGGAGGCCCGGTCCAGGAGGTCGGCACGGGTGTAGGACTCTCCGGTGGAGGGAACGACGAGAGCGACTTTTTTGGGGTTACAGGCGTTGGCGTCGAGAAACGTGGTACAATTCGGCATGGGGGGACTCCGGGCGGCATGTATGCGCTTTGATGTATATGCTTGTGCATGGTGCTGTAAATAGGTTGCCCCGGGGATACGGGAGCGGTCGCGGCTGTGGATCACTACCGGGACTCCGGGCGGGTAAAACCAAAAGGAGATTACCGGACAGGTAGAACCGGAGTGTATGCAGAGCGACACGCCGCTCGTACGCGAGGCCGTCCGGGAGGACCTGCATGCGGTCCTCTCGCTCTATACGCACATGCATGATGCCGATGAGGTGGCCGATGCTCGTGCACTGGAGACGGCCTGGGAGGATATCCTCGCCGCGACCCCCGGACCCATCTCTTCCTCCTCGAATACGAAGGCGTGCCGGTCTCGTCTTGCGTCCTGCACATTCTCCCGAACCTCACCCGGGGCGCACGGCCCTACGGGCTCGTCGAGAACGTCGTAACCCGCCGGGAGTTCCGGAACCGGGGGTTCGGCACGGCCCTTCTCGCCGCCGTGCTCGATTACGCATGGAAAGCGAACTGCTACAAGGTGATGCTTCTTACCGGCAGGAGGGAGGAGAACGTCTTCCGGCTCTACGAGAAGGGCGGTTTTGTCAGAGGCGTCAAGGAAGGGCTGATCGCATATCCGCCGGGGAACCGGATCGGCTAAAAAGAGGTTTCCGGGAAGTCTCCCCGGACAGTTTTCTCACTGGTATTCCGGCGGCTGCACTTCTTTCGGCAGTCCGCCCTTGAAGTGCTGCTGCACCTTCCCGTAGTACTGCCGCAGCCGCTCGTTCATCGTCGCGTGCACTTTCTCCCGCGCCCGGTCGAAGTGCGACGTGTTCACGAGGGAGGAGCCTTCCCGCATGGCGAGCATGGCCGATTCCCGGGCGAGCGCCTCGAGGTCCGAGCCGACGAACCCCTCGGTACCGGTCGCAATCTCTCCGAGGAGCCGGTCCCGTGCCGGGTCGTCGAGGCTCACCTTCTGCTGGGAGAAGAGGTCGACGAGTTTCTTCCTCCGGAGATGGCTCCGGAGCCCCTCGTCGTCGCTCGCCTCAATCGCGGCGCGGTGACTCCTCACGTCCTCGATGCTCACCCGTTGGTTGGCCCCGACGGCCAGGACCAGGTCCTCGAGTTCGTTCTCCGAGAGCCCCTCCGTCAGTTCCACGAGTTCTTCCATCGTCGAGCCCTCGATCGGTACGTAACGGGTGTGGATCGCGAGGATCTTCTCCCGGTCGTCCCGTCCGGGCTCGCCGATGTAGACGAGCCGGTCGAACCGTCCCGGCCGGAGCAGCGCCGGGTCGACCATGTCCGGCCGATTGGTCGCTCCCATCACCACCACGCCCCGGAGTTCCTCGAGGCCGTCGATCTCGGTGAGGATCTGGTTCAAGACGCTCTCGATGACGTGCGACTCGGTGCCACCGCCCCGGGCGGGGGCGAGGGCGTCCAGTTCGTCGAAGAAGATGATGGACGGCGCCACCTGGCGGGCTTTCTTGAAGATCTCGCGGACCGCCCGCTCGCTCTCCCCGACCCACTTCGAGAGGAGCTGGGGACCCTTGACCGGCACGAAGTTCGCCCCGCTCTCGCTTGCGATCGCCTTTGCGATGAGGGTCTTGCCCGTTCCCGGCGGACCGTAGAGGAGGACGCCCTTCGGGGGCTCGATCCCGAGGTTCTCGAACCGCTCCCGCTGGGTGAGCGGATACTCCACCGCCTCGCGGATGTCCTGCTTCGCCTCTTCGAGGCCCCCGACGTCTCCCCAGGTGGTGTGGGGCACTTCGAGGAGAACCTCCCGCATGGCGCTCGGGCCCACGTCGCGGAGCGCGTCGCGGAAGTCTCTGCCCTGGACCTCCATCTTCTCGAGGGTCTCGGGTGGGATCTCCTCGGCCTCCAGGTCGATCTCGGGGAGATAACGCCGCAACGCCTTGATCGCCGCCTCACGGGCGAGGGCGGCAAGGTCCGCCCCGACGAACCCGTGAGTCTGCTGGGCGATGGAGGCGATCGCCACGTCGTCCGCAAGCGGCATCCCGCGGGTGTGGATATGGAGCACCTGGATCCGGTCGTCCTCTGAGGGAACCCCGATCTCGATCTCCCGGTCGAACCGTCCGGGACGGCGGAGGGCGGGGTCGATGGCGTCGAGCCGGTTCGTGGCCCCGATCACCACGACCTGCCCCCGCTCTTCGAGCCCGTCCATCATCGTCAGGAGCTGGGCGACCACACGCCGCTCGACCTCCCCGGTCACCTCCTCGCGCCGGGGGGCGATCGAGTCGAGCTCGTCGATGAAGATGATGGCGGGAGCATGCTGCCGGGCGTCCTCAAAGACCTCACGGAGCCGCTGCTCGCTCTCGCCGTAGTACTTCGAGATCACCTCCGGCCCCGCTATGGAGATGAAGTGGGCTCCGCTCTCGCTCGCGACCGCCTTTGCGATGAGGGTCTTTCCCGTTCCCGGCGGACCGTAAAGGAGGACGCCCTTCGGGGGTTCGATACCGAGCTTGCGGAAGATCTCGGGATGCCGCATGGGGAGTTCGATCGTCTCCCGGACACGCTGGAGTTCGCCCTTGAGGCCGCCGATATCCTCGTAGCTGATCCTCTTGACGCCCTCGAATCCGGCTGCGGGCTTCTCGGAGAACTCGATCTTCGTGTTCTTGGTGATGATCACGGCGGTCTCCGGCTCGACCACCACGGCCTTGAACGCGACGAGCTGGGGCTGCATGAACGGGAGCCCCGCCTGGATCGGCACCGAGTCGTTTTTGACGACCGGAAAGTCGATCAGTTTGTTGACGACGCTGCCGTAGTTGATGGGGAGCTGCTTGGGGAGATCCTCGGGAGGAGCGAGCACGACCCGTTTCGCCTCGTCCTCTTCGTCCAGCGTCCTTATCTTTACCCGGTCGCCGATACTCGCACCGGTGTTGAGCCGGGTAAAATTATCGATCCGGACCTTACCCTGGTGCCAGTCGTTCACCATGGCACGCCAGACCTTGGCCACGGTGCGACGCTTCCCTTCGATAGCCACGAGGTCTCCGGGGTTGAGCCTGAGCTGCAGCATGGTATCAGGGTCAAGCCGTGCCTTGCCTGCCCCCTGATCCTCCGGATAAGCGCTATCTACCTTCAAGTATATCTCGGGCATTACCTCTAGTTCTTATATTTCGGGGATTTATAAGTACTGGAGACGCATGAACATACTTCTCTTCGATCCGTTCAACGGAGCCGCGGGCGACATGATCATCGGAACCCTTCTCGATCTGGGGGCCGATGAGGGGCTTGTTCGGGCAGCCATGCGTTCCGTCGTCGGGGAACCGACAATTGAACGGGTAGACCGCTCCGGCATCCGGGCCGTCTGGGTGAGAGCGCATGCTCCGGTAGACCACCGCACCCTCGACGAGGTGCTCGACCGGGTGGCCGAAAGCGACGCCCCCGCCCCCGCACGGGAGATGGCCCGGCGGGTCTTTCTCCGGATACACCGGGCCGAGGAGAGTATCCACGGAACGGGGGCGCACTTCCACGAGGTGGGTGCGGACGACGCCGTCGCCGACGTGGTGGGAGCCTGCACCGCCCTTCATTCCCTCGGCGTCGCCGGGGTGGCCGTCCTCCCGGTGGCGCTCGGCCGGGGGTTTGCGGTCGGTGCTCACGGGACCTTCCCCATCCCGGCTCCCGCGACCGTGGCGGTCCTCGCCGGATCGGACTTGAAGACCGTCCCCGGGAACGAGGAGCGGGAACTCTGCACCCCGACGGGAGCCGCACTCCTCGCCGAGTTCTCGACCCTCCGGTCCGAAGACCTCGGTCCTGCGGCCATCAGGGCGGTCGGCTACGGGGCGGGAAGTCGGAACCCGCCGGGGAAGCCGAACGTCATCCGCTCGATGCTTCTTTCGACGGAGGAGCATGCCGGCGGCGACCGGGTCGATATCCTCGAGACGAACGTGGACGACGTCACCGGGGAAGCCCTCGCCTACACGATCGGCCGCCTGATGGAGGAAGGGGCCCGGGACGCAAGCGCTACTCCCGCCGTGATGAAGAAGGGGCGGAGCGGCCACCTCGTCCGGGTGATCTCTCCTCCCGATGCGACCGACCGCCTGGTGGGGGTGATGGCCGCGGAGCTCGGAACGCTCGGCATCCGGTGCATACCGATGGTACACCGGTCCGTCGCCGAACGGACAATCGAGCCGGTCACGGTGACCATCCGGGACCGGGAACGGACGATCGACGTGAAGTGCGGCTGGTCGGGAGGGAAAATCACCTCCTTCAAGGCGGAGTACGAGCAGGCGGCCGCGTGCGCACGGGAGACCGGGGTTCCGCTCCGCGAGGTCGCCGGAACGGTCGAGGCGGCTGCACGCCGTCTCTTCATCGAGCGGGGTGTGCTCGCGCCATGAAGCCGGACCGGGTCAGCACGGGAAGCCAGGCCCTCGACGACCTGCTCGGCGGCGGGCTCGAGCGGCGGACGATCACCCAGATCTACGGCGAACCCGCGAGCGGCAAGAGCACCTTCTGTCTGATGGCGGCGGTGGCCTCTCTCCGGGCCGGGAACTCGGTCGTTTACATCGATACCGAAGGATTTTCGGTGGAGCGGTTTACGCAGCTCGCCGGGGAGAACGCCGGGGCGTTCGCTGACCGGCTCTACCTCTTCGAACCGCTCGACTTCGCCCAGCAGGGAGCTATGATCGCCGATACGGAAGGGCTGCTCAAGAGGGACGGCCAGGCCGCCGTGGGGCTGCTGGTGATGGACTCGGCGACCGCCCTCTACCGGACCGAACTCGATCTCGGCCGGGAGGCGTTGCGGAGACTCTCGCACCACATGATAAAACTCCTCGGGCTTGCGAAGAAGTACGACATCCCCGTCATGATCACGAACCAGATCTTCATGGATATCGAACGCGACCGGGTCGCCGGCCTCGGTGGGACGGCGCTCGAGCACCTCTCGAAGGCCATCATACGGCTCGAAAAGAAGGACAGCGTCCGGCGGGCGATGCTCCGGAAGCACCGGTCCCGGCCGGAAGGGCTCTCGTTCGACTTCGTGATCACCGAGGACGGGATCAGAACGGTATAACGCCCTCAAAGACCGTCTCGGCGGGGCCTTCCATGGTGACGGTCTCGCCGAAGCGGATGACGAGCGGGCCGCCTTTCGTTTCCACCCGGACCGTCTCCCCGGCGTTGCCGAGACGGCGGGCGATCGCCGCCGCCGCGGTGGCGCCGGTGCCGCAGCTCTCGGTCTCGCCCTCGACACCGCGCTCGAACGTCCGGATCCGGAGCACATCGCCGGCGGTCTCGACGAAGTTGACGTTCGCACCCTCAACGAAGGTGGGGTGGTTCCTGATGGCCGGGCCGGCGGTGGCGATGTCGACGGCGCCTATTTCTTTGACGAAGACGACCGCGTGAGGGACGCCGGTGTTCGCGGCATAGACGGTGAAACCGCGGATCTCCTCTTTATACTCGCCGTTCCCCGTAGCGGGAATCGCGCTCCGCTCGAACGCAGGCGCCGGCATGGTGATCGTCGCGGTGAACTCGTCCTCCGCGTAGCCCATCGTCACCGCCACGATCCCGGCCCCGGTCTCGACCGAGCAGGACTCCTTGACGTAGCCGGCGTCATGGGCGTACTTTGCGAGGCACCGGATGCCGTTTCCGCACATCGCGGCCTCGCTCTCGTCGGGCTGGAAGAGCCGCATCCGGATATCGGCTTTCTCGGACGCCTGGAGGAAGAGGATGCCGTCGGCGCCGATGCCGAACCTGCGGTCGCAGTAGAGCGCCGCAAACCCTCCTTTCATCTCCTCGGGGATGGCTTCCTGTTCGAATTCGTCAATCAAAATAAAGTCGTTGCCGTTTCCCTGCAGTTTGGTAAATCCGATCTCCATCTCCATAGTGTAGCCTCGCTATTGTAGGTATTGGGAGCGGCGGGTGATAAACCGTGGTGGTTCGTGGGGGATGGGGTCCGGCAGGGGAGCGGTGCATCCTTATGGTTCCATTCGAGGACCGAGGACCGGCTCCGGCGGGGAAATGAACACCGTGAACTTCACCGGGATATCCTCAATCCCCATCTCCCCTGCCCGCGTATCAAGCACCGTATACATTGTTTCTATCGAGGAGACGTTCTCCGGCGGAGGCGGGCCGTTCCAGAGGCTCACCCGGAGATAGCCGTCAAGATCGTAGCCGAAACCGATGAGAGACCCGTTGGGATAGAGGTAGTCTTTCTGTATCCGATCTTCTATGGCGGTGGTGAAATTCTCCAGATCCGGAAGCGATGCGCTTTTTCCACCCTTCGAGAAGGGAAGCCCTCCGAGCGTGACGGTGATGGGGCCCTGATCACAGAGACCGTCAGGATGGTACACTCTTGTGGAAGACTCCGCCTCCCTGTAATCAACCGTCTCAGTTCTGTCAAGGTCGCTGCGCGTGAACAGCGTGCAGTAGTGCACACCTCCTCTAACACTGTCCTCTGTTCTGTTAAAGACGGCGATGTCATACCAGGGGTCGTTTGTAGAGAACACCACCCTCTCCAGGGGAACGACCTCGCCCTGGTTCAGGGCGAAGAGGGGTCGATATCCGGCGTCGTATGCCAGATCCCCATACTGTGCATCGACTTCGACGATCAACCCCCTGTTCTCGCCGATCAACTCCAGATAAGGGATCCGTTCGATCTCGGAGAGAAGGACGAGCGGATGCTCCCCTGCCGGCACCGTATCGATTGTCAGGGAATCCCAGGTCATGGCGCCCACAGGGCTGACTGCAATCCGGTACCATCGATGGAGACCTTCAGCGTCTCCGTGGAAGTCCATATGCAACGATTCGATCGACCCGTCGTTTGCAGTTACGAGCCTGAACTCTCTAAGGACAGCCGTTGTGTTCTCGACGCCGGTCTGCTCCTCTACGATCGCCCACATTTCCGAGAGCGGGATGCCGTAGATGTTCTGCGAAAGGGAAATTGTGGGGGGTCCTGGGTCGTAACTAAGCACGAATATGGATAGAACACCGGCGGCGAATGCGATGCAGATCGCCAGGGTGATATATCTCCTTATTGATAGGCCTTCAATCATCTCCACCCTCTACACTGGTGCAGGCGACCGCATGCAGCATTCATGATTGAGAACTCAACGTTCCTCTACATACGTTTTCTGTCACAATCAGCTACATGCCGAGGCGTTCAATACATTTGGCTCTCTGAAATTCGCCGCTGCCGGCTGGAGCCTGTGCTGGGGCGGCCGAACGAGACCCGGGGCTCCGATTCCGGAAAGGGCTCTCTGATTCATGACGTCTCGTGATGTGTGCAGTTCAACGCTGCGCGCAGGCTGTCCCGGCACGTCAATACTGCACCCGTTTCTTCAGGTATGACTGTTCCGGCCCCAATCCGGTTGTGATGGTTTTTCAGGCAAGTTCGCCCCCGGGAATAAATGGGGGCAGAGACGAGAATAGAATTGGTGTTTGTGCTATAAAACTCATAAAATATGGAATACGACATTGAGGTATCAGAAAAGAGAAAATGTATAACTCTTGCCCTGCTGTCGGCCGTTGCCTTCTTCGCTGTGCCCCCGGTGTCGGCAACTGAAGGGCGGGTACCCGCCCTCCGGCGTCGGACGATTCCGGTAATGATCCTGCGGCTGTGCGACAGCATCGGCCAGGGTGAGACTAACAGGCACCGGTTCTATGTCGGAAGCGGTGTCGCACATCCAGAGTGTATCCGGAGGACTGAGCCTCAACCCGGATGTTGACATACGTCCTTCCGGGGAGTAGGCCCGCCACGTTCCGCGACGATAGCGATGGGAAGACAAATAACAGGATTGATATCGACATTGACCCAGATAGCAATTATGTGGAACCAGGAACCCGGACATCCGATGTATACGGCGAGCGGGTGCCGTTCCAGAGACCATACACCCTCAACTTTTACCTGCGCTGAACCGGGCAGACTTCTCCGGTTACTCACCCTCTCGATCCTTTTTTCGGTACTGCTGGTATCGGTTGCCGATGCCACCGAATACACGGTCCGGCCTTCTAGAAACGTCGGGCAAGAGCCTGGTATATCTGTATCGGGCGAGAAGGTGCAGGAGATCGACCCGATCCCGCTCTGGCTCGTCCTGCTGCTATGCGTGTTTCCCCAGTTAACGGTGGCCCCGTTCGAGACCCTTCTCCCCCTGAAGGCCGTCGGCTACCTCGGGTACAAACGAATCTCCAGAAAGAATGTTCTGGACAGCCCGCGGAGGCTTGAGACCCTGAGTTTCATCAAGGCAAACCCGGGGTTGCATTTCAGGAAGTTGCTGAAGGAGATGTCCCTGACGAGAGGGACACTTGGGTATCATCTGGAAAGACTGGAGTCCGCAGGCCTGTTGAAGGCGATCAGGAGCAGGGGGAGATGCCATTATTTCGCCACAGGTTCGCCGTACTCTGCTGAAAAAGAGGCTCTTATCATTGCCATGGGTGATGACACCCTGCGGGGAATTATAACACAGATCTCCCTGAATGGGGGTACACGCACCGAAGAACTCGCCGAAGAGTCGGGTCTGTCCAAAGCCACAGTCTATACGCACGTAAAATATCTGGAACACCAGGGGATTGTAACGTCCGAGAGGGAGGGGCGGTATGTGCGGTATACTCTCACCGACAACTCCTCTCGAATGCTGGCGGAGTATGTGCATGACCGCAGCCCCGAACCCGCACGGGTGCCGGCGGAACATACCGTGTGAGTCTGTCTTGCGGATGAAGGCTCTTGCCACCTTCAGTCCGGCACATCTCCGGCCCCCGCCGGCGCCGCGCAGACGTGCCCGATCGGCCTGCAGCCGGTGTTCGGGGATTGTGCCGGAGTAGCAGGCTCCTGCATCTGCAGAACGGATCTGATTCACGATACGGGCCTTCGAATATCCGGTCGAATTGATGATTGGCACAGAAAAGGTATAAAGACGGACAACAACGTCTCGATTGGCGATACCGCATGCGGTATCCTGCGTGAGTCTGCGGATCTCGATTGGCGTCGTTTCCCGGCTCCCACGGCGTGCCTGGAGGCTGATGGTGCTGGCGGCTGTGAACAGGAATAGCCCTTGCGGTTCCGCGGCCTCCCGGGGCATGCGTGAAATGAGGATAGAACCATGAAACCTATCAACAAAATCGGTTACACACTCGCAGCAGTCCTCCTCCTTGCCTGTTTGGCAGCGTCGGCGGGGTGTGTCGGGACGGATGCCGGTGGAGACGGACCGGCTGCACCGACATCGCCGGAGGCGACAGCGTCACCCGGGGTGACACCGGCCCAACCGTCGCCGGACGGCCTGATCGGCGAGGAAGAAGCGCGTTTTCTCGCCGCGGCCGGACTGGAGCGGGAGATCCCCGGGATCCGGATCGAACGGATGGTCGCCGAACCGTACGATGTGCAGACCTACGGCGACGTCTGGCGGTTCCGGGTGAAAGCGGAAGACGACCGCGATCCTGCAGACGATATCATGGTATCGATTGATGCTGTCGACGGGGAGATGGTGCATTTCCAGGATGGCCGCGACTATTTCCGGTCTGATGATCCTGCAATCACGATCGATGCGGCGGAAGAGATTGCCGATGCGTATCTCCGGGAGCGAACCGAGAGTTCGAACATCGTGAAGACCGACGCCGCACTCTCTATGGTAGATACACCGCTGGGTTCGCGAAACGGCCCGTACCATTTCGTGTATCGGCGCTCGATCGACGGCGTTCTCTGCCTGTATGACGGGTTCATCCTTGCAATCGATTCGGTCAACGGCCGCGTCGTCTCTTTTTCTAAATTCTGGAAAGTATCGAACAACGACACCATGGCCGATCCTGACCCCTCGATCCCGGAAGACGCGGTACAGGAACGGGTTCTGGCGTACCTCAACGATACCTACGGCAAGGATCCCGGCGAGTTCGCCATCCGGTCGACAGAGTTGCGGTGGTACGACCTGAACGCACGGCAACGTCCATCAACGGAACCGGTCGCGGTGCCTCTTGCCTGGCACATCACGTTCGACGACGAGCGGCACCGCTCGCAGGATCCGCCGAGGGCGGCTGAAATATGGATGAACGCCCATTCGGGAGAGGTTCTTTCTGAAAATTATAACCCGGGGTGGTAACGGATTCGTGGAAGACAAGAGGATGGCAGACCGGGTATCCGGTCCGAATCGCACGCTCCTCGTGGCATGGAAAGAGTTTGCCGACCACCTCGCGAGCCGGCGGTTCACCCTTGTCCTCCTCCTCTTCCTGATCCTCTGCTCCGTCTCCCTCTACGAGGGCGTCGAGAACTACAGCGAGAAACTCGCGGCATACTCCGACGGTACCGCGCCGGTGCCGAAGTTCCTGGGTTATCCCGGGTGGATGCCGGAGAAGCCCTCTCTCCTCACGGTCTTCCTCAACCTCTCCTCGATGGTCGCGAGTTACGGCCCGCTGCTTGCGATCGCGACCGGGTTCGACCTGATCACGCGGGAACGCTGGTCAGGCTCGCTCAAAACCCTCCTTTCTCGTCCGGTTTTTCGCGACGAGGTGATCACCGGCAAGGCGCTCGGTGGATTCGCCGCCCTGACGCTGGCGATGAGCATCGCGGTTCTCATCGCGCTCGCGCTCCTCCTGCTCTTTGCAATCGTCCCGTCGCCTGCCGAACTCGGTGCGATCCTGGTCTTCTGGTTCGTTTCGCTGGTCTACCTCTTCACATTCTTCTCGGTCGCTCTCCTCGCCTCGGCGGTCGTTGCCGACAGCGGGAGCGCTCTTGTCTGGTCCCTGGTCACTATCTTCGTCTTCTCCTCCATCGTACCGATCTTCGGCGGCATCCTTACCGATGCGGTTGCCGGAACACCCCCGGAACCGGTGGACACGAGCGACCCGCAATTCACCGAGGAGGTGTGGCTGCAGTACCGGGAGGAGGAGCGAGCCTACCTCGAACACCAGGAGCGTATCGGAGCGACCGTCCGCCTCCTCTCGCCACAAAGGAATTACCTGGAACTCTCGCTGGCGATCACCAATCCACGGTTCTCGATGTGGATCATCCCCGACCCCTTTGCCTTGAGGACGCCCAACCCCATGGAGGACCCGCTTCCCGATCTACCCGGCCTGATCGCTCTCATCTGGCAGCCGATCGTCGCGATGCTTGCGTTACCGGCGATCTTCTTCGGAGCGGCGTACACCCGTTTCATGCGGATGGACCTGCGGTGACGACAGGGTCGGAAAAATGCCGAATGCACGCGTTCTGCCTGCCCCCAGTCTCCAAGGGAAGCGCCGACACGTCAGGCTCCGATGCTGGTAGACCACCTCTTTCTTCCGATCCGGAGCCTTCGAACGCCCGGACAAATTGGTGTTTGTCCGAGAAAAGGTATAAGGAGGAATCGCGAAGTCTCCATCGCCGATGCCCCCCGCGGCATGGTAATCAAAGGTGTATCAGGTTATGAATAGTGTAAAACCGTTGACTGCTGCCCTCGTAATCCTGGCCTTCATCGCTGGAACCGGGGTCGACTATCTCCTTGCAGCGCAGGGCGAGCCCGCCACGGCAGGGGTTGCATGCCCGGAGAGGATCACGTCGCGCGACGCATTGACCGTGGCGCTCCATGATCCGGAGGTCGTCGGGTTGCTGGGCAACAAGAGCATCGATACGATCGTATTTTCAAAGGGCTCCTATCCTGAGAGGAATGTGAACTACACCCAGATTCTCTTTCGCCTCGGGGACCCGGACCCCGACGACCGCATGACCGCCTCGATGATTGTCGTCCAGGTCAACGAGTCATGCATGGTCTCCTCCGTCTACAAGACGTACCCGTCGTATATCCCCGATACTCCCCCGGAGACATAAGACCTCTCATCCGGACGTTTCGCCGGCAAGCGGTGCAGGCTCCTCGCCTCCCTGCACCGCTACGAGCCGCGAGACGCTCTCTGTGTCATCGCGGGCCGTCGCCGCGACGACCACGCCGGTCACCCCCCTTCAGTTCCGCCATGACCTCCTCCAGGGTATAGGTCCGCCCTGCCCTGAGGTCCTCAAGCGACCGCTCGATCTTCCTGAGTGTCTCCTCATCGAGCGGTTCCTCATCGAACACCGTATTCACCGCAACTCCTCGATCTTCCACCCCAGGCAGTCCCGGATCACCGTATACGCCAGCCCCGGCGGGATCGCCCCCTGCTCGGTGACGATCAGGTCGACGTACTCCGCGGGCGTCACGTCGAAGGCCGGGTTCCTGACCTGGACGAACGGAAGTTCCTCCGCCACCGCCCGGGGCAGAACCTCGTCGGGATCGCGCTCCTCGATCTCGATCAGTTCCCCGAGGATGGTCCTCGGAGCAAATTTGTAGGTCTCGGCCGCCACGATGACGTTCGTCCGGGCTTCGTGTGCGGCGTGCGCGATCTGGGCGGTCCCGATCTTGTTCACCACCGCGCCGTTCACCGCGATCGCGTCGGCGCCGACGAAGACGAGGTCGACGTCGTTGATGAAGTAGCGGACCGCCGAGTCGACGATGTAGTTCGTCCGGATTCCGGCGTCGTTCAAGGTCCTGATCGTGACGAGCCCCTGGCCCCGGGGCCGCACCTCCGTCGCGTAGACCTCGAACTCTTTGCCCTGCCGGTGTGCCTCGAGGATGCACCCGAGCGCCGCCTCGGAGTTGCAGTGGGTGAGGAGGACGTCGCCGTCGGATATGTGGCGTGCCCCGATCGCCGCTATCCGCTCGACCGCGTGCTCCGAGTGATCGACGAACTCCGCTGCCCGGGCAAGAACCGCGTCCCGTGCGGCCTCCACGGACTCGAATGAGTCGAGGGCCCGCATAACGCTTCTCACCGCGTTCGGGAGCGAGACGGCGGTCGGGCGGGTCCCGGTGAGGATATCGGCCGCCCTCTGCATCTCCCGTTTGAAGGTCTCGGGGTCGGACGCGTCGAGATTTTTGGCATAATCGGCCAGTGCTTCCACCGCCGCCCGTGCGATCCTGCCGGCGCCCCGGATCTCCATACTCTTTATGCTTGCTGCCGTCTCACTCAGTAACATAGTCATTCATTCAGACGACCACTACATAGACTTATTGACGTGAGAATAGATGTCGGTAGCCGTTGTTTTCGATAGTGCGGGCACACTTCTCCGGACCTACCGTGTAGCACGCGATCTCCTTCACGACGAGATGCTGACCGAGGTCGAGACCACGACCATCACCTTCGGATCAGATGCGCGAGTGCTCGTCGTACTCCACCTCCACTCCCGGGACGTCATGGAAGCGCCGGAGGACCGGCTCCTCTCGGAGTTCTTCCTGGAGCGCTCCATAGGCTTCGGGGTGGCCTGTTCGCGGCGGGTCATCCCCGCCGAGGAGGTCGCGGAGCTCCTCTATACCGACAGGCATGCCCGTATCAGCGATCTGCAGGCCTGTATCAGGCAGGTCTGGAACTGCTGCAAGAGAGAGTCGATCGTCACCATGAACAGCGGCGTGATCCTGAATATGGACCTCTCCTGCATCGAGTTCACGGTGACGACGGGGGGGAGACCGTTTGACGGTGCGAGAGAGGCCGTCAGCGAACTGCACCGGATGGGCGTTCCCGCATACATAGCGTCCGGGGACCGCGTCGCAAAGCTCGAACGGATGGGCGACTACCTCGGCATCCCCCGGGAACGGGTCTACGGCGTCGCGACCCCCTCGATGAAGGCCCGGATCGTCGAAGACCTCCAGGAGCAGTATGACAAGGTTGTTATGGTAGGGGATGCCATCAACGACCTGAACGCTTTCCGGAAGGCGGATCTCGCGGTGCTCACCGAACAGCAGTCCGATCGGAAACCGGATATACTCTATACCACCGCAGACCGGGTGATCCGGAACGTCAGCGAGGTGCCCGGTATTGTGGCGGAACTCCTCGCGGATACCGCGGCGGCCGGGAAAAGTGCAACAATATAAACCCTAATATGATACCACGAGAAGATTAGTTTAACGAGGAGCTCAAGATGACCCCACTCATTACGGTAAAGGACCTCTGCATGGAGTTCAACGGAACCGTTGTGCTCAAAGGCATACATTTCGAGGTGGCGGAGGGAGAGACGGTCGGTATTATCGGAAGAAGCGGGGCCGGTAAGACCGTTCTTATGCACCTGATGCGGGGCGTGGACCAGCCCCCGACACGGGGTGCGATCGTTTATCACGTCGTCGCCTGTGATGCGTGCGACTACATCGGCGTCCCGAGCGAGGCGGGAAAGCCGTGCCCCACCTGCGGGGGCGAACTCAAACCGGTCGACGTCGACCTCTGGGCGGAAGAAAGCGCAGCAATGAAGCGGCGGATCATGCGAAGGACCGCCATCATGTTTCAGCGGACGTTCGCCCTCTACGGTGACGACCGGGTGATCGAGAACATCCTGCGGGCGCTCGACGACGTCGGCTATCCCGCGGAGAAAGCGGTCAGCAGGGCCGCCGACCTCATCGATCAGGTCAGGCTCTCCCACCGGATGATGCACATCGCCCGCGACCTCTCCGGCGGCGAGAAGCAGCGGGTGGTGCTCGCCCGGCAGCTCGCGAAGAACCCGTTCATGCTCTTTGCGGACGAGCCGACCGGGACGCTCGATCCGGAGACCGCGACGCTCGTTCACCGGATGCTCATCGAGAGCGCGCAGAAGAACGATATGGGGATGGTGATCACGTCCCACTTCTCAAACGTCATCGAGGATGTCGTGGACCGGGCGATCCTGCTTGAAAACGGGGAGATCAAGGGAATCGGGGCCCCCGATGAAGTCATCCACCGGTTCATGGAGAACTACAGCGACGTCGAGCAGCACGAGATCGGGGAGGTCGGCGAGAAGATCCTGGTCGCCCGGGACGTGGTCAAGCGCTACCTCTCGGTCGACCGCGGCGTGGTCCGGGCGGTGAACGGCGTCTCGTACGATGTCGGCGAGAAGGAGATCTTCGGGATCATCGGCAAGAGCGGTGCAGGGAAGACGACCCTCTCCCGGATCATATCCGGGATCCTCGAGCCCACCAGCGGCGAGATGAACATCCGGATCGGGGACGACTGGATCGATATGACGAAACCCGGCATCGAAAACCGCGGCCGGGCGAAGGGCTACATCGGCCTCCTTCACCAGGAATACGACCTCTACCCGCACAGGACGGTGCTCGACAACCTCACCGACGCCATCGGCCTTGAGTTCCCCAAGGAACTCGCGATGAGGAAGGCGATCATCACCCTCGGGATGGCCGGGTTTACGCCCGAGAAGAGCAAGGAGATCCTGGACCGCTATCCGGGTCAGCTCTCCGAGGGCGAGAAACACCGTGTGGCGCTGGCCCAGGTTCTCATCCGCGAGCCCCTGCTCGTCGTCCTCGACGAGCCGACCGGCACGATGGACCCGATCACGAAGATCGACGTGAAGCACTCGATCCTCCACGCCCGCGAGGAGATGGACGAGACATTTATCGTGGTCTCGCACGATATGGAATTTGTGAGAGATATCTGCGACCGCGTAGCCCTCATGCGGGGAGGCAAGATCATCCAGATGGGCCCGACGGAGGAGGTGCTCGCCCACCTCACCGAGGACGAACGAAAAGTGATGGGGGCCGGCGGAGCCCCCTGAGGAGCATGTGATGGAGATCCTCCTGGACGGAAAACACATTCTAGTTCCGGCGGGTTCCCGGCTCGGGGATCTCCTCCCTGGATGGGACTTCCGGTGCAGCGTCGCCGTCATCCGCCCGGCACTCGAGGAGGATGCGGCGGAGTCACGGGAGATCAGGTTCGTCACCTCGGCCGGCGATATGGTCGTCGAGGTGGCGGAGCCGACGACGGTCTCCCGGCTTTTTCAGCCCGGGCTTGCCGAACGGCTCCGCCTGCACTGGCAGGACCGCTACGCCGCCGCTTTCGGGCCGTTCGAGTCCGGCGTCCGGCCGGCACGGGAGCCGGGCCGGTATGAACGGGGCGACGTGATCCTCGGGTGCGGCGGCTACGACCCGTCCCTTTCCTACCTGATATTTGCACGTATGCGGCATGCCGCCGACTACGGCGCCCCGTCGGACGGCGGCGTCATCGGGAGGGTCGTCACCGGGCGGGGACTGCTCGACCGGATCGGCGAAGGCGACCGGATCACCGGGGTCGAGCGGGTGCTCCGGCGTGCCGACCGGTCGCACGCGATCATCACCCGCGATGCGGAGTTCCCGCTCGAAGACGGGATGCAGGTCGTCTCCTACGTGGAGGCGGAAGTCCAGGGTTTCGGGGGAGACGGGATAGATACCGCAACCGCCCGGAGCGTCGAGCACTTCCTCCTCTCCGTTCAGAGCGGCGAATTCCTGGCGGGTCGTTCGAGCAGCACCTACATCGCCGATACGCACCTGGTGCCGACGAAAGTCCCTCTTGAGTTCTCCGGGCCGAGGCTTGAAGGAACCGTCACGGTCAGGACGGCAGGGAAATCCTCGGGAGCGGTCTACATCTACACGCAGGGCGTATCGGCAAGCCCGGTGCATACCGTCGTAGGCCGGGTTATCCACGGTATCGAACTCGTACGGTTTGCCGGCGAGGGCGACCTCTTCGCTATCCGTGCAGAACCCGAGCAGTTCGATCTGGTCGGTCTTTCGCTTGCAGACGCCGGGGCGGTCGCCGCCCGGCGGGGCGTCTCCCTCACCGCAGACGAAGCCGTTGGCGACCGCGTGGTGGTCGGCCAGACCCCGGCAACGACGCTCGAGGTGCTGGCCGCAGGGGAGGTCAGGGTCGCAACGGAGCCGGCCGGCCATGTCGTCAGCATCACCCTCGACGAGGCGGCCGCGCCCCGGTCGGTCACGATCTTCCGTGAAGTGACCGGGCTCAAGCATCATGCCGTCGGGAAGATGCCGCTCGCCTTCCGGTTCGAGGACGTCTTCCTCTTCAAGCCGAAGATCGGAAAGGGCGTCGGGATCATCCCGGAGAACACCCCCGCAGGCGAGGTGCCGGCGTTCACCCTCGCGATGACGAACGATTCGCGGCGGGGCGCCGGTATGATCGGCGTCCGCACGACGCCGAACGCCGAGTTCGGCCCGACATCCGAGCCGCTTACGGGGACGAACGTCATCGGGAAGGTGCTCGATGCCGGGAACCTCGATAAGATGCGCGAGGGGACGACGGTATACGTGAAGGAGGTGAAGTGATGGCCGAGTATATTCCCGACTACGTGGGCACGGTGACCAAATACGTCTTTGTCGAGTCCCCGTCCATGACCCCCGGCGAGCTCGCGCTCAGGGCATACGAAGCGTCCGAGGGCGTCCTGATCAAGGAGACGTGTTTCGGGCTGCAGGTGACGGGCGAACCGGAGTCCGTCGACCGCCTCATCGAAGTGATCCGCGCTTTCGACCCGAGCCATATCTTCGTCAAGGACCGGGGGTTCCCTCCCGGGGACCCGAGACGGTGCCGGGCGAACCTCGGCGGAGCGAGGCCGGGCTACCTCGGCCACGAACGGGAGTTCCGCATCCTCCGTTACATCACCCGCGGCCTCGAGGAACTCGACCGGCGGGGCGAGGAGGCGGAGGTGCCGGAACCGACGCCGCCCGCACGGGAGAAGAAACCCAAACTCGATATCAAGCGGCTACAAAAACTCATAGAGACAGAGGAGTCCTGAACAGAATGGCAAAGGTGTTTATTTATCCTGCAACGAGCCTCATTCTCTCCGACCTGGTAGCCCGGTTCGGCCATAAACCGCTCGGTGCAGCCCTTGGTATCCGCGAGCGGATACAGACCGCCGGGGTAGACTCCCCGCCCCTGCAGATCACTCCCGAAGAGCCCAAGCGTGGCCTGAAGTACGCGGCCGTCGAGGTGCCGTCCGGCGTCCGGGGGCGGATGGCTATCTACGGTCCGCTCCTCGAGGAGGCCGAGGCCGCGGTCATCGTCACCGACGCCGACCTTGCGTTCGGGTGCATGGGATGCGCCCGCACCGACGAGTTGATCCTCTTCACCCTGCGCCAGAGCGGCATCCCGATCCTTGAGTTGAAGTACCCCACAAACGAGGAGGAGGGCGTGCAGTTCGTCGCCGCAGTCAGGAAGTTCCTTGCCGGTCTCGAAAAGGAGGGTGAAGCGTGAGTCGGAAGGTGCGGATCGCCCAGCTCTCCTGCGGGCCGGAATACAGCGGCGTCCAGAAGGAGATCTACGAAGCCGCCGAATCGGTGGACGCGGAAGTCTTCTTCCCCGACATCGCGCTCGCCGACGTCGAGCGGGCGGTCGATGCGTTCGGGCTGGACGTCCGGAGCGCCGACTTAAAACTGATGATCGCCCGGGGCAAGGCCCTGGTGGAAGGGAAGGTCGATGCGGACGGGGTCTTCATCGGCACCTGCTTCCGGTGTGCCGAGGCGGCGATCGTCCGAAACGAACTCCGGCGGTATATCCACGAGCACTCGCGGCTGCCGGTGGTGAGTTACTCTTTCACCGAGCGGACGACCTCGGGCACCCTTCTCACCAGGATGGAGGCGCTGACCACCATCGCACGCCGGAGAGCCCTCCTCGCCCGCGAGGAGCAGACCGGGATCACGATGGGCGTCGATTCGGGGTCGAGCACGACGAAGGCGGTCGTGATGAAGGACAACGAGATCGTCGGCACCGGATGGCACCCGACGACCGAGGTGATCAAGAGCGCCGAGAGCGCGGTTGCTGACGCGCTCGAGATGGCGGGGCTCACCCGTGAGGATATCCAGGCGATCGGGACCACCGGATACGGGCGGTTCCTGATCGGCAAGCACCTCGGGGCCGACCTGATCCAGGAGGAGCTGACGGTGAACTCGAAAGGCGCCGTCTACCTCGCCGGCCACCAGCGGGGCGCCTCGACCGTCATCGACATCGGCGGCATGGACAACAAGGCGATCAGCGTGCTCGACGGCATCCCCGGGACCTTCACGATGGGCGGAATCTGCGCAGGGGCGAGCGGCCGGTTCCTGGAGATGACCGCGAAACGTCTCGGCGTGGACATCACCGAGCTCGGGCCCCTGGCCATGAAGGGCATGGGGAAGAACGTCCCGATGAACAGTTACTGCATCGTCTTCGGGACGCAGAGCCTGGTGAACGCGCTCGCCGCAGGGAGCTCGCGTGAGGACGTGGCGGCTGCGGCCTGCCACAGCGTTGCGGAACAGGTCTTCGAGCAGCAGCTGCAGGAGATCGACATCAAGGAGCCGGTGATCATGGTCGGCGGCACCTCGCTGATCGAGGGGCTGGTCTACGCGATGGGCCAGCTCCTGCAGACCGAGATCGTCGTCCCGCCCCACTCACAGTACATCGGCGCGGTCGGGTCTGCTCTGCTTGCATCCGGATTCATCAAGGGAGAATAGATGCCCCCGTTGAACTACTTCGTGGTCGAGTCCCCGGACGAGGTCGGGAGGGACGCCTACGAGCGGATCGCGGCCGATGTCCTCCAGGACCTCGATCTCATCAAGGCGATCGACCGGCTGCACATCTACGTCGACCCGAAGGTGCCGATCTTCGTCGCCGCCGGACTGCTCCGCCACATGCCGCGTGAGATCCGCGTTGCCGACTTTGCAAACGTCAACCCCGGCGAGAGGGAGGTTGTCCTCGATATCGGCGACGAGACCTACCTTGCACCGCTGCTCCAGAAACTCTGGGCCCGCTACGGTAAGGAGAACGTCGACCAGCCCGACCGGTTCACCGTCGTCCTCCCGGCGGCGCTGGCGGGGGAGGGGGATCTCGAGCGGATGGTGGTGGCCGACCCGAGCGAAACGCTGTATAAGGACGTCATCTACGCGCTCCAGTATATTGCCCCCGAGGGGTTCAAGGTCCGCCGCCAGTATATCCGGGACGAGAAGTTTTACTATGTGGCAAGCGAGGATACCCTGCCGGCCGACATCGTGGAGACGATGGTCGCGCCGATCTTCGCAAAGATGGGGGTGACGCTGTGACGACGCTGGTGCCGGTGACCTACAAGGGGGGTGTCTACCGGCACGACGAGATCATGGACCTGATCGACGACCTCGGGGGCTACATCGTGCAGAAACACGTCATGGCCCAGGACGTCGTGCTCCAGTCGTTCGTGCCGCGTGACGATATCGACCTGATACGGGAGGTTGCAAAGCCGCTCGCCGGCGAGGTGATCGAGGCGCCCCTCGTCGGGACCGAGATCGCCGTGGTCAGCCCGAGCCTGGAGATCCACCACCTCCCCCATACCTCCTGCGACATCGCCGAGTACCTCCGGCGGGCAGGCGCGAAGACCAACATGGTCGGGCTCTCCCGGGGATTCGGCAAGCGGATCGCAAACTTAAACGACGAGGAGCGGGACGTCATCAACGAGCACGATCTCGCCGTCTACGCGCTCGGGAGTTTTGAAGAATGCATCCGGCAGAAGTTTCCGGTGCTCAGGCGGGGGATCCACGTGCCGATCGTCGTGACCGGAGCCCCGGACCGCGAAACCCTGATGCGGATCATCGACCCGCCTGTCGAGGGGTACGTCGGGGGCGTCGGCCGGATCATGCACCGGTTCAAGCGCCCCGAGGAGCTCGCGAAACTCGACGAACTGGTGGACGAGGTCTCCCGCACCCTGGACGCCCGGCGGGACAACCTCGCAAAGGACCCCCTCTCTGTCTTCCCGCCCCGCCTGATGGCGATCGTCGAGGAGCAGATCCACGAGGTCACCATGCTGACGCACCCGACGCCGGTGACCGCCCAGATGGAGGGGCTCCGGGTGAAACTTCCCTACGACTCGTACGCCGATGCCGTGCGGTCGCTCGAGGTCGCCGATGGGGTCGCCATCGGGGATATCGCCGACGTTACGCCGTCACGAATGCGCAATTACATATTGATCCGGATTAAACCTTTCTCGGAAACCGGGATATTGGTGTAGCGATGGATTTCGAGAAGATACTCACGAGGGTTGCAGAACGGGGGTCGGACGTCATCGCGGAGGAGCTCCTCCGGGAGATCGAGGCCGAATACGGCAGGGTCCCCCTGATCTTTGAGCGGATGGCGGAACGACCCGAGATCCTCATATCGCACCTGCTCTACAAGGGCGCCGTTGTCGAGACCAGCCAGCTCGAGCCGAAGGTGATCGAGCTGATCAGCCTCGCGGTCGGCGCCGCGCTCAAGTGCAGCCACTGCGTCGAGTACCACATGCAGTCGGCGATGGCGAAGGGCGCGACCCGGGCCGAGATCCTGGAGGTTATCCTGATCGCGGGTATGCTCGCGAACTCCGCGGTCCTCGCGGACGCCTACCGGGTGGTGAACGGTTCGGGCCCCTGCCCCTCCTGCGACATCAACGGCACGGGCCTGAACAAGACCTGTTCCGACGAGTGATCGACTCCTGGTATGTGCGGTATTGCCGGGCAGTTTGCCCTGAACGGAGATGCGGCTGATACGGCCCTCGTCGGGGCGATGGCGGAGCGGCTGGCTCATCGCGGGCCCGACGGCGAGGGGAGCCATTTCTCCGGCCCGGTCGGCCTCGCCCACCGCCGCCTCGCGATCATCGACCTCTCCGACGAAGGCCGGCAGCCGATGGGAAACGAGGACGGATCGCTTCAGATTGTCTTCAACGGCGAGATCTACAACTACCGCGAGCTCCGGGAGGAGTTGCTGGCCGCCGGCCATCGCTTCGCCTCCGCGACCGATACGGAGGTGATCCTGCACGCCTACGAGGAGTGGGGGCGGGACTGCCTCACCCGGTTCAACGGGATGTGGGCGTTTGCCCTCTGGGACGAGCGGCGCCGCGAACTCTTCTGCGCCCGGGACCGCCTGGGCGTCAAGCCGTTCTACTACACCGTGGTCGGAGGGTCGTTCCTCTTTGCCTCGGAGATCAAGGCGCTCCGTGAGCATCCTGAAGCGGGGAGAAGGCCGAACGACCGGATGCTCTCGACGTTTCTTGCGTGGGGGGTCGCGGACCATACCGCCGGGACGATGTACGACGGCATCTTCCAGCTCCCGCCGGCCCACGCGGTCGTCGTCTCGGAGGAGGGCGTCGGGGAGCAGGAGCGTTACTGGGATTTCGCGATGAACCCCGCCCCGGGAGGGGTCGACGACGAAGCCGCAGCGGGGAAGGTCCGGGACCTCCTGACCGATGCCGTCCGGCTCAGGCTTCGAAGCGACGTCCCGGTCGGAACCTGCCTCTCGGGAGGCATCGACTCCTCGACGGTCACCGCCCTGATCAACGTTCTCCTGCGGGCGGAGAGTCCGGAGAGCGTCGGGGACCGGCAGAAGACGTTCTCGGTCTGTTTCGATGACGAAAGGTTCGACGAGAGCCGGCATATCGATACGGTGGTCGCGGCGACGGGCGTTGCCAGCCGCCGGACGATACCGGGCACGGACGGGCTCTGGGAGGATATCGGGAGATTGCTCTATATGCAGGACGAGCCGTTTGCGTCTCTCTCGATCTATGCCCAGTACTGCGTGATGCGGCTTGCCCAAAGCGAGGTGAAGGTGGTCCTCGACGGGCAGGGTGCCGACGAGCAGCTTGCAGGGTACATCGCCTACCAGGCGCCCTACATCCGCGGTCTCCTCCGGAGCGGCAACGTCGCCGCCGCTCTCCGGGAGGGAATCGGGAGTGCCCGGCACCACCGGTCCTTCTTCTCGTGGGCGACCCGACAGTTCCGGGTCCGTTCGGAGCGGCGGGGCCTTCTCCGGGGGTCCGTGCCGGAGGTTCTCCGGTATGCGGGATCGCTTGACGAGGTGCTGAAACGGGAGGTCACGGCATCGAACCTTCCCCTCCTGCTGCACTGGGAGGACCGGAACTCGATGGCCTTCTCGATCGAGGCCCGGGTCCCGTTCCTCGACTACCGGCTGGTGGAGTACCTCGCAGGGCTCCCGCTCGACCAGAAGGTCCGCCGCGGCGTCACGAAGTACGTCCTCCGGCGGGCGATCCGGGGGCTGGTCCCCGACGCCGTCCGGTGCAGGATGGACAAGATGGGATTCGTCACCCCCGAAGAGGTCTGGATGAAGGACGAACTTGCATCCCATATCCTCGCGCTCTTCTCCTCGCCCGAGTTCTCCCGGCGGCCCTACTGGGACGCGGAACAGGTGCTCCGGAACTACTGGGAGTTCCTTGAGGGGAAGAGCGCGTACTCCACCGAGTTCTGGCGGATAGCCTGCGCGGAGCTGTGGCTCCGACAGTTTGAGGAGGAGACTGCCGGTGGAGTAGTTGAAGTTTGAGCAGTGCTCTTCGAGCGGTTCATACTTCCTTTTCGGTTGCATACTCCATACACGGATTTCCACTGGGTATCGCGTCTGGGGGGTGGGGACAGGGGAGGGGGGCAAGCCCCCCTCCCCCTCCGCCCCCCCCCCCCTGGCGATTGGAACTGGAAATCCGTGCACGGTGCAAACAACACCCCGAAGAAAAGAAGTTCGAGACAGTCCCCAGACATCAAGCAAGCGATCTGGAGACGTTTGAAGAGTTAACTCAAGTCCCTACGC